>NZ_JAIOUQ010000009.1:75516-340628 GCF_019931065.1 Methanobacterium spitsbergense | reverse complement strand
CAGTTGGTAGCAAGTTTAACAGAGCCCGCCCCCTTATAAGAGAGATGACACAGGGACTTGTCTTGATAAATGAGTTATTAACTACGAAGATTTATCATGAATCTAGTTATAAAGAATCTTATTTTGAATTATTAAAAGGTGAGATAGGTCGACTTGCCCCTGTAATGTCTATATCTCCAAATATTATTGATAGCCTTAGTCAGGGCTTTAATTATTTACGTAAACCAAGATTACCTAAAAATTTAGATCCGTTCCAATTATTCTAGGAGTTACAGAACTATGCCTAAAGATACAATACCCATGGTATTTGATGATCCTTCTAATGATCAGATGCGGTGGATGCAAAGACGATACCCTGGATATGGGATCTATGACTTGAAATTATTAGAGAATTATCCAACCATCTCAGATTTTGAAGCCAGACTTCATTATGAGCGAGGTATAGCTGGGCCATTCATAGATTTACTGGTTCTATTAGACATAGGAACAGGAGTTAATCTAATTCCAACTGGTTTCGAATCAGATGACGATGGTCAGGAAGCTAAAAAACTTGTTGAAGCTCAATTCGAAAAGATGGAACTCAATGAAACCATGAATCGGTTCTCAGCATTCACAGAAGTATTAGGCCGGGCATGTAATATCAGAACTTATAATGGAAATGGTGGATTTTACTTTGATGAGAATGATAAGATAACAGGAATTGACTGTATAGATCCAATTACCCTCGATATGAATAGTGTTCAAAAAGCTGTTTATGACCGTACAGGAACACAACCGTATATACAGAATGTTAACAATTCACTTATAAGTTGGGAGAACTCATCAACAATTGAATTAACTCAAGACCGTATAGACTACAATATAAGAGGTAACTTATATAAGCATGGACCCTACGGTGTAAGTGCATTACAAAATTGTTTACAGGACTGCAGGACTGCAGCTGCAGCCCCCGGGTTACGTTTAGAGTTGATGTGGAAACAGGCTAATGTTTATCGACATAACGTATTGGATGTTGAAGAACTGCAAAAAACACCAATGGGTGAAGATGTTTTAAAGAATTGGGATGAAGCTAATAAAAAACTTGCAGAACAAGTAGATATATTGCGAAGACAAGAAGAAAGCCGAAAATCAATCGTATCATGGAGCTTTTTAAAACCTGCAGAAATATCGTCAATGTCAGGTAAAGCCACTGATTTTGCAGAAACAGAAAAGAATACCTACGATGTATTAGCTACAAAACTAGACATTCCATTAGTATTAGTCAACGCTGAAGCTGCAAAAACAGTCAATAGATCTTCGATGGAAACCATTCTTAACAGCACAATACAGAAGAGAGAGGCCGGTGGAAGCCGTAAAACTTATCGTAAACTCATAGCCCGATATGCACAGGAAATTAAAACTCAAGCAGGGATCGTTGAAGGTTACTTTAAAATTGAATATAAACCATTTTTAAGCAAAGATTTACTTGGCATATTACAGCGTATGCAACTATTATGGCAGATGGGAGCGACAGGTAAAACAGAGATTAGGCGTAGTCAAGACATGGCTGATAGTATCGATTTTGGTGCTGAAGATGAAAGTGCTGATTATCAGAATTTACCGTCCGATGATTTTGAAATAGCAAATGTAAATTCACACTTAGAAGAACCTAAAAACAGTGTAGCGAAGAAACAGGAACTTATACAGTTTAAAAAGGCATTAAGAAAAGTAGGGTTGATGGGGTAAGGATATGGCGATGATTCCAGTTGATGAAGATTTTATGGATAGTTTACTTCTCAAAGTAATGCCTGAACTCAAAAAATCAACTGCTAATGATGACTTAAAGTTTGAAGCTAACCCCAATTTAGGTGAAGGAACTGCAACCAAAGAAGAGTTAAAGCAACGTAACACCTTAATTAGTCCTAATGAAGATTTTTATAATAAATTTAAAAAATTATTATTAAATAAAGAACAGTTAGCTGAAGATAAAATCAAAGCTGTAGATGATTCAATTGATTCATTAATGAAAGATGCTCAAGATAAAGTTCAATCATCAGATGAAACCAGATATCAGTCTGGTTACGATGATATGAACACAACATTAAAAGACGATTACAAAGTTAAAGTTCCTAAACAAGAAGAGGATCAACCACGTCTAAACAGCATATTAAGACAACAGTTAATGAATATTGAAGATGCTTACCTAGTTTTACGTGGAAGGTTAAGACAGATAATTAACATAACTGATGTGAACAGTTACTATGCTTCAGTTACACCTACATCAACAATAAAAAAAGCAATAAATAAATCGAGTTGGACACCTTGCATGAAAGAGGCATCCAAAGAAAATCCTGATATGGATGAAGAAGAACTACGAGAATATTGTGAAAACATTAATAGTACAGATAGTGCATTTAAAGACAACAATAACCGTTTAGACCAACTTGGAATGTTTGGATGGGTTGAAAGCCAAAAAGCAGGATGGTTAGAAGCAGGATTATTTGGAGCTGCAACTTTAACTTTAGCAATTGAGGTTGATTGGGTAACGATGGAAGATAGTGACGTATGTGAATATTGCCAAGATAATGCCGATAACAGTCCATGGAGTATATTAGAGATTCCTGAAGAGCATTATGGGGGAAGATGCAAATTAGTTGTTGCAGGTGTTGAATTTGATGCATAGCATTTGAACATTTTTCATATATTTTTTTATAATTACTTTTTTGTTTAATTTTATTATACCTAAATGAAATCCTAATAAATCCTATGAACTCTTATTTCGTGGATTGGAGGATTGATACTTGATTACTAAAAATTATTGAAAATGTCTATTTCGTTAAATCGCACTATTACGAAGTTGGTGATTAATCATGAAAAAAAGCACTAAAGAAACTGTTAAAGAGATTGGTAAAGCTCGAAGAAAGAACAAATCCAAGGATAATAAAAGTTTTTTTACATCTAAGAAATTGAATTAAGATTAATTAATTTTCTATTTTTAACTGAGTTAATAGGAGGTGAACTAGCCTATGCCTGAAGCAAAATTACTTAATAAACAATTCGAGTTTGTAATGCCACTGCAAAAATCACAAAGTGGAATGCAAAGTGATGGTTTTTACCATATTGAATTTGCAATAAGCAATACAGATCCTGATCTTCAAGGGGATCAGATGACAGAGAAATGTATCGATTCGATGGCTATGCAAGCTAAAGGATTAAATGTTGATGGTAGCGACGTAAAAAAATCATTGATAGCAAAAGGTATTAATATTGATGATAATCATTTTGAAGGTTTAAAAGCCATAATAGGGCCCGTTACAGATGCATGGGTTGACGCTGAAAAAGTGTTATGGGTAGATCTACGTGTTAATGAAGAGTGGGAATCCACAATTAAATCATTAATTAATTCAGAGTCTCCAATCGGTGGAAGTATTCAAGGACATGCTACCGAAATTCTTGAAGATGATGGTTCAGGTATTCAAAAGATCGACGGTGTATTCCTTGTCAAAGCAGCACTCACCGACACACCTGCAAACTGGACCACTAGAGGAACAGCAAGAGCTTCAACAAAGACCGAAAAGACATGTTACGGTTCGATGTGTAGACAGATCTACAAATCATTAGATATCGACGTTGAAAAGATTAAAAAATCTGATTGGATAGTTAACCAGACTTGTCTTGATTTTGCAAAGGAACAGATAGACAACGATAATATTAATAATGGGTCGTGGAATAAGCCGTTATTTGCTGATTTTGATAATAAAATTGATGAATATAAAAAATATGCCCTAGCCGTACATCCAGATATGGATGAAAAACTAGCAGGTAGTTATGGTTTTGAGATAGGTAAGAACAGTAAAATTTACCGTCAAGGAGTTATAGCTGCTAAAACTGCAGCTGCAGGAGGCATGAGTAGTGCAGGTAAGAACACAGAATTATACGATGCTGCAGATGAATTATTAAAACTCATAGATGAAAAATCAGCTGTGAATAAATCAATAGGAGGAGATAAAATTAAAAAAACTGTACTGAGTGTCAATGATGCCTTTGAAACGATACAGGCTGAGATTAATGGGGAATTAGATAAAAAGTATGGAACCCCCAACCAGTGGGGAGGATTTAATCGTGATTGTTATCTTCAATACACGTCCCCTGATTCTATTTTTGTAAGTAGTGATTGGGATATTTCATCAAGTGATGATCTATACACGATTCCATATACACGAGAAGATGATGGAACAGGAAACATGAAAGTTAAATTAGGTGATCCTGTCCGAGCAGACTTACAATTCGTAACAAAGGCGTTACAAGAAAGTAAATGGATGATAAAAGCAGTCAAACCAAACGGAGGCGGTAAGTTGACTAAAACTGAGAATATCCCAGAAGGGATGGATGAAACATTTGTAGATAAAGTAAAAGGTCTTGGAGATGAAGGTAAGGAGTTCATTAAAGGCGTGTTAGGTATTGAAAAGAATGAACCTGAACCAACCATAACCGAACCTGAACCTTCAGAGCCAACAGTAGGAGTACAGAAAGGTATGATATCAAAATTAGATGTAACCAAAATGTTAGATGAACGTGACTCTAAATTTGAGAAAACTCTCAAAGAAAAAGATGAAAAAATTAAATCATTAGAAACAAGATTAGACAGTTCTGATGAAACAGATTTAAAGAAAACCAAGAAAAATCTTCTCACAAAATCATTAGATCTGCATAAAAAATTAGAACCCGACATGACACCTGAACAGGAATCAGATCTAGTCAAAGAAATTAAAGCTGATCTTGAAAAAGATATAGGTCCAGAACTTGTTAAAAGAGACATCAAAACCATGACCAAATCTCTTGAAGGAAGACCAGCTCATGAACTCCCATTTACAGGAGGCCATAAGCAGAAAGGTCTTGGTGACAAGTACAATGATGAAATAAAAGAAGTACAGAAAAGTTTAGATGAACAGGGTAAGGTAGGTGTTTAAGATGGCATTACAACCATTTAATGGGCATGAAATAGCTGTTGAACTTACAGCTGCAGAAATTATTCCTGCATATTCTCTTATTAAATTTAACGCTTCTGATAAGGCCAAATGTAATCTTGCAGGTGCGGGCGATCAGGTTATAGCAATAGTAATTCCTGATCCTGATGAAATGATGTCAGATGGTAATGGAGGATTAATTAGACGTACTGGCTATCAGATAGGAGAAAGAGTTAAAGCATATAATGGCGGTACATTATGGGTTAAACTTGGTGCAGGTGTTACAGCTGGAGATAAATGTGTACCGATGGCCGGAGGTCTTGGTACTAAACTTGCTGTTGATACATTCACAGATGCAGCTATTGCAACCCATGACGATGCGAATATAAACGCTGCAATCAATGGATTAATAGATGAAATACAGGCAGCAGCCGCAGCCAAACTAACCGTAGTTGGAACATATCTTGCAACTGGAGTTACAACTGATAAAGTTCCAGTAAAAGTAAAACTATAAGGAGATGATTTAAAATGGGAGATATACCAGGTTCAATTACAAATTTTTACAGATTAAAAGTAATTAAAGCATACAAAGCCCCCTTAATGGGAACATTAGCAATTGCTAAGGGTGTAGATTTACTACCAGGTACACGTACCGTGACAGGTGATGAAGTCCAATATCCAGAAGGCAAAGCTAAAAGAGGTTACAGGGTAGAAACAGTTCCTAGGGAAAGTGGGGAGAAAATTCCTAAAACAGTAACTGTAATAGAACATACCCACGGATTTTCAATGCATAAAAAAGAATTATATGCATATGCTAGGATGGGAGAATCCGCTCTTAACGGTACCAGTGCAGGTAACTCTGGAAGATTAGTTGCAGAATCATTGGATGATGTAATATTCAATGGAGATACAAATGCACAAGCAAAGGGAATATTTGCGGATGCATCACTCACCCCTTACGATGTTGATTCGGGTAAGGAATGGAACACTACCGCTTTAGCACCTGATCAGGTCATTGTAGAGGCCATCACAGAATTAAGTGGAGATGGAAAATATGATGGTTTACCAATGAAACTTTGTTTAGGTCCTGCAGCATACAACAACCTACTTAAAAGGATTCCACAAACACAGGCGACATATATGGATTTCGTTGCAAAACTCTTCCCAAATGGAATTAAGGACATCATGAAAGTTGCACGTTTAGGGAATGATAAAGGATTACTACACTACTTTGGTGAAGACATAGCTGAAAGAAATATTGAACAGGACATAGAAACCTATACAAACAACCCAAATCCTGACAAAGATAACAAAATTTACTGGAATGTTGACACATATCAGGCAATTGATGTACACAAACTCGACGCTTTCTTACCATTAACCAACCTTGTTGACCTTACACCTTAAGAACAACTCTTAAGGTGTCTAATTAATTTTTAAAGGAGGTAAAACTAATGGTTAAGAAAAATGAAACATCTAAAACTGAATCCAAGGAAGAAATAGCATTAAAAACTGAAAAAGTCAAGGAAGAATCAACTGAAGAACCTGTTATAGTTGAGAAACCAATTGAAGTCAGCGACTTATCCCGAACAGAACGATTAAATCTTGCTGACGATATTAAAAAGCAAGACATAGTAGAACATTTAGAATCAGAAAAAAACAGAATCGAAGCCATAACATGTCCTGTATGCCGTAAAAAGCTTGGACTCAAAGGTGAAGATTACCAAAACACTGACAATAAAAATGAGGTAGTTGAATGTTCTAATTGTGAACAGCTGGTAAAAGTTACAGTCAGATATACAGGACCAATCGAAAACACAAAAGCAGAGATCAGTACAAAAGCCAGAGGATATGCATGGGAAACAAGAAACCCTGGACTATGGGAAGATAAACATGTCCTAAAATATGTTAAAGCCGAAGCTGTGAAACTCGAAGAGAATAGATCCGTATTAACAGAAGATGAACAGAAACTCTTTAGGGTAATGTTACTTCTACTTAAAAAAGCAAAAGTGATTAAATGAATCATTTTATCTTTTTAGGAGATAAATTATGACTTATGCCAATATCTCAGTGGTAAGAACTTTAACAACCCAACTATCAAGTAACAATGGTTCTGATAAATATGAGGCATTACTATTAATTGCAATAGATGAGGCCGAAGACACAATAAATAATGAATTAATAACAGAGAATGTGCCAATTCCAACAATACCAGATCCAATAGATCCAAAAGACCCCTTGAACACATTAATCAAAGCTGCAAATCTATTCACCGCTGCCTTCATGCACAATACTAATAGGAGTAGTAATGATTCTCTTAGCCCAACTGCGGTAAAATATGAGGCAAACGCTGAAAAGAAACTCCGTAACTATATTGAAATAATCCACGAAGGGTACAATGAAGAAACAAAAGAAGAAGAAACTCCATTGCCTAAATTTGCAAGTTTAATTTAATTGGGTGATTTATCATGGGATTTGTTCAGTTTACTAAAGATGATCAAGTAACTCCATTCGTTCAAGATACTCTTGATAATCTTCCAGGACTTGCTGAAGTCACAATAGATGATGTAACCAACATATTCCTAGAATATGACCTATTATACACTCCAGTTGGACAGACTCATGAACTCTATGATCAAACATTTATAGATATAGATGGATTTTTAGATCGGAGCATCTGGAGTCCTGTACCTCAATGGGATTATGTAATAGAAGGAACACCTCCTCATGAAATCTTTGGTAATCCGTGGTTATATTGGCCTGGAGCTTTACATCCTGTCCGTCATGTACATCATCCTGGTACAATTGCAAATGATTATCCTGCATTGGCCTTTATGGACGGAATGCCTGATGCTGAAGTTAGATTAGATGAGTTCTTAGATAGACTGGTAGGTGATTAAGGATGGATCTTGTTTTATATGGATTTGACAAAGTAGAAACTGCTATTCAAAATAAACTAAAAACCCTCATAAATCCTGGAGCTATTACTTATCAAGTCGATGAAAATGGAACCCCTATATTTGATGATCAAGGTAATCGTTTACCCCTATTAGACGATAATGGGGATCCTATACCAGATACCTCCCCTATTGCCCTAAATGTATTATTACATAAACCTGAAAATCTAGAAATGTTCGATGGTACAGTTATAATACTTAAAATAATCCAGGTACCAGAAACAGGACCTAAAGGAATGGGTAAACAAATGGATAAAGCAGTATTGAATGGAACTGCATATCTATTTGTTAACGGCGATGATGATGACGCTACATTATTATGCAAACGTTACACAGATATCATCGGGGCTCTATTTAAAATCAAAACTCTTTTATCCGATGAATTTCCAGGAACTCAAGTTTTAAAACCTGGCGGCCCAGTTCATGATTTCCGTATTGTTAATGTAGATCCTAAAAATCCAAAAATGCCACATAAAACCACAGCATCTGCAACAAGTTTCAGGATATTTAAACCACCCGAAAAACCAGTTACTATTCCATAAACTCTAAAATTTTTACTTATTTTATAAATGGAGGTGCATAATATCTCAAAAGTAAATAAAACAGTGTTAACGAAAGTTATCAAAAATTGTCTTAAAAATAAAGATTTTGAAACTGCTAAGAATTATATTAATACATTCGGACCCAAAATTAAAGGATTCGATATTAACGTTGAAATAAAAAAGATTGAAGAATTACAATCTAAAGAAAATGGAGAGGAGGATGAATAAAGATGGTGGTAACAGACAAAGCAATTGATGTTGTTACAGGTACAGTTAACACCAATTTTGGAGTCATAGATGACTGTGATGCTAAAAATATGACAACAGAATCAGGTAACACAATATTCAAGAATACATTAAGTACAACTAGGATGTTAAAAGGTACAGGTTCTAACAAACTTACAAGTTTATCTAATAATGCGGCCCTTACTCATACTGTAATGAAGACAGGGATAACTGCAGATTGGAGTGCTTCAGATAAGTTTGGAATGGTAGTATTCTCGGATAAAAACTTAGCAGCAGGAGATGTGCAATTTGTAATTAATGCAACAACAGGCGGTTTACAATATATAAACTTACCTACAATCACAAGAGGAATACCTGTATTTGTAGAACTTAGTAAAGGCGCTGTAACCTGTGCTGATGTTATAGGATATGGATTTAGACGACATTGTGCTAAAACATTTAACTTATATATTGGAACTATTGTCAGATATCTTGCAGCTGAAAGTAGCGTATTAGAAGAAATTCCAACTATGAGAGTAACTGCAGTATCTGAACCTACTAAATCAACTGTTGATATTATAGGAGTTTTAGCATCTGCAGAAAGTAGCAATGCACCCATAAAACTAGTTGAAGATACAGATTATATGATAAATCCAGTTAACAAAAGAGTAATTTGGATGACAGACCAGTCCCTAAAAGCTGGAACGGCTGATTACAACTACTAAAATTTATTAATTTTAAAGGAGGAATGAATAAAAATGCTAGTAGATATAGATAATGAAGATATTTTAATGCAAGATTCTCTAACCTTTCGTTTAGGAATAGACCATTTAAAAGCTGCAGCAATAGGAACAATAGATAATAGCAATACAAAATTCTTAGTTCCCGAAGGCCCAATATACCCTAAATATGGAATGGGAATGTTACCGCAAGCACAAGATGTTATCCCATATACAAGGGAAACAACTGCAGGAACACCACCTGAACCTGATACCTATGAAGATACATTAGTTGAATTAATAGCATCAAATCCTATTACAACTGTTGCAGATACAATCACAGGGTATGACGTATATTCCCAGTTTGAATTGCTCACAGCTCCAGATGATAGTTTGATAGATGCTATTGTTGTAGACTATGCTGAATCATTAGAACCATTCCGTATGCAGGATATCACCCCATCAGTAAAACAGAATAAAAAAGAAGTTGGGCGTATGGGAAGTTCCAATACAGTTACAGGGTTTGGAGCAATGACTATCAGTGTAAAGATGGAACAGGTAATGACAGAACAAACCATTAAATATATTCGTAAATTAATGTATGGCCCATATCTTGGTAATAAAACACCAGTTGAGGGATATACTAGATATACTATGAGGAATAGGCCCCTCTCATTATATGGATATATCAATATGGAATACGAAGGAGAAATTGGAAGAATATATCTAGAGAGTGTTAAAGTAAGTCCTGATCTCCCTGGAGGTAAAGTTGATTCAGAAAGTAAAATCACTTTAGATATGACTACACCTGAGTTACCTCAACTTGTATTACCTGATGAGGTCTAAATTTTCCCTATTTTTTTTTAAATAAAATATTGGACTGTACTCAGTAAAAGCCTATCTGGATGTTCAAATCATCCCAGTCCAACTACAATTATATTCGGAGGCTTTAATCATGGAAGTTATTTATATAAATGCACCAAAAGGCTGTATTGATAAATCACAAGAATATTTTGATATAGCTTTAGATGTGGTTAAAAAATGTTTTAGAAAGTTAAAAATTGATTTTGATAAAGTTCAGATCTTTGGATATTCAACTCCAGATACTAATGTAGTTGAATTTGTTTATATTCCTGCTGTTGAGGAGGCTTAAATTTATGGTAGAATCAAAAATTCCAAAATTATTCAAAACAGAAACCATTGATATTAATGGAACAAAAGTTGAAATAAAAGGATTCCGTGGTAATGATTATGCAATCCTAAGAACATTAAACAAGATACAGAATGAAACATTAGGAATACAAACAAGATACCTTAAGATAACTAAAGGTAAAGAAGGTACTGAACTTACTGATGAAGAAATCAATGAGGCTATACCTATCCGGAATGAAATAGAAGACCTTAACGAAAAAACACAACCCTTAATTGAAAAATTAGGACAAAGAGGAATAAAAAGAGCATTTAATCCCAAAATTAGATCCACGGATTCAATCGATAAAATCCCAGATGTAGAAATAGAATATCCATATTTAAGACAAGTATATGGGATCATGTCAAGAATATCAACACCCTCTGAAGAGAGGACTGATAAAAAAAAGGAACAATCTCCTTAGAAGAAGATCTCAACAACTTCAGAGAATTAATAGTAGGTATAGCATATGAAACAGGATGGTCTATTGAATATGTACTAGAATTAGATCTAACTACAATATTGGACATAGTAGATCATACAAATCCAAAACCTAAACAAAAATCAGAGAAACAAAAACAGAAAGAAAAGGATGAGATGCTAAAATTAGAATACCAAATGGAAGAAAAAGCACGACAGAGACAAAAAGAATCTAAAATTCAAAATGATATTAATACTACATGAATATTCCTCTAACAACTGCTACAAGTACGAGAGCAAAACAAAGAACCATTACTATTTTCCCATTATATTTGGCTCTTTTATTATCTCTTGTAATAAGATATATAGAACCAACTAAGGCCAATGGCAAGAAAAGTACGATTAGGATATAAGATGCTATTATAGCCCTGTTATGTTTTTTATATTCTGGATCATCTGAAGATTGGAATATTTTAGCGGTTGTATTGTATTTTAAGTTTCCGCCACATTCACATTGAGAACTAAAATCTTCCGGATTTTCTCCGGATTGTAATTCATAAACTCCTTGGCAACTATTACATACTAAATATCCATTTACACCTATTCCTTCTCTTTTATTTCCCAATTTGCTTTTAATTTCTTCATTTGAAACCATTTGAACCATTCCATATCAAATAAATAAAATCTTTAATTTTTTTGTTTATTATCATCACGTTTCTTTAAAAACATTCCAATAAGGCCAACTATTTAAAATATTCATATTACTTATCCTATTTTTTATTATTATTAAAATTTCCTATTTTATTTTCTCTTAAATTTATGGGGTATAAAAAATGTCTGATAAAACTCTTGGTATCAAAACAGCTATAGATATTAGTGATATCCAAGGAGGATTAAATGATTTATTAGGATTATTTGATAAAATTCCTGATAGTATCAACACTGATATTACTCTTAGTGGTAACGCTGAAGGAGATTTACTCACACTTCAAGAGGAGGCAGATACTCTTAATACGACTGATATCCTATTAGGCGCAGATGTTGTTGGTAATGCTGAAGATGATTTAACTAACATAAGTGGGGAAGTGGATTCCTTAAATAATACACAGTTAGCAATTCCTGTTGACGATAGTAATGTTGTTACATTGGGTGACGATGCCAACAACGCATCTACTGATATTGAAGGCATGGGAACTGCCGCTGAAGAAGCGAGTCAAAGAATCCAGACAGCGATGGAAGATGCAGATACAAGTGTAACTAATGTAGGTAATGATGCAGTAAGTGCCGCAGATAATATAAGTCAAGCTGGAGATAGTACCTCGGGAGGAGGAAGCGATAGCGCTGTGGGAGGTCTGATTGGTGCTGGAACCGATGCAGCAATAGCTGCAGCCGTTGATGGTGCAGGTAACTATGAAGATTCAATGAAACGGATAGGTACTACCCAAGATCATATGGTCGAAACTGTTGATCAAGTACAAGCCAAATGGGGAAATGTCATGAATGACATGAAAAGTGTTACTGGTCGTACTATGGGAGATGTTAGGGGCGATATCGCTGCAATGGGTATTGTAGGAGTTCATAATACTGACACTATAACTCGTGGTTTTGGATTGATGAGTGGTGCTGCAGAAAATCTTAACGTGCCTATTTCAACTGTTGAAAAAGCATATGCAAGAGTTGTTCAAACGGGAACTTTGGGTAATAGGCAACTTGTTTCTTTAGGTATTGATTCTGATGACGTTATGAGAAGAACAGGAATGACTATCGATCAAGTTAAAGATAAAATGCTTGGAATGAATAAGGAACAAAGAGCCGCTTTTTTGAACAGTTTAATGGATAGTCAGGCCAACGCTGCCGGTATGGAGGAATATAAAACAACTTGGGGGCATACTCTAGACCAAACCGCTGCTACTGGAGATTACATGAGCAGGATATTAGGCGCAACCGTTTTACCTGCAGTTTCAGCAGGATTAGGTGTTGTTAATTGGGCTCTCGGCGGATTTGCAGGTTGGTTAGATAATTTAGAAGGGCCTGTTGGAGATATTACTAGGGGTATTGTGGGGTTAGGCATAGGGTTTGTTGGACTTACAGGTTTTATTGGGGCAACATCTTATGTTTTAGGTAAATTTCCAGATTTTATTAAAGCAGCATTAGGCATTGATGAAACTAGTTTATTACAAAAATGGTTAGGATTTTGGAAAAATGTTGGTACAAAAGCCATTGACATTATTAAAGGGTGGAATATTCCTGAAGCCATCTCTAAAAGATTAGGCTTAGGTGATGATCTTTTAAAGGATATTAAAATTCCTAATTTAACTAAAGGTTTGGATGATGGTTTTGCCCAGATGGAAAGTACAATACAAAAGGAAAGTCCTAAACTTACAACTAGAATAAAAGAATTTGGAACTAAACTTATAAATGATATTAAAGAAATTAAAATTCCAAATATATTCGGTGAAGAAAAAGGAAGCATTAAAGGCCCAGATATTGATAATATCTTTAAAAAAACAGAAGAGAGATGGGTTAAAGATTCTGATGATCTATTTAATACTGGTTCTAAAATTGCTAAGAAATATACAAATGTGTTAGATAATATATATGGCGTTATTAAAAATGGAGTATTGAAAATTGATAATTTAGCTGATGAAAAAGTAGGTAATATATTAGATAGATTATTTCCTGATGAAAAAGGAACTTTTAATTTTAATTTTGATAGTGTAGTAAATAAAGTTAAAAGTGGAATGGGTAGAGTTAAAGATGAAATTGTAAGTGGGGGAAAAGATTGGTATGCTGAACAGATCAGACTTGGAGAACAAGATAGAGTAGTTTTAGAGGAATTAGGATCAGATATTAAATCTGGAATGAATAAAGTTGGGAATGTTCTTGATGAAGCTTATACTAAAATTCTTCCAAAATGGAAAATGGAAGATATGGTTGCTAAAGCTATTGGGGATGGAAAAGGTCTAACAACTATTACTGATGATTTTTCAACTGAATTTAAAATGGCGATGAATTTAGCAGGAAAAAATATTGATGATTATGCTGGAGATTTTGAGATAAATGCTAAAACATCCATATCTAAAAGTTTTACAAATATTGAAAATGAATTATATACTAAAGGAGAATTAAAATCTGGAACTATTAGTGATAAATTTAAGAAGTTCTTTAATGATGAAGAGGGAAGAATTTTACCCGAATCAAATAAATTTAAAGATTTTATTAGTAGAATATTTGGAGATATCAAATTACCCGATATCAAATTCCCAAAACCCAATCTAAGTTTTATAGATGATCTAACAAAAGGGATAACTGGTAAATTACCAGATTTAAAAAATATTGGGGGGCGTCTTCCTACAAGTGTGAATGAAGGAATACTTGGTAGGCTTGGAAGTTTAACAGGTAAAGCCGGTGGTCCTGCAATGGTAATTACAACCGTATTACAAATGTTATCCGGTGCAGGTGAAAACTGGCATAAAAGTATTTTACAACAGACACAAGAGGTTTTTGGAATTGATGCATGGAAAGGAATTATAAATGCAATGGTTCCTCAAAATATCAAAGATATTATAGCTCCTAGATGGGAAATGTTCAAAATACCTTATGCAAGTGCAGCCACATTTTTAGGTTTGGATAAATTAAATATTAATCCTGAACAATTTTGGGGTTATATTTTTGGTAAAGATGCAAGTAAGCGTATGGGTGATTGGTTAGATGTTAATATTTCCGGACCTTTAAATCATTTCTTTTTAAATCTTCCTGGAAATATTGTAAGTTGGGCAAGTGGTATTCCTGGAGCTATCGAAAAACCATTCCAAGATGCAGGTAATTGGTTACAGAATATGCCTCAAAACTTTTATAATTGGGGTTCTGGCATGATAGGGGGACTTGTTGATGGTATTAAAAGCCAGTTACCTAATGTTGGTGGTGCTTTACAGTGGATAAGTGATCATTTACCACATAGTCCTCCTAAGATGGGGCCGTTATCTGGAGATCTTGCAGGTAATATGGAATCGTGGGCTGCAAACATAGCATTATCAGGAGTTAAAGGTCTTGGGAAATTTAATTTAAATAATGTGAATATTCCTTCTATTCCAAGTGTTTCAAATCAGTTAGGTAATAATTCTCAACAATCTAATTTAATCAGTATTACAGTTGATTTGACTGGTTTACCTGCAGGTACAACACCTCAACAAGCTAAGGATATCGGGAATAATATCGGGGAAGGTTTATCAACAAATCCTGCTTTAAGAGGTTTAATTACAGCAGGTGGAAAAGTTGGACCATTAGCAAGGAAGTGATTAGTTATGGATAATTTAGATTGGATTTTTAATGGCCTTAGGCCATACTGGATTCAAAGTATGGATGATTCATCATTTCCCCAAATAACATTACATTGTGCAGCATATTATGAAGATAGTAGATATGAAACTCCATTGGATGAAATAAAAGCCTTTAAAGAAATGGCTTGTCTAAAAATTACTAATGAAATAACAGAAAGTGGGGGCTCAGATTTACAGGCCAGTATTGATGGCCCAATTATCCCGATAAGTGACGGAATTGATAATTGGTTAGGTGCATTATACTATCCTAAATACGGTCCTGATGAATTTGCAATGGAACTTATTGAATTTGATCTTATTTTTGAATTACAACTAGTTAATAAAGAAGTAATACCTGACCCATTGACTACTCCAGATACTACAAAACCGTATAATTTGATTACACAAGGATATACTTATTTAATAAACACAGTTGGAACTGCTACACAATATCTTGGAACATTTACATTTAATTGGGATGGCATAGGGCGGGTTTATGTTGCTAGTGATTGGCAGGCAGATCCTGCAACAGATTTAATTAATATTGATGATCAGTTAATTGTTTCCAATGCGGATGGAAATTCTTTTGAAAGAAGTTGCAATGCAGGTAATCATTATGCTCCCGGTCCTGATATTGAGGTAACATCATTACTGCATGAAGGAATTAATGAATTAACTTTTACCATCAAAGATATATATGGTGGTAAAATTGGGTGCGGATATTTGTTTTTAATACAGGTGAATGATTAAATGACAGATTATAGTGCATGGGAAGATGAGGAATTATTCCGAATATATGGAAGTATTGATGGAATATTAACTAATTATCCTGTTAATGTTAAAGTATTCTGGAAATTAGGAATGGCATCTGATTTTAAAGATGTTAGATTCTCATTGAATGATACAAATAAAACCAATATACCCTATTTTATGACAGATTCTCAGGTTAATGGATATGCTAATTTTATTTTACTTATTCCAAGCATCCCTGCTGATCCTGATAGTTTGGAATGTAAAGTGTATTATAATAATCTTGCTGCAATTTCTGAATCAGACCCTGATGCTGTTTGCATTCTTTATGATCATTTTGAAGGTACGCTTTTAGATGATACAAAATGGAGTCAGGAAGGAGGAACAGTAGTAGTTTCAAATTCTATTGCTACTATTACAAATACTGAAGGAAATTGGTTGAATTTAGCTTCTTTAATTGATGATATTGGTTCTTGTATTTTGGAAATGAAGATTAAGAAAACGGATGATAATTTAAGAGCAGGTTTAACAAGCCAACATAGTTTAACCAGTGGTTCTGTCAATCTTTTTTATAAAGGTACAGGTGGATTTAATATTTTATCTTGTTTGGATAATGTTTGTAATCAGAGTATCACTTTTCCAGATTTAGATGATTATCATATATTAAAAATGGAAGTGGATGATCTGTTGCATGAATTAAAGATGTATTATGATAATGTTCTACAAGGATCATCCGATACAGATGTAGCTCATGCACCATTTAGATTGATGATTGGAAATAATAATTCTTCGTGTTCTATTGATTATATATCTGTTCTAAAATATACCGCAAATCCACCAGCAGATGTGATTATTGGTGAAGAATTTAAAGTACCCACATTTATCATTTCAGATAATGAAAATAATGAGATATTAAACTTATTATTTGAAACAATGTACCCTGGATCTATGAGAACGAAAATAATTAAAATTAAAGCTAAAGATTTTAATTTAAGAAATATTGTGTTAATTTTAGGAGATCTTGATCCTAAACTTATTCCCGATATTATGCAATATCGTAGTGTTGGTAGTTATCATTATATTCAATTAAGTGAAGATGATGTCGATTATTATGATTCATTGGATATTGCTCATCTTGATGCCAATACTGATAAGGAAATATATGTTAAATGCACGATTCCTGCCTCTGTTGAAGGTGGAAATTTTATGTGCGGTTTAATTATCCAAGCAGAATTATAAAAAAAGGAGTTGAAATAAATGGCCGATCCTGTTGTAAGTTATTATGAAGAAGATAATATTGTTGAATTAAATATTAGTAATCCTGAAGATTTTGGAGACGTGATAATGGGTCATTCATCAGATCCACAAGTGATCCATATCTGGAATGATAAAGGAAGTGGTGCCGGTTCTACACCAATGTATAATACGAGAATTAAAATTGTAACCGAAACAGGATTGGATTCTGGTGATACATTAGAGAATGGAAGGGAAGTTGTTCAGAATAAATGGATTGATGGTAAATCTATTACAAATGAAGATGTTTCCTATACAGAATTAGGAGGAGTTACAACTTTAGCATTGGGAACAATAAATGCAAATTCATTCCATGCCATCGAATTAATAGAAAATGTTCCTTCAGATGCAACATCTGTCCCTCCGAATGGAGATATTGCATTCAAATTATATGTATTATACGATTTAACTGCAGAATAAACAAAGGCGTTGGTTAATAAATGGGAATAGTATTTTCAGATGATTTTTCAACTGATCTATCTAAATGGGATAGTAATCCTGATGGATATATTATTGAAAGTGGAAGACTAAAATCAGCAAATGCAGGTACAATAACCAAGAATATTACCTTAACTGATTTTAGTGCATCCTTCAATATATGGGTTGGAACTGGTTTAACAGGTGTTAGGAATATCTATTTTTCCAATGCTGATGGTTCTGAATATATTAAATTAAGGATGTTTTTCAATGGATTATCTGGATGTTATGTCAATTTATTTGATCAAAATGGAAATTATCCATATCCCCTATTTGGAAAATCTTATTCAACTTCAAATCCTATTCCCGTAATCGTTCAAAAAACAGGAAGTGATTGGACTGTTACATTTGCAGGTACAAATCTCGGAACAATAACAAACTTTGGAACATTAGATATCAGTAAATTTAAAGTAGATGATGAATCGGGTAACGTTACTTATTGGGATGATTTTTCAATTGTTACAGAAGCAGAGATGAGAATTTCAGAATTAAATTGTGTCTGCAATATTAGACCTGATCATTATATATCCTCATTAGAATGTGTAACGGTTCTAAAAGAGATTCAAATATCTTCATTAGAGTGCATAACCACATTAATAGAACCAACCAGAGATGAATTATCATTAGTAGGAAATGTTAAAACAAGATCATTATTAAAAACAGGTTTTAGTTCAATTTTGCATCCAAATCTTTTATTGAATCAACATCCAGAAAAACCCCCTTTTGTTAATTGGAATGTATGGGATCATAGTTATTTGGATCAGATTAATAAAAGATTATCCCTTAATAATTTCAGGAATTATGGAGGAAATCTGAAAATAAATGATTTAAATATTGAAGAAGGTTTTCTTTTAAAATTTAAATTAGGTGGTTCAACTGCATTATTTAATGTGATGTGGAATTATATTTCTGGAAATCAACAAGATATTGATTCTTATTGTTTAGATTGGCAAGCAGCTTCAGGATTTAGAACATTACATTATCATTATGATATTACCAATCAAAGAATGGTATGGGATGTAATTTCATTATCTGAAAATAATATTCCTGTACCTGCTGGAAATTATGAGATAATGGTTGCAAATGGAAGAGTATCTGTAAGATTAGATGAAGAAATTATTATTGATTCAATTGAAATTCCGGATATAACTTCAAGAGATATTTATATTTCATCTGCAAATGGATTATTCACAAATTCAGAAAGTTGGATTGATGATCTTGATATTCAACCTGCCCCTATATTTTCAAACTTGGAAATGGTAACCAACATCAGAAATAATCATAATATTTCAAGTTTGGAATGCAATGCACATATACAATCCAATACAATTATAGATATTTTGCATTGTGAATCAACGATAATATATCCTGGTTTAATTAAAACCAATTTTGATGGACAAACATTAATGAATCATTTAGCTATTACTGAATATGATGGGGGATATTTAGATACTGAAAACCAAAAGTTTGTAATTCTTCCAGCAAAAAGATTTGGTTCAAAAGGAGCTTTATTTATCCAAAATTTTGAATTACCTCATGGTTTTGATTTAGAATTTGACATAGAAGGAGAAGAATTTGAATCATTAAATCTATTTTTTAATTATAAACAATATGATACCTTCTGGTCTTTGAATATAACTCCTACTGAAATAAAATTAATCAAAACAGTTCCAAGTGGAAGCTGGGAAGGTGGAACAACCATTGTAATGGCAACATTCACCAAAACACCTGGAACTATTCTTGGAAAATATAGGTTAGTAGTTGCAGCAAATGGTATTGTTGATGTATATTATAATACTGAACATATATTCCAAAAGATAGATTATGATGCTAATTTCACAGGGAATAGTGAATATTTTGATTATAATGTTAAAATAGAAGCATCACAAGGATATAATTATTATTTAAGTCCAAAAGCATATTTAGATAATTTAATATTCAATGTTCCAGATCATGTTTCTGAATTATCTGCAATAACCAATATTAGATCCCCCCATAGAAGGGATGAATTGGAATGTAAAACTGCTATTGGAAAGTTATATAGTAAGATCTTAACCTTGCAAGGAAGTATATTTGAAGACAATCCACAGAAACCATCATCAAATATCGATAAACTAATCTTTTTATCAGTCAATGAAGTTGTATTTCCTAATATGATTAGTTGGGATACAGATAAACAAGGTAATAATAAAAATTCTACTTTTGATATAACATATCGTAGTGCAGAAGATTTAATGCTATTTTCTGGTCAGAAAATAAGACTTACAGAATTACATGGAAATCCTGACGGATTCTATACCGGTATCATTGATGATATAATAGAAGATAACAAATCTGGAGAAAGATTATGGAAAATATCAGGAAGAGGAGAAGCAAATCCAATCATAACACAACCATTCCATATAAATGCAGTAACCTATGATGAATCACAACCAATAAGTCCAACAAACACTCCGCCAACAGCATTCACATCTGAAATGTGGCTAAATATGATCATGTTTGGTTCTGGAGTTAAAAAAGGCCCTTGTGTAGATATCCATGTAGATGAAATATTTAATGCAAACCATCTTTTTAATGGATTTGCAGGAAATTGGGATACAAAAGCAGATGCACTTACTGAATTGATGGCATTAATTAGTAAATTAAGAAATCAAAATATAAGCTGGTTCTTGGATAACAAAGGATTATTAAGAATATTCAATACTGATGTTATGGATGAAAGCATGGGTATATCTATTGGATTGAATGAAGGAAGAGTTTTAGATCATTCTGTTAAAGAAGATGGACAAAGCATTATAAACACCCAAAGAGGAACAGGTGGAAAAGAAAACGAATTTGAATATGAAGATCAAGATGAGTATAGTCGTAATGGGTGGTATGATACCGATAATGGTTTATCATGGCCAGGTTATGGATTTATGCCAGGTAAACAGATTCAAGATAATTCTGTTACAATTTACGAACAATTACAAGCTGAAGTTCATAATGTTCTTGATTTGAATTCAAGACCAATATTTACCATTTCAATGAGATTATCTAAATTTCCAGGTTGTGAGATTGGACAGCCAATATATATCAAAGATCATTATAAATTAAAAGGAAAAACCCTTGTAATAACTAGCATCCGCATGAGTGGAACGACAGCACAAAGAACAACACAAATCACAGCAACCACAGATAAAAAGATATTAGGACCATTATCTGAATATGGAACTGCTGAAGCCATTGCTAAACATCAAATATCAAAAACAGCACCAACTTATGGTATTTGTGTAGCTAAAGATAGTAAAGGAACTGTAACAATTCAACCAGTAAATAAAGCTGCAACTGAGAATGCAAAAGATTTAGGATACTTCAAGAAAAGGAAGGATAATTAATGGTTAACAAAGGAGATAATGTCACCATATTAACAACCAATTCAGGGGAGAAAATAGTTTTACCGGTCTGTCAAAATATTTCAAAGGGAGATAATGTTTTAAGATTACCCACAGCAGATGGACAGATTCAAACCCAAAGCAATGCACCAATTGGTATTGGGGATGTTGTTATTAATTTAACAAGTCCTCATGGTGAAAAACTTGCAATAAATGTCAGTTGTGGAAAAGAAAAAACAGAATGTGAATATGATGTTTATCAATATACAAAAATATTAACACCAGGTTATAATTCATTAGGAGATTGTCCGGGAAATGGTTATTTTAGAAGAGCTTGTAGTATTGAAATTCATATATCTGAAAAATTAGGATTGTTTATGTTTCCAAATCCATGTTTGGGAAATCCTTATTGTATTGAAGGATATCCTCGTTTAGAATATTATATAACAAATATTAGTCCTGCAATATTTTATACAAATGTAAATATTGAAGAGGAAAATCCTAAAAGTAGTGGATTTCTCCAAGTGGGTGGTTTTTATAAAGATGGACAAGCTACAACATGGGTTGAATTTATAGGAGGCGCATTGCCAGGTTATCCTAATATATGGGATTTAGGAAATTTTAATGTAGATAGAACCATAGGAAGACCAATAGTTTCTGCAATTATTGATCATGAAGATTATCCAGAAATAGAACAAGGAGTACCAGGATATTTTTATTATGAACCTGGGTTATCAGATAATGCTGTTGCTATAATCACCTTGCACAGAAAACTTGATTTAACTGATACTACTGATGAAGGATGCAATGAATAATTTACTAAAAAAATAGGAAATAATTTAGAATGAATGACTGGTTGCTACATTACCTGCATCAGCTGATGTAGTTTGAGTTGCTACAACATTACCCTTACCATCAAGTATTTGAACTGTTAATGTGCTTGTATCTGGCGTAACTGTTCCATTAGTACTTGCTGTATTTTTTGTATTGTCTTTTGAAAAACTGACTATTACCATTCCAGGATTTTGACTTAATTGGAATGTTTGTGAACCTGTTCCTGAAACTGATTTACTACCAGTACTATCTTGTATTTGCCCCATCCAAGGACCCGAAGCAATTACTTTAACTATAGGTGCATTTCCACTAGTTGAAGATTGTGTATTTTGGCTTTGAGGCTGAGACTGATTGGACATTGTTGTATTATTAGAACTACGAGTACAACCTGAAGCCATAACAACTAAAACTAATATTCCTATTACACTTAATATACCTATTTTCGATTTTTTCAAAATATAATACCCCAAATAAATAGTATTATTCAAATGATTTAATAAAATTTGTCTTTTATTTTTTATAGAAGAAAATGAAATATACAATCAATGCAAGAACAATTAAACCTAACGGGAATAAAATAATAGCTATAAAAAATGCTCCTAATAACATTAATCCTTTAATTACCAATTCAAAAATATAGATAAAATTAATAGGATCTCTTTTACCAACTTCATGAATATCATATCCTACAGAACTTTCTTTTAAATACTGTTTATCATCATCTAAATGATGTTTTAAGCTACCGCCACAACCACATTTAGAGCTGAAGTCTTCTGGTTTTTCTTCTGGTAAAAGTTCATATTGTTGTTTACATTTATTGCATTGCAAATAATCCATATTATTATTTTTTTAGTTTACAGTTAATTAAATTTTTTGATTTAAATTTTAGCTTATAAAAAGGAGGTTTTAGATTATGACAGGTAGAAATGAATCTGCTACAGGAATGCATTTGTACTATAAAGATACAGATGGTAAAGGACATAATGTTCCAGTACAAGGAGATGAAAATGGACGCATATATGTTGTATTAGATGGTACAGATGTCACAATAAATGCAAGTGATATAGAAATTGGGGCGGTTGAATTTAAAGATGGAGAATCAACATTACGTGGAGTAATCAAGGCAGTAACTGATAAAAATAATGCCCTTGTAACTAATGATGAAATATTAAATGCTCTTTTAACAGGTGATGGTGCGAATATAGCTAATTTCCCATCAGATCATGCAAAAGAGGCAAATCAAAACCCTCCATTAGATATCCTTGGAGGGGACCAAACAGCTGCTACAGGTGATACGAATATAGTGACGGTAGCAAAAGCAGGTATTAAATCCGCATCACTTTTCAATCCAAGTACATCTATTACAATGTATGTGAATTTTGGTACAGATCCCGTAGCAGGTAATCAAATTGTTATACCTCCACTAGCATCAAAGGATGTTCCTGCTTGTGGTACTTTCAAGACAGTTAAAGGTGACATGCGCTATAAATCAAGTGCTGCCGGTGGAATTTTAATATATGAACTGGATGGATGATAATATGCACGGATACCCTCAAGTAATAGCAACGGTACAGGACTTCGAGAACTTACTATCGGATAAGGAACATAAAGAACAGGCATTAAATGACTTGCAAAATTTACAGGATTTTGATGACCGGGGAGTAACAATGGCAGTTAAACCATTAGATCCTGACAAACCAGATGGAGAATGGGAAACCAAGATAATAGAAAATCCAAATCCCATACATCGTCAGAAAGGATTTGAACAATGGATAGATGTAGTAACATTAAATGCAGAACACACGTTACAAAAAAAGGAAACAATTGATTCAAAGGTAGACACAATTTTAAATAGTTATCCTGTTGAAGAAATTGAAGATGCACCTGTGGAGATGACCTAAATGACTGGATGGAAAATAAGTCCAAATGGAATAACAGATTTCATGAACTTTTACATGGACAAAACAAAACGATTACTCCTTATTAATCCGAGTGATCCGACTCAAATAATAGTTCAGGGCGCAACATACGGCCCTATTCCAATGAAGGTAGGATCACAATGGTTCCAAGTTAGTACAGATTTAGTTATTTCAACTGTATCTAATATGGATACTGGCACAATAGCTGCAGCTAAAGATTATTATATTTATGCTTGTAACAATAACGGAGTTTTAGCATTTTTAATTAGTTTAAATGCCACTTACCCAAGTGGTTACAGTGCAACAACATCTAGGAAAATTGGAGGATTCCACACCTTATGTGTAGATGTTGGAACAATCTCCGGACATTTACTCACAGGATTTACGGCTGGTCAAATATTACCGCAAAGTGTATGGGATCTTAAATTCCGTGCAAACAGTTTAAACAATGCAGGACTTGTATATGACCCAAACAGTAAATTATGGGTACAAATTTATCTGGCAAGTGATGATGGTGCTTCAGGTGTTCAAAGTGTATATAATGCTGCAACACTCGATACAATAACCTGGAATGATATTGTAGATCGCGGCGGGAAAAGTAAAATGCGATGCCTACATGACTATGAATTCCAACTAATGGCACGTAACAGTAACGAAAAAACTAGCATTACTGGAGCAGCCGATCCAGTAACAACTGGAGGGCATATAGACTCAGCTAGTCGGAGAATGATAAGTGATATTGGAGTTGAAGATGCAGCCGGGGCAATGAACCAATGGTTACTAGATCAAGGGTATCGTTATGATGTGGACGCTGCAAGTGTAGGAGATACTGCTGCCGGTGCCGTTATAACAGTATATTATTCTGCCACGGCTGGTGGAAACCAACTCTATGTAAAATGGGATAATAACATACCATATCTATGTTCAAATTTTGCAACCGCACAGGCAGATAAAGTCCTAACTTTTGGAACAAACCAAAAATTCCTAGTAAAACATGATGCCGACGCCGCAACTGGCGGACTTCCAATTTATATAAAATATGATGCAACAAATATCTGGGAAAAACTCTTAGTCAATAATACGGTTCTTGGAAAAGATGTGTATGTTGAAACAAACTTCCCCGCATTCCAGATTAAACTAAAACATGATGCATCAGCTGCAACTAATGGTGTTGCCCTTAAATATGATGATGGCGCAGATAGTAGACTTGAAGCAGTAATACCTAGCTCAGCAAATACAACCTTTGATTTATCCACAATGGGTCCGGCATATGGATATTATGCACTTGCAGGGAATAAAGGTTCAATTTATAGGCAGGGTGTTTATGGTGATGTTAAACTCGCTGCGGGCGGTTATTGGTCTATTGCCGCGCTTGCCGGTTCGCGGTATCGTTATTCGTCTATCTATCGGTGGTATACGTCTACGTCTCTCGGCGGTCGGTTCGCGTCGGAGCCGATCTAAATTTTTTTTATGGTAACAAAATATGATCTGTTACAGGTTGTAAAGTTATAAAGTTAGTTACTCACTGCAGGCAGTAATTGGAATAATGCCACGAATGCCAGTTCACAGTATCGTAATTCGAATAACTATCAGTGGAATACGAATACGAATATCGGCAGTCAGTTCACGTCAGAGATAGAATACCTCATTTATCTGAACTTTACAACCCTACTACAGTTTGAAGTAGTAAAATACACAAAGGAGGGATTGAAGATGACTAGTACCATTACAGGGAAAGCCATAATCAATCATTATACTTATAATGAAAAGACATGGAAATCTATTTAACAAAATTGCAAATGAAGAAAATATTTACCTTGCATATACAAAAGCACGCAGGGGCCGTAGATGGCAGGATACAATAAAGGATTTTGAAAAAGATTTAGATAATAATATCACAAAGATCTGTGAATCACTTATAAATAAAACCTATACAACGAGTCCTTATGTAGTATTTCCTATTTTTGAACCTAAACATCGGTTAATTTATAAATTACCCTTCAATCCTGATCGTATAATTCAACATGCACTTATGAATATTGTTGAACCGATTTGGGATAACCTGTTGATTCAGGATACATATGCCTGTCGTCAAGGTATGGGGGTTCATAGTGGCAGTAAAAGGACCATGGATTTTATCCGAAAAGTTGGAAGAGAAGGTTATGTTCTCAAAATGGATATAAGTAAATTTTATCCTTCATTAAATCATGATATCCTCTTTGATATTGTTAAAAAGAAAATCAAATGTAAGGATACATTATGGCTTCTTGAAGACATTATATATTCAGTCAAAGGAGGATATAATGTTCCAATTGGGAATTATACCAGCCAATGGTTTGGAAATTTATATATGAATGAATTGGATCAGCACATGAAACATGATATAGGAATTAAATATTATATCCGATATTGTGATGATTTTTTACTATTCCATGAAGATAAACGGTTTTTAAATGAAATGAAACAATATATCGAATCTTATTTAAAATCAGAACTGGATTTAACCTTAAGCAAAGCCGATGTATTTCCGATCAGTCATGGAGTGGATTTCTTAGGATATCGACATTTCCATGACTATATTCTACTTAGAAAAAATACCGCAAAAAGATTCAAGAAACGTATAAAAGAAGTAAGTTATCTATACAAAACCGGCCGTATGGATAAATCAAGTTACATGTCAAGTTTAGCATCAATGAAAGGAGTACTTAAATGGTGTAATGGCCGTAACCTATCAAAATCATTAGGACTGGAACAACTTTGGAAGGAGGTTAAAGATGCACCATAAATTCAGTGATTTTGCAGATGAAGATGGACCTCTCCAGGGTAAGAAAAAACGTATTGATGATATTTTAAATCTAGAGATCTTAGTGTTAAATTTTAAAATAAGTAAAAGCCGATTTCCCGAGAAATGTGAAAACTATGTAACTATACAATTTGAATGTAAAGATGAAAAATATATAATTTTCACAGGTTCACGAGTATTAACAGAACAGTTAGAGAAATATAAAGGAAAATTACCCTTTTTAACCAAGATAGTTAAACGAGACAAATATTATACATTCAGTTAAATTATTCTTTTTTGGGGGTTTACATTTATGGACCTTATCAGTTTGATACAAAGGTTACTATATTTTTTAAAACCTGAAAAATTAGATCCTTCAAATACAAAGATTTATAATGAATTTCTTCGCATTCACAACATCCCATATAATGAACAGTCTTACAATTGTACACATAAAACAAATGACTTTGCAAAATATTTAATCAATTTAGGAGTTAAAAATTTATCCACATTGAACATAGGATACAAAGATGGCAAATATAATCATATTTTTTTAGTCTGGAATGAAATGGCATTTGATCCAACAAATCAAGATATAACCTACAATATACCCTTAACGGATTATTTAGGCGCATTATATAAAATTGGGTTTACGGGAATGAGGATTAAATCACCAATTAATTAATTAATTTTGGAGGTTGATCAAATTAAGCAGTCATAGTTATACAGCTGATCTATTTATAAACTTCCTATTCACAGGAGGTTTTTTGATATTACTAATTTTAAGCGTGATTTCATTGATTCGTTGGGATCCATCTACTATTTTCTATTTATTTTTAGCACTTTGCTATACTTTATTAATACCCATATTTTGGAGGTAATTATATGAATATTGGAATATTTGTTGATCCTGCTAATACGCCAGTTGATAAAATTGATTTTAATAAGATTAAATCTGATGGGCATTCTGAAGTTTATCTCAGAATACATAATGCAGATTATAATAAATTTGGTAGTGTGCTTAAACGGATACAATCAGCTGGAATTGTCGCATTTGCTTGGACATGGAGCGGTTTCAGTTATACAAAATACTTAGCAAATCAAGGATGGAATATTATTGCAGATATTGAATTTTATGATATGGAAAACCATATAGCTGAGATTAGACAGTTAAGACAAGATTCAAAAGGTAAAACTCTAATTATTTGTACTAAACCTACAGATATTGATGGAAATCAGAGATGGGATTTAATAACTCCATTAGTTAATGCGATCGCACCCATGATGTATCTTGGTGATTACAATCTAAGTACAACACAATTATCAGATTATATTAAAAAATGGAATGCGAAATATCCGAACAAAATTTATCCAATTTTAGAGACCTACCAATCAGATAAGAATGTTGTACCTAAAAGCAATGCGGTTATAACTAGTGAAATTAAAGCATGTGGAAATGTAAAAGGGATAGGATTATTCAGATATGGGTTATCTAATTTTATAGGAAAAAAGGAGGTTCCTCCAGTGACAACGACAGTAGATATAAGCAAAAATCCTAATGTTAAGATATTAGGTCCTGACTTTAAATTAATGATAGCAGGTGTAAAAGCATATAAAGGAACTCCTGGCTTTGTGATAATCAGAACAAATGGAATTAAAACCAATAATAAAATCAATTACAAACTCTACACGGATTTAAAGAAGGTATGGGATAAAGAAAAATTAAGGACGGGTAAGGAACCATCTGATTTAACATTTAATGTAGTAAAAACACCAGTTAAATCAACACCAAAGCCTGAACCTAAACCTGCCCCAATAGTTGTAAATAATCCTGATAAAAACGGTTGCTATTGGAGTCCAAGATACCTCAAAGACAGTAATATGAAACAGGATACCGGTACATGGTGTGCTTTAAATGCTATTCAACAGGCTTGGAAGGAACTATTTAACATATTTGTAACAGAGGAAAGTCTTTATAAATATGGGTGGACAGGGCCGACTGGAACGGGCCCAAATGAATTCAAAAAGATAGTTGCAAAGTTAGCAGCTGCAACAAAAGTTAAAGTCCAAATAGTAACCTACTCTAAAAAAGATATATCCTGGGATGAGATAGCAAAAGCAGCTGGAGATCCTAAAATAGCAGTAGTATTCCATGAACTCTACAAAGATACGTGGGGACATTGGGACTATAACGTGGGAGTATGTCCAATCAATATCTACATGGCCAACTCACTACAAGGAAAACTAATCGGATACTCCCGTGCCACAATGGAAAGCTGGTTCAATGGAATAACAAGCGATAACAGTATTTACTTTATAAAAGCTGTTTAAATTCCTTTTTTTATTTTTTGGCATAGTAACATAGTCAGGAAATGTGCGGGTCCTGTAAACCTGAAAACGGGGGTTCGAATCCCTCCCATGCCTTCATTTAAGGAATTATTTGAATTAAATTCAAGTAGTTCCTTCTTTTTTAATCGATAAAATTTAGATGTTGCATATTTTGCAACAACTCAGTTATAATAAAATCTATTATAACTCAAATACCCCCTCCCAGGAAGGACATGTTTGATTTTCTAATAATGATAATAAAACTCATTTACTCCAACGTCTTTTAGTGCATGTCTAAATCTCAATCTAGAAGAGTAAGATAATATATTAACTTCATCCCATATCTCTTCTATCTTATCGTGATGTATACGGTATGTATCCAAGTCATGATTGTTCCGTGCTTTGATTCTTATCCTATGATGGTGGATATAACGATTTACAAGATTTCTTAACTTTGAAGGTCTACCATTTTGAGGGTCTTTCAGTTTCATACAAACATCTCCGAGTATGTTTATGTCATTAAGACCTTATAAAAGGTTTTAAAAAATAGGGTTTTGAACATCCTCAAGGAAATTTTAACTTCGTTATATAGGGGTATATGGAAGTAAACCTTACACTAAAAAATGCAAGGTGTAATAAAAACCTTTCCATCGAGTGAAAAATTCTAAAAAATCCGAATTAAATTAGTTTAATTTAATAATTAAACTATATAAACATCATCAATCCAGATTTAATGAGAAATATTGCTCTAAACATATTATTAAACATTAATAAATTGTTTATATTTGAATATACCAGTTTTAGAGGTTATTTTTTTTGATTTAAACTTTTTTATTGATTATTCTTTCATATAGTTCGGGTGTGTATTTTCGCTGGAGTGCAATTAAAATATGTTCCTCAAGAGCTTCTTCAAGAACATCTAAAGTAATCTTATCTTCATCATTTCTTATCCTTACGGCCTGTGCAATTTGTGCTATATCCCTAGCGTGAGCATAGGTTGGTTTTAACTGTTCACCGCCCTCTGAAATAGGAATGTATACCTTTTTGAATCTTTCAAGTATTGAATCATCATATTCTTCATGAAGTTGATCCAAGTTCCTTTTGAAAACCTCCAATATTTCATCGGGGGATGGTGGTCCTAAAAGAATGTGCATAGGTGCACGTCTAAGATGGGCTTCATCTACAATGTTAATATCCAAATTGGTTGAAAGAACAGGGATAAACTGTGTGTGAACAATTACAGGAGCACCTTTTATGTAGATAACATCTCTCTTGTTTTCTAAAGGAACAATTAGCCGATTTAATATTATGTTGTGATCTTCCTTCTGTCTTCCAAGATCATCTAAGAGTAAAACTCCACCATTGGCTTTTATTATAGGAGATGTTTCATACACTCCTTTATTAGGGTTGAATAATGTTTCAAGCTTTTCACTTGTAAGCTCAGAGCCAGTGAAAACAAATGGAGCAGAAACTTTAACCCATCGAGGATCTTCAGGTTGTTCTGGACTTTTATGATGAAAATCTGGGTCAAATAATTGTATAACACTTCCACTGAATTCTATGTATTTGGGCATTAAAATTGGTGGAAGCATCTGGGACATCTTACTTGTTATGAATGTTTTACCTGTTCCAGGAGGTCCGTAAATAAAGAACCCTTTACCTCCTATGGAAGATGCAACCAATGTTTTCTTTGCCTTTTCAACACCAACAATTTCTATCATTGCATTTTTAATCACACTTTCAGGAATTTTTAAGGGAAATCTACCCTTTACCTGTGCACTCATTATTGTGAAATATTCATCGTATGCAACTGGTGCAATTCCAATATAAGGGTTTTCTTGCATTATCTGCAAGGCCTTCTCACGACCCTGTTTTTTTATTGTAAATTCAACACTTGGAAAAAGGAATCCACCACCTGTTTGTGCACACATATCATCTTTTTCAAGTTTATGAAGAACTGCTTCAAGAATATCAGTATGAAGGCCTGTAATTTCATGTATCTGATTTACCTTTATTATCCCATAGGTGGATAATATCTTTAAAACCAGATTTTTAATGAATGCTTCAGAAATATCTATATCATCAAGAGATTTAGGCTCTTCTAAAAGCTGAAACATTTTTTGCATTCGCTTATCATGGTAATAATCCCCTAAATTGTCCATATTACCTCCCCCATACAATTTAATAATTTATTCAGATTATTTTTATTGAATAAAATAAAGTTTTCAGTATCTATATCTGTAAATTAAAAATTTTCATTGACTGATTACTTATTTACTATGTATTTAATGTAGAATATTTTTTACCCAAACAAATTATTTTATGTTAAGGTTGAATAATCGACATTTACACTTAAATTCACAGTGTATAAATAATTCCATTGATAAGATGTGAATTTTTTCACAAATTAGTGTGATAACAATAAAATTTTGTTAACAGTCTATGAATAATTATTCCTCAAATCATTACTGGCCTAGGAATATCTGAAATTATTTATAAATAATTAAATAGTCGGTTTATTTATAGATGATTATTGATAATTAATTCGAATATTTCTTAAATTTCCTAATTTCTCTTGGGAATTTGAGTTAAATAAAAAAAATTTTATTGTATTTTATTGGGAGAATTTTATGTTTTCAACAATGTTTCAGGCAGGTTTATGGGGATTTGTTGGTGGTCTTGCACTTTTAATTGGAGCTGTAGCTGGTTATTACATTAAAATTAGAAAAAGAATTATTGGAAGTATAATGGCATTTGGTGCTGGTGTTCTAATAGCTGCTGCATGTTTCGAACTTCTTGAACAGGCATTTGAATGGGGTGGTTATGATTCAACAATTTTAGGATTTGTTGCAGGTGTTGTTATCTTCACACTTGTTGATCTTTACCTTTCACGTACCGGTGCGAAGCATAGGAAAACTGCTGATAAATCTGTTGTAGGAGATTATGATGAAAATGGACCTGCAATTGCTGCTGGAGCATTACTTGATGGTATTCCTGAATCAGTTGCAATTGGTTTGACCATGATATCTGGTGGTGCCGTTGGTATTGCAACTGTTGTTGCTGTTTTTATCTCAAATATTCCCGAAGGACTTTCAAGTTCTGTTGGTATGAAGTCTATGGGATGGAGTAAAAAGACCATATTTGGATTATGGTTTTTAATTGCAATAATAACGGGGTTATCTTCATTGGCAGGTTACAGTGTTTTTAGCCAATTCCCTCCAGATGTTAATGCAGCTACTTTGGCTCTTGCAGCTGGTGCTCTTTTGACCATGATAGCAGATACTATGATTCCAGAAGCGTTCAGGGATACTCATGAGTTTACAGGTTTAATGATGGCATTTGGTTTTTTAATTGCATTTGTACTGTCTAAATTGGCATAATTCTGTTTGTCTTTTTTGAAATTCTTTTTTCAAATACAAATGTTTATATATTATGATGAGTTATTAGGTAATATATTACCATTATAAGTAATATATTACCCATAGGATTTTGGAGTAAAAAATCTTGTTTTATTACTTTGCCTCAAAGTTTCATAAAACAATAATGATTGAAGGGGACATAGTAAGATGAAAAATTCAGATGAAATTATAGCAGAAATGAATATTGAGGAAAGACTAGATATGGAAAAATATATACTAGTAATCTTATTCCTTATACAGCAACGATGGAGCTATACAATCAATAAAGACTTTCAAAAAGACAATATTACAACCAAACAATGGCTGATGCTTATTGTAATTGGAACTGCATTTAACCACGACCCTTCCATGCAGGAAGTTGCAGATGCACTTAGCACCACACATCAAAATGTCAAACAATTAGCCACTCGCCTTGAAACAACGGGTTTTCTTAAAATTGAGAGGGACCCTAAAAACAAACGCATATTAAGACTAAAAGTAACAGAGAAATCCAATGAATACTGGAAAACAAGAGCGTCAGAACATGCCAAATCAATAGCAGAATACTTCAAAACACTAGAAGACAGTGAAGTAGCATCACTATTTAAGATCATGAACAAACTCGAAAAACTATCATTAACAATATATGAAGATGCAAAAAATGTAAACAAGTAAGAAATATTAATTTAAATGTTCAAAATCTAGATAATTGGGGGAAATAATATGAAAGCATTAATAATATATGGAACACGTTATGGGACTGCAACTGGAATTGCAGAGGAAATATCAAAGGTTTTAAAAGAAGAAAATGTGGATGTTGATCTAGTAAATGCAAGGGAAAAAAAGGAATTAGATATAACCTCCTACGATCTTGTTGTTGTTGGCAGTGGAATTAAAATGGGTAAATGGACCAAAGCAACAATGAACTTTCTCAAAAAGAATAAAAATGCACTTTCAAAACGCAAAGTAGTATTATTTGTTACCTGTGGAGCTGCGAATGAGGAAAAAACAGTTGCTGAAGGACAGGAAAAATATTTAGACAATATTGCTAAGGAAAACCTTATAAACGAACCAATTGCAACAGGACTCTTTGGTAGTGTATATGATCCTAACGCCAAACAAGGATTGATTTTCAAGTTAATAAATAGATCCATTAAAAAGGAACTTGAAAAACAGGGAAAGGATCCAAATAAAAAGCATGATTACAGGAACTGGGATGAAATTAGAGCCTGGACTAGAAATTTAACTACCGAATAACTATATAAACAAATAATAATGTATTAAAACTCTAAAAAAATAATTTAAAACCAATTTCAAAAATTATCTAAAAGAATATAATGAATAATTAAATTATGGGGAGAAATAATGGGTGTATTAAAAATATTGGGGATAATATTGGCCATGATAGTTGTTGTAGGTGTTGTTATGTGGGGTGTTACCTATGCTAACAGTTTAGGAAGTGAAACTTTAAAGCCTTCAGGAAACATAACAGGCAAAGCTTTGATTGTTTATGATCCTGGATGGTCTGCTGCAACCAAAAATGGTGCAACTCAGATGGGGTAGGAGTTACAATCAAATGGATATGAAGTTACTGTTGCAGGAATTAGATCCGTTGCAGCATCAAATGTTACAGGTTATAATTTGTTTATATTTGGAAGTCCAACATACGGTGGCAATCCATCAGGTCTTGTTAACTCATATATTGAGAATTTAAATCTACCACAAAATGTTACAGTGGGAGTTTTCACTGTGGGAAGCGTATCAACTCAAGATTCTAATCTTGTACTCCAACAATCACTTCAAAACAAAACAGTAACTGTGAAGATGTCCAAGAAATTCGATCAATCAGCAGTTCAAAACAACTATACCACTTATATAAATGAGATTATAGCATAAGCCTAAAATAAAGACTTATTTATAAAAAATTAACACAAATCCATTGATATTTCTTTTTTTTTAAAATAAAATAAATATCCAAAATTAAACTTTAAAAAAAATTTGTTTAGTTTATTCATAAAACTATTTTCATTGAATTGTTTTTTCTATCTCAGATTTGAATAATTGGTATACTTTTTCAGCACCGATTAGATCGTTTTTAATTTCCCATTCAGATGGATGTGAAATAAATGGATAGGATTGTTCGCCTCCAATTCCACCATGACTACCAACCAGCTCTTCAAATGCTGCTACTTCATTGCTTATAGGATCATACATACTCATAACCAGTACATCTGGAGTGTATCTGAATGTATTCGTTCTTCTTATATGATCCGCTGCATTTGGGCCGAAGTTAAGAAGAGGATTCTCTCCTTCAAAAGTATCATCATTTAAATAATAAGTTCCTTTATTACCAATTACTAGTGGGCCATATTTCTCAGAATTAACAAGTATAAATCCTATTCCAGTATGTTGTGCAAGACCGGGCATAAGATCTGGATATATCTGTATCAACTGTTCATAGTTGAGTCTTTCAGTGTAATCTGTTAAATATACCATTCCCAAATTACCCGAAGCCAGTACGTTTACATTAGCATCAAGCTGGGTTACTTCTTTAGGTTTCACTCTATATTTTTGTATATATTCGTTAACATCTTCTGTTTTATCTTTGAAATAACCTTTAACCCTATCTCCTGGTGCTGTGAATGCCACTCCGAAGTGGTCTCCTGTAGTTGGAGACATGTCTGCAAATATTTGAGCTTCAGCAGGGAGTAATCCTCTAACTAGTTCTTCTAATGTTAGATCATAGCGTTGTTTGAATGTTGCACCATTAGTTTGACCATGATCAGAATGTATAACCAATTTATACTTTCTGTGGGCAAGTAATGAAGCCATTTCCACACGGTGGAACTGTTTATCAATACTTTTAAGGGCATTAAATGAATCTTTATCCCTTGTACCAGAATGGTGGGCAATTTCATCATAACCTAGATATGTAACATATGCCACGTCAACATGTCCTTTAAGAACATCACCAATCAGCGCTAAAGTTGTTATTTCTCGTAAAAATACATTGGCACCTGCCCTTACAAACGGATAGATAAATCCACGTTTAATACGTGGATTAATATTTTTTATTGTGTGCATTAACTGTGATTTGTAATCAAGAAGACAATCGTATAAAAATAGGGATATTATCCTGCTGAAGTTAGAGGAATTAGAAAAAACATAACGCCATGCACGGTTATAAAATTTTCCTAAATCTTTCATTTTACTGAATGTAAATATAACATCCTTTGCATCACCTGAAAAAAGATTTGATCTGCTTGCACCATTTAGTGAAAGTAATCCGTTTCCATCTGATATTCTCTCTTCAACAATTGGAGCATCACTTAACCCTGTTGATACCATGAATTTATTATTATTTTCCTTTTCAACCCAGCGAAATGCTACTATATCTCTATTGTTACCGTGTAAAATTCCTGCTTGGCTTGCACCTGTTTGGCTTGAAAGATCTGTTTCCCATCCACTTAATACATGTATACCCTCATCTAACCATCTTTTAAGAGTGGGCATGTATCCCTTTTCCACTGCTTCCAATAGAATGTTCTTTGCCAGGCCATCAATTTCCATGAATACAATGCCCGGTTTATCTTTTATATTTTTTTTATCAAATTTCTTGACATTTTTTCTTATTGCTCTATACCATGATGCATCATCATCTATGGTTATGATACCGGCGAGTAACGTTGAAATTGCAGCCATTCCTATAGGTGCTAAAATTAAGGCAGCACCATCAATGGAGATGCCTCCAACAAAAACCGTTGCAAACCAGATTAAAGCCCCATTTATCAACAAAGAACCTATCCCTACTGTAAAAACCATGAATGGGAGTAAAATACGAGATAAAATAGGCCAAAGTAATGCATTTAATATACCTACAATCCCTGCAGCAACAAAAGCACTTTCCCATGAATCTAATGATAATCCAACAGAAAGATAAGCAATCATGAGAAATCCTAATGAAGAACCTATCCAAAGTATTATTGTACGCCAAAACCAATAAAATCTTGATTTATGATATTTCTTGTCATAATCTTCCATGTGAACCACCAATTAAAATTCTTTCTGTTAGAAAATACTATTAGATATTAGATTTTATAAATTGTCTATAAATTTAAACTCTTTTAATATTTTAGCCACTTATACAGTAACAATAATGATTAATTGGGATAAGATTAAATAAAATTTTGCAAATTCTATTCATTTATATTTGTTAGTTGTAAATAACTTGTTAATAATAATAGTTATTCTAGCAATTTAATCATAAGTGATGATAATATAACAACAAAACTAGGAAAAGTTATTAAATTAAGAACTGAAGGAAAATAAGCATTAGATTGAAAATATTCCTAACTAATACTATTCCTTATATCAAAAATAGAATGAATATTCGGTGAATCAAAATAATAATTTAAACTATTATTTCATAATGAAATTTAATTAAAAAAAAATAGAAAAAAAGGGATTGGATTAAATAGAAAGTTTAGAAATTCTATTCATGGCTTCTATAGTATTTTCAAGTGTATTGAAAGCTGTTAACCTGAAATAACCTTCTCCACTTGGACCAAATCCTACACCAGGTGTTCCAACTATATTAGCCTTGTTAAGGAGTAAGTCGAAAAATTCCCATGAATCCATATTTTCCGGTGTTTTAACCCAAATATACGGTGAATTCATTCCACCGTAGACTTTTATACCAATTTTTTCCATACTTTCCCTTATTATTCCTGCATTTTTAAGGTAATATTCAATTGATTCCTTGATTTCTTTTTGACCCTCTGGTGAATAAACTGCTTTGGCAGCTACCTGTACCGGATAGGACACTCCATTGAATTTGGTTGTCTGACGTCTGTTCCATAATGAATTAAGATCATGTGTCTTCCCTTCAGAATCAACTGCTGTTATATCTTTTGGTACAACTGTAAATGCACATCTTGTACCTGTAAATCCTGCATTTTTTGAGAAACTTCTAAATTCTATTGCAACTTCTTTAGCACCTTCAATTTCATAAATACTTCGAGGTATATCTTCTTCAGTTACATATGCCTCGTAGGCTGCATCAAAGAGGATTATTGAATTATTTTCTTTTGCATAATCAATCCATTTAGTTAGCTCTTCTCTTGTAAGAGCTGTTCCAGTGGGATTGTTGGGCAGACAGAGATAAATTAGATCAACTGGTGTTTCTGGAAGTTCTGGTATGAAATTGTTTTCAGCTGTACATGGTAAATATACAATTCCTTTGTATTGTCCATTATCCTGCATTGGGCCGCTTCTCCCTGCCATTACATTACTATCAACATATACTGGGTAAACAGGGTCGGTAACTGCTATTATATTCTCAAGTCCAAATATTTCTTGTATATTGGCTGTGTCGCATTTGGCTGCATCACTTATAAAAATTTCATCTGTAGACAATTCAACTCCAAGTTTTTTATAATCTTTTTCTATTATTTCTTCTCTCAAAAATGAGTAGCCCTGTTCTGGTCCGTACCCCATAAATGATTCAACCTGTCCCATTTCAAGTACTGCACTCTCAAATGCATCTACAACTGCCTTAGGAAGTGGGCGTGTTACATCTCCTATTCCCATTTTAATTACCTGTGCATCTGGATTTTCTTTTTGAAATTTTTCAACTCTTCGGTTGATCTCGGCAAATATATAGTTGCTTTTCAAAAGCAGGTAGTTTTCATTGATTTTTACAGACATTTTAATTAAACCTCATTAAAATTTTTTTTATTATATTAAAAAGCTTTCATCCAATTTAGATCTAAATTAATTTTATTGAATAAGATTGCTCTTTTTATGTTGAATAATTCATTTATGTGCAAAGTAGAACTGGATCTCTTTATCTGTTACCTTATCTACACGTGCAAATCCAAACCTTTCAAACTGTACTACATCATCCACTTTAACATTTACAGCCGATGGTTCTACAAATCCTGTTGTAACAGTTGCATCGGGCATTACAACTTCGGCTTTTATGGATCCTTCTACAGGCACCCACTGTATGATCATTGCTTTGGCTTTTCTTGCCTCTTCAAGGTCATTGCTGTGATAAGAAGTTGTTCCTTTATTAAAACTCACGTTTACTGTATCAATAAGTCTTAATATTCTTCCATCCTGAGTTTTTTTAAGATCTTCTGTAGTGATATAAAGTTCTGGTCTAAATGGAATTTCACGACTGCCCCTTTCAGGATAGTCTGGGTGTAATGGCCTTTTTATTATTCCAATTTCAGATTCTGGAAGGTTTTCTATTTTTATCTTTGTGGGATTAGGGACATAGAAGTACCTGTTTGATGTTTCTTCGAGTATTGTACGGTTCAGTCCATATACTTTCTTCCAGCTTACTGTTGCATCTGATATTTTGGGTCCGATCTCCATCATTAATTCAGTTATTGCTTCCTGTTTTATTCCCCTACGTGCAATTGCACGTATAGTTCCTAATCTTGGATCATCCCACCCTGTATACAATCCGTCTTCAATTCCCTGCCTTGCTTTGGATGTGCTCAATGCTACATCTTCCATTTTAAGTCGTCCATAGTGTATGAAAACTGGTACCTTCCATCCAAAGTGGTTGTAGAGATATCTTTGTTTTTCACTGTTTGCAAGGTGATCTTTTCCTCTTAGTACATGTGTAACACCCATTAAATGGTCATCAACAGCTACAGAGAAATTCATCATTGGATAAATTTTATATTTATTTCCTGTTAGGGGATGTTTTTCATCTACAACTCTCATTGCTACCCAGTCTCTTATGGCAGGATTTTTATGTTGAATATCTGTTTTTACTCGGAGTACTGCTTCTCCTTCACCCATGGTTTCCATTTGTTTCCACAGTTTCATACTGTGTTCTACTGGTAGTTCGCGGCAAGGACATGGTTTTGATTCATCTTTAAGTATTTTAAAGTCTCCTCCCTTACATGTACACATGTAGGCCTTTCCCATTTCTATGAGTTTTTCAGCGTATTCATAGTATATTTCTATCCTGCTACTCTGTACATATTTTTCCTGCCATTCCACACCCAACCACTTTAGATCTTCCTCCATCATTTGGTAAGCGTTAGGGTCAACCCTTCGAGGGTCTGTGTCTTCAATCCTAAGAATTAGCTTACCTCCATAACGTTTAACATATTCTTTGTTCAACACTGCCGCCCTTGCATGTCCGATATGTAGGGGACCCGATGGATTTGGAGCAAAACGTAGCACAACTTCCCCTTTAACATCTGGAAGATCAACAAGTCCTTTCTCCTCTACAGGTTTCTTCTCTTTCATTCCGCCGAGTTTGTCCAGTTCTGATTTCTGAAGTTCAGGATCCATTGAATTTACCTTTGTAACAATTTGGGATGCAATTTGTGCAATTTTTTTGGCTTCACTTCTTAGTTCGGCATGTGTTGCCATTACAGAACCCATAATAGCACCATTACTTGCTTTACCCTTATGTTTCACTGCGTTTATCAGTGCATGTTTGTAAACAATTTCTTCAAGGTTACTCATGAAAATCAACTCCAGTATAAGCCTGATAATTTTTTATTATCATTAAATTTTGTGAAATAAACTTAATTATTTGATAATTATGAAAAAATTTTTTTAATATAAGAAAAAAATGTTATTTGATGAATTTTGAAGGAAATATTTATTTTGTTTTAAATATTTTCTTATTTGTTTCTCTGTAGAACATAGTCTGCAATCTTTGCAAGCGCAAATGTTGCTTCTGATTCTTCCAGTGTTTCCAGTAATTTTTTAGCATTTTCAACATGTTCATGTGCAATGTCATGAGTGTAGTTTATTGAACCATATTTCTCAAAAAGTTCCATTGCTCTTGCCACATTTGTATCTTTATCTGCCTTTAATATGGACACTAACTCCTCTTTATCCTTATTTGAGGCATTTGAAAGTGTGTGTACAACCATTAAGGTCATTTTTCCTTCGATAATGTCACTTCCAACAGGCTTTCCAAGATTTTCTTCATCGCTTATAACATCAAGGTAATCATCCTGTATCTGGAATGCGAGTCCAATAAGCCTACCATATTCTGTTAGAGTTTCAACTTGAACTGGTGATCCTCCACCAATTATTGCACCTGATCGTGTTGCAGCTGAAATAAGAGCCCCTGTTTTCTTGTAGATCATGTTCATATATTCATCTTCACTGACATCGAAGTTTCCCTCAAAGCACATGTCAGATGCCTGTCCTTCACATATTTTGATACATGAATCAACAACTGTTTTAAGGGCTTCTATAACACGTTCGTATGAAACACCATCTACTTCTGTTTGTAGAACAGTTTCAAAAGCTTTTGAGAATAGCGTATCACCTGCGAGTATTGCCATTGGCTCTCCCCACATTACATGTACACTTGGTCTTCCCCTTCTCTTATCATCTTTGTCCATTATATCGTCGTGTATCAATGAAAAAGTATGTATAAGTTCCACAGCAGCAGCGGTTTTAAGTGCTTCTTCTGCATGTCCACCAACTGCTTCTGAACTTAATACAACAAGGGAAGGGCGGATTTTCTTTCCACCAGCTTCTATAAGATGTAGTGTTGATTTTTGAAGTTCATCAGGGTCAACTGAGATAAGTGAATTTTTTATCTCTTCATCTATGCTTTTTGAATATTTCTTTAAAATGTCAACTACTTCCATCAAACTCCTCCATTAAACACCTGTGCCTGTCCATTACGTAATATATGAATATCATTACCTAATTTGTAACCTTCTTCCTCTGCAAGTTCTGTGTATGCAGCCAACATATTCAAATTACCATGTGATGGTATTAGATGTTTAGGGTCGAGCATTCTTATGAAATCACGATGGTCTTCTTTGCCTGCATGACCAGAAACATGTGCATTGGTAAATATTCTTGCACCACTTGATTTAAGTCTTCTTTCCATTAGGTTACGGTTGGCTATGTTCATGGGGTTGGGTATTACAGATGCAGATATAACAACATTGTCTCCGGGCCTTACATTGAACATGGTTTTACCATTTGCTATCCTTGGAAGGAGTGCATCTGGTTCTCCCTGGTGTCCTGTTGCAACAAGTACATATTCGGATCTGTTTTCATCTGCCCTTGCAAGAGCTCTGTTTACCGCCTTTGGACTTCCATAAACACTTGCAGTTTCTGGAAGTTTAAGTATTCCCATTGTTTCTGCCATTGTACAATAACGTTCCATTGACCTTCCTAAAAGTAGGATTTTACGGTTACTCTCATCTGCAATATTACAGATTGCCTGAATCCTCTCAATATGTGATGAAAAGGTTGTTATAAGCATTCCAGTATCTTCTTTTAATGGTTCTTCCATTATATCCTTGAGCACCAGTCTTGCAATTTTCTCTGAGTGAGTTTTCAATTGATCATCTTCAGCTGCTCGAGTCGTGTCAACTATAAGTGCTAAAACTCCTTTTCGCCCCAGTTCTCTGAATCTCTGATAGTCTGGTGGTGGTGAAAGTGTCTGGTGGTTGTCAAATTTAAAATCGTTTGAATATACAATTATACCCTCTGATGTGTGTAGTGCAGGTGTAACTGTCTGCGGTATACTGTGGGTTGTGCGTACAAATTCCAGTGTTATGTCTGGAGATATTTGAATTTTTTCTCCTGAATTTAATACTTGAAGTGGATTTGTGACTTTGAACTTCCTTTCTCCCTTTATGGTTTTCTCGATTAATGCCATTGTGTATGGTGTGGCTATTAATGGAGCTTCATATCTGTGTGCTAGTTTTGCAACTGCTCCTATATGGTCCAAATGTCCATGTGTAAATACTATTGCCCTTACCTTTCCATCTACATCCTTCATAAGTGTGTCGTCTGGTATGATTCCCCTTTCAATAAGGTCCAAACTGTGCATTCTTGCTATATCTGTGTCTTCATGGATATGAATTCTATCTAGGTGTATTCCCATGTCGAATATTACAACATCTTCACCCACCTTTATAGCAGACATGTTTTTGCCTACTTCTTCATATCCTCCTACTGCTATTACTTCAACGCTCATTCTGTGATCTCCTCGCGTATTTTTTTGTGTCGAAACCTCTTTCATTGAGCCATTCCCTTGTATTGCCTTTAATAATAAGGTCTGATTTTCTAAGTTCTGCTATGTTTGATGCTCCGACAAGGAACATTGCAACGCGGAGTTCCTCATTAAATTTATTAAGTTTATTAATTACTGATTCGTGTCCAATATAAGCTTCTTTCAAAAGTGGCAATGCAATACCTACTGCATCTGCCCCCAAAGCTAAAGCTTTGGCCGCATCTAAACCGCTTCTTATACCGCCGGATGATATTACTGGTATTTCAACTGACTCACAAACCTCTACAGTACTTGCTGCACTTGGTATTCCCCAGTCCCAGAAAAGATCTCCCATGGATCTGTCATTTGCCCGGTATGTTTCTACAGCTGCCCAACTTGTTCCACCAGAACCTGCAACGTCTATTGCACTAACTCCGGCACTTTCAAGTTTTATAGCATCTTCTGCTTTGATACCTGCACCAGTTTCCTTGGCTATAACCGGTAATTTAAGGGTTTTTGAAATTTCTTTTATTGCATTAATATGTCCTCTTGCATTTACATCACCCTCAGGCTGTATAGCTTCTTGTAATGGGTTTAAATGTACTGCAAGCGCATCTGCATTTATCATATCAACTGATCTTTGTGCCAATTCAATTTGTTGACAGCCAATGTTACCAATTATAAATGATGATGGTGCTTCTTCTCTCACAACTGTGTATGTTGATTCGAGTTCGGGATTTACTATTGCTGCTCTCTGGCTTCCAACACCCATCCCAATATTGAGTGTGTTCACTGCCTTTGCAAATTCCCTGTTAATGGATAATGCAGCTGGATGTCCTCCAGTAATAGCAGATATTAAAAAAGGTGAATCCAATTTTTTACCAAGGAATTCTATTGAAATATCAATGTCTCCCTTGTTCACCTCTGGAAGGGCTTTGTGGACGAGTTCTATCTCCTCAAATCCTGTTTTCTTCCTGTATTCAACTTCGCAGTTTTTACACAGGAGTAAATGTTCTAATTTTCTGTCTGAAATCATTTTTTTTCCTTCATTTTTCATTTCGTATTAAAGTTCCTATTCCTTTTTCACCGTTTAGGGCTTTTTTTATATTATTATCGTGATTTGCATTGATTATTTCCGATTCAATACCAATTTTGGCTAGTTCTAGTAGTTCACCGAGTTTTCCACCCATACCGCCAGTTACATCTACTGTCTGAATATTATCTGTTGATTCCAGTTCTTTGTAGGATGTAACCACTTTCATAAGATGTGCATCGGGATATTTCTTTGGATCCCTATTATATATCCCGTCAACATCAGAACCTAGAATAACCTTTTCAGGCTTCAGATTCTCTGCCAGATATTTCACAATCTGATCACCAGATAGTACTGCCATTTTAATTTTTTTGTCCATGTCAAGTACAACATCGCCGTATAGTACTGGAACAAATCCTAAGTCTAAATATTTTGAAATTAAATCCAAATCTGCATTTATTATACGTTTGTTATGTGTTTCTATGAATGATGATGGTTGTATTGACACTGCTGGGATTTCTTGTTCCAATAGATGTTGACATACCTGTGCATTCAGGTTTTTGACCGAATTTTGAGTTTTTGAGAACCCCATTTTTTTTCTGGTAAGTTCTTGTGTAGATTTTATTTCACTGCCTATGGCATACTCTTTGGCGTATGGATGGCCAAATGAACCTGCTCCATGCACCACAATTAATTTATGATGGGATGAGTTTGATATTTCTCTGGCAATTCTAGTTAGATTATTTGAATCCAGAGTAGGAGTTAATGAATCCTTGCGGGTTATAACGCTTCCACCAAGCTTTAAGATTATCAATTAAGCACCATTATTATTTGTAAATTTATTTTGTATAATTCATTATTATGTAACAAAAATTTTTTAGATAAATTATAATTAATTTTATATCTGCAAATTTTTGTTCTTATTTACTTTTATGATTTTATAATATTTTTTTTTTGGAATCTATTCTTTGGATTCCAGTCTAACTCCCTCAACGGATATATTTATTTTGAAAGCATTTTCAAATTTATTTATACAAGATATTACTTCTTCTACTCGTCCGGGGCAGTAGGCTATTATGCTTCCACCTCCACCTGCTCCTGTTATTTTTGATCCGAGTGCACCTGTTTTACGGGCAAAGTAAACCATTTTTGATAATTCTTCTGTATTTACGCCTAATGAATCCAGTAGTCCATGATTAATATTCATGAGTTCCCCAATCTTCTGTTGGTCTCCATTTACTAATGCTTCACGTGCATGGTTTGTAATTGATTCCATTGAGTTGAGTATTGGATTCATTATTTGTGGATATTTTTCCACTTTAAGTTTTACAGTTTCTACTAATTTTCCTGTGTTGCCTCTTTTGGATGTGTATCCAATTATTATTGGAATTTCTGTATTTATATCCAGGGTTATGATTTCTTCAGCATCTTTTGAAAGGTAGATTACTCCACCATGGGTGCTGAGAGTTGTGTCAATGGGACTTGCTGCACCCTGTACTTCCAGTTCAACCTGGTGGGCTTGTTTTGCTATTTCGTCCCTTGTAAGATTTATGTTGTTGTATATTGATGAAGATAATATTGTTGCAACTGTAACAGCTGCTGATGATCCTAATCCTGCACCTATGGGTATGTCAATATTTATGGTTACTTCCAATCCATCTTTTGTATTTGTTTTTATGAGGGATTTCAGAACGTATTCTAGGATATTTTTCTTCTCATATTCTCCATTATCAAATTCTATTAATCCTCTTTCAAGGTTTAAAAATCCTGATACTCTCAGTTCTTCTACATTTACATGGGTTCGGTTGTCTTCACGTTTTTCTATTTTTACGTAGACCCTTCTGTCAACTGCAGCTGCTATTGCTGGTTTGCCATAGACTACTGCGTGTTCACCGAACAGGATTGTTTTTCCTGGTGCAGATGTAGTAACATGCTTTGTATTTAACATGATGATCATTAAATGAATTTTAATAAATTTTAATGAAAAATTTATATTTAATATCAAGATTTTATTTGCTAGATTTTTATTATAAACCGGGGAATACCCATTTTTTTTATTTTCTAAATTTCTATTTTGATGAATTTTAAATAGGGACTATATTTTCTGGGATGATTTTATCTGAACACTGCGGATGCGTATGCAACCACAGAACTTTTATCTCCTGTTGTGTCCCCGCTTGTTGCATATTTTTTTACTTCGCAGTTAGTGGCTCCCATTTTCTTTGTTGCAACCATTGTTGCTGCTACTGGACCGTATCCACACATACTAACATTGAGCTGTTTTACACGGTTCATCATTAGTTTTTCATCCATTGCTTTAATTGCATCTATTACTTGCATATCCTGTGCTTCAGCAATGTTTTGAGGTTGGTAGTGTGTGAAGTCTGTGCTTGCAATTACAACTACATCCCTTCCAAGTTTACTGGCTGTTTTCTGGATTGAATCACCAATTTCAATTGCTGTTTCTAGGTCCTGCATCCACATGGTCACAGGAACAAATTGGAAATCTGGATTTAAATACTGGAGAAATGGCAGTTGAACCTCTGCACTATGTTCTTTTATATGTGCAGCAGGATTTACATCTATTATACCTGCATTTTCCACCATAAGGTCTGCAAATTCACTGTCTATATCTACTAATCCTAATGGTGTTTCCCATGATCCTTGGTTCATGGTAGATATTCCTGATCCCATTCCTGTGTGGTTGGGGCAGAGTATTATAAAGGTTTCTGGAAATCCATCCTCTGCAATTTCATAGTAACTGTGTGCTGCAACAGGTCCTGAGTAAATGTACCCTGCATGAGGTGCTATAACACCTTTAATATTTCTTTTGTCTCCAATTTGGGGAATGCTTCCAGGACCTAAATGGTGTTGGAAGCACCACTCTATTTGTTTTCTAAGTGAATCAGGATCTATTTCATAAAAAACTCCTGCAACTGCAGGTTTTCTTATCATAAAACCACCTCTACTTTTTTTATGTAAAACAAATTATTTTTGAGTTAAACAAAATTTTCATTAATGCGGGTATTATAGTTCCTTTGCACGGCTTAATTTCATTAATCTATCTATTTTACATCTTCAGTTCGAAGTCTGTTGGAGGAATATCTAGATCTTTGTCTTCTGCTAAGTCTCCTCTTCCTCTGAGTGTTTGTCTGGCTAATAACCAGTAGACTAATGCTATTGCTTTTCTTCCCTTGTTATTTACTGGTACAACAATATCCACATTTCCAAGAAGGTTTTCTGTATCGCATAATGCCACTACAGGAATTCCTATCTGTCTTGCTTCAATTATTGCCTGTGAATCTGATCTTGGATCTGTTACAACCAGTACTTTAGGTTCTATGAATTTAGCATAATTTGGATTGGTTAATGTTCCAGGTATGAATCTTCCAGGTATTGTTTTTGCTCCTGTGATCTGGCCGAATTTTTTAACTGGTGCCTGTCCATATTGTCTGGTTGATACAACCAGTATATCATCTGCGTCATATTTTGAAAGGAATTTTCCTGCAGCCACTATTCTGTCGTTAGTTTTTCTAACGTCAAGTACGTAAAGACCATCTGCCCTTACTCTGTATATATAGCGCTCCATATCCTTAGTTTTTTGCTGTGTACCAATGTGTAAACCTGCTGCTAAATATTTGTCCAATGGAATTAATAGTTCTGACAACTTATCACCCTCATATTTGATATTTAAATTTATTTGTAAAATTTTTTTTTTGTTGTATTTTTAGAATATGAATTTAATCATCATCTTCAACTACAACTGCTTCGTTTGGGCAGACATCCATGCATACTTCACATAGACTGCATTCTTCTTTGTTCTGTATTACAACTTTTTCCCCATCAAGTATGAGAACTTCCATTGGGCAGACATCTATGCATTCTGCGCAGTCTGCTCCTTCACATTTATCGTGGTCTATTGTTATTTTAACCATATTTTTTATCTCCAATACATTTTTTTTGTTCATCACATGGATGAATTAGCTTGCATAGATTATCAATGCTATTTTTCAATTGTTTTTATTTTTAATCCACAACATAATATCCTGTACAATAGTTACAAGGATGTTTGGTTTTTTTTTAGCTTACCTATATTTGGTTATATCTGCCATTTTAGGGTTGCTCATTTCTTCTTCTATTCTTATAAGTTCGTTGAGTTTGGCTATACGTTCTCCGCCAACAGCACCTGTCTTGATTATTGGACATGAAAATGCCACTGCAAGGTGGGCTATTGTATCGTCTGTTGTTTCACCTGAACGGTGTGATACAACTGGTACGTATTTATTATTACGGGCTAACTCAACTGTCTTGTAAGCATCAGTTAAAGTTCCTATCTGATTTGGTTTGATTATAATTGCATTTCCTGCCTGTTTATCTATTCCCTCTGCCAGTATTTCAGCATTGGTCACAAATAAGTCGTCACCACAGATAAGGGCTTTTTTACCGGATTTTTTGGTTAGATCTGCAAATCCTTCAAAGTCACCTTCTCGGATCGGGTCTTCAACAAAGTAGTAGCCATAGGTGTCTATTAATTCTGCAACATAGTCAACCTGTTCGCCTGTACTTCTTCGTATTCCTTCTTTTGCATAGACATATTCCTTTGTTTCTGAGTCCCAGAATTCACTTGCTGCCATGTCCATTGAAGGTTTTACAAGTACACCTGTTTCATTGCTCACTGTTTCACATGCCTTGACTTGTATTTCAATGGCTTCCTGATTGGTGAGGTTGGGTGCCCATCCTCCTTCATCTCCTTTTCCGCCTGTGAAAGTTTTATCCTTGGCTTGTATGAGTTCTCTGATCTTCTTGTGCACGTTCACGTTGGTAAACACTGCTTCAGTTATAGTTTCTGCACCCACTGGAACTACTAAAAATTCCTGAATATCTGGTGCATTTTTACCTGCGTGTGCTCCTCCGTTGATCATGTTTCCAAGGGGAAATGGAATTTCTGTCTGCATGTTTCCGCCCAGGAATCTGTAGAGTGGCATGTTGTAGGATGAAGCAGCTGCTTTGGCTGTTGCCATACTAACAGCAACTGTTGTGTTACCGCCGATGGAAGCTAGATTTTCTGTACCGTCGATTTCCTTTAAAACAAGGTCTATCTCGTTGAGGTCTTCTGCATCCATTCCAATAAGCTCTGATGAGATTATATCTTCAACTTCACCTATTATTTTGTCCACCCCTCCCTCAGGGAATGCAACTACTTCACGAGCTCCGGTACTTGCTCCGCTGGGAGCTGCAGCCCGTCCAAAACCGTTCCAGGTTACTACATCCACCTCTAGGGTTGGGTTTCCTCTGCTATCTAAAATTTTTCTTACACGAATGTCTTCAATAACGCTGTCCACAAAAACACCTCTTTCTAAAAAAATAGTGGTTATTTAGGTTGTTTTGGTTATTAAATTTGAATAATTTAATTAAATAAATTTATTTTTCCTCGAGAATCATAGAAAAACTTGGATTTCATTTAAATAGAAATTAAACAGTTTTTCTTCTGACATCTAGTGGTAATTTATTCTTTTTAAGTTCAAGCAAGGCAATGTCTATTGGATCAATAGAATCTGCTTGGGATACATCTACCTGTGGATCTGCACCCATAGATAATTGTAATGCTCTTGCACCTATTATTCTTGCTCTTTCAAACCTTGTGAGTTTTTTAGCAGCCATAATATCTTCTCCCTATTAAATTATTTTTTTTTTGTCATAGAAATGAAAGTGTAGTGGGGCCGCCGAGATTTGAACTCGGGTCTCCAGCGTTCCGGTGTATTAATTGACCATCCCCGTTCCAGTCGATGAAATATATTAACTTGGAAAATTATTCAAATTTGATCTAAACTTTTGGATAGAAATTTCGGTTACAGAAATTTAATTTTTAAGTGTAGAAATATAATTTCCTAGGCTGGATACTTCTTTCAATGGCTGAGAGGATGGACCAAGCTACCCTACGGCCCCTATGATAAATTTTTTACCATACCTCTACATGTGCTATGAACATTCTTCTGCAACAGTACCTTGAGATTCCAAGTTCATCTAAAACTTTCTTAGGGTCTTCCCCTTCTTCGGTTCTTTTTTGGTAGTCTTCAAAGTATGCAGATACCACTTTACCGCAGCTTAAACATCTTACAGGGATCATTTTGAATCAGCTTACCTGTAACTCTTTTGTTTCCTTGCTCTTGCTCCGGGACCACCATATTTTTTAGGTTCGGAACGGCGCGGATCTCCAACCAGCATGGTTCTGTCGTACTGGTTATATTTTTCTTTAAGTTCCATGTCGCTGGTCCATTGTACAAGTCCTTTGGCTATTACCATTCTGGCCGCCTCAGCCTGTCCCATAACTCCTCCACCTGCAACCCGTACGTCTATATCAACGTCATTTAAGAGGTCGCCTGCGAGTGTTAATGGTTCTTTTATTTTTAGTCTTGCAAGTTCTGGATCGTATAGTTCAACTGGACTTTTGTTGATCCTGACACGGCCTTTGCCTGTCCTGAATCTGCCCCTTGCTATGGCAGTTTTCCTTTTTCCACTTGTGTGTATTACCTTCTTCATCATTACACCTTTTTATCCTTAAAATTTAGATCCAAGTAATGTTGATACTGTTCCAAGTTCAATGCTCTTGGTTATGTTCTTTGGTTCTGCTTCAGGAATCCTTGTTAGTTCTGCAGATTCAAATTCCGTTGGAACTCCAACATATACCTTTAGTAACTTGAATGCTTCTCTTCCATGGGATTTTTTGTAAGGTATCATTCCTCTTACAGTTCTCCTGAAAATATCATCTGGTCTTCTAGGGTATTTTGGTCCCATATCTCTTGGGTTGGATATGCTAGCCCTGTCTATTCTCTGTTTATATTTATGGTAAGCCCAATCCCTGCCACCAGAAATCATTATTTTTTCAGCGTTTAAAACAGTTACACTCTCACCTGCGAGTATGATCTTGCTGATTTTACTTGCAAGTCTTCCCAGTACGAGTCCTTCTCCGTCTATGATCATATACTACACCTTCTTTATTCTATTATCCTTATTCCGCTTCCCTTAGGATTTTTTTCAACAGCCTCAAGAATGTTCATACATTCTCCTCCTGCTGTTGCAATTTTTTCCTCGGCACTCTTTGAGAAGCCCATGGCTGCAACTTTCACCTTGTGGTCAAGGCTTCCGTTTCCTAAAACTTTTCCTGGCACGAGTATTACTTCATCAGGAGATGTGTACCTGTTTATATCGGATATGTTGACTTCTGCAGTTTTTCTTGTTGGTCTTTCAAGTCTTTTTGCAATGTCCTTCCATATTGCAGCGTCTTCTGAATATGATTTTTCTTTAAGAGTCACCACAATCTTCTTCAGATTGGGGTTTGTCTTTGTAAGTTTCACCATCCTTAAATTCCTCCTTATTTACAAAATTCTATGATCTTCTCAGATTTATCAGATAGGATGTCGCAAGCTCTTTTTAGAACTTCTTCTGGAGATAGTGATCCATCGGTTTCGATTCTGAAAATGTATTTGCCTTCCTGGCCTTCAACAGTTATTGAATTTGTTGTGCATCCTCTTACACAAGTTTTGCACATTGAACAGTTTTCAAGATCAACCACTTTAACAAGGTTTTTCTTTTCATCAAATTCATATACTCCCCTTGGGCATTCTTTTGCACACAATCCACATTCCTCACATGTTTCGGTATCTATGGTTATCTGTGGATAATATTTGTATGCACAGGCTGTTGTTGGCTCCCATTTAGCATGCTCGAGTCCTTGTCCAAGTTTAGCAATTGCTATTAGCTCTACTTCTTCTCCTTCTTTGAGTTTGAGTAGTGGTATTGTATCATTGTAAGGTACTACTTGAGGATCCTGGGATTTTAGATCTCCAGAATATACTGTTTTAGGACCTTTTTCCTTTAGAAGGAGTGATACACTGCATCTTGGGCATGTTTCCTCACAATCACATTCTGATGCCAGTATCATTGATTCTATGTCTGTTGTTAGTGGTACTAGTCCCAGTCTATGTGCCAGGGCTTCGTCAAATATTTTGGCGTCGTTTTTTAAGATCTCCACCGTTTCAACTGCCATTGTTGGGACTTCCACTGTGGATATCCTTCTTATGGCATTTATAAAGGCATCGTTGACCCCTTCTATTGAAAACAACAGAAAGTTCTCATCCTTTTTTTTGATATCTATTTCCATTTTAGACACTCTTCACGCTTTTAAACCCTTCTGCCCCTCTTACCTCCAGGTCTGCCTGTACCGTCGTGTGGTATTGGGGTTACATCTTCAATTTTACCTATTCTTATTCCTGCCCTTGCAAGTGCCCTTATTGTGGCTTGTGCACCGGGTCCTGGAGTTCTTGGTCCATTTCCACCAGGAGCTCTTACTTTTATATGAAGTCCTATTATTCCCTTTTCCTTAACATCTTCAGCAGCACGTGTTGCAGCTTCCATAGCTGCAAATGGTGATGATTCCTGCCTGTCTGCACGAACAACCTTTCCACCAGACCACTGGGTAATGGTCTCTGCACCTGTGATATCTGTTACAGTAATTATGGTGTTGTTGAAGGATGAGTAAACGTTAGCTACGCCCCATTTCTCTTTTTCTGCCATTTATATCACCTTATTTTTATTAATATTACTCATTTTTTTCTTCTGCAGCTGCTGGCTTGGTTGCTTCCTTCATGATCTTTTCCATTGGGGAACCCGGATAAAATCCTATGGTTTGTTCCTCGCCTGTTTTGACCATGTAGCCTGGTGCATTTATTTTTCTGCCGTTCATTGCTATGTGTCCGTGTACAATGAAGATCCTTGCCTGTTTGGCTGTGTTTGCAAGTCCAAGGTTGTGTACAACTGTTTCCAGTCTTCTTCTAAGTACATCTTCAACTGTTAAATCGAGTATGTCTTCGAGTTTTGCATTTGCCTTGAGCATACCGAGTCTTTTTATATGGTTTAAGAGCTGTGCCTTTTCAAGTTCAGCATGTTCTGTATCCATACCGAGTAAGAACCTTGCATCTCTTCTGTACCTTTTAATGGTAGTCTCAGCTTTCCAAACTTCTTTTTTAGTTCTGAGCCCATATTTAACAACTAGCTTGTTTTCTGCTTTTATACGAGCTGCGTTCCATGGGTGTGATGGTGTATCATATTGCTTTCTTGCCTTTCTTGGATGTCCCATATCATAACCTCCTTACTGTGGTCTTCCTCTTCTCCTTCTAACTCCAACAGATTTACCTTTCCTGAAGGTTGACTTGGTTCTCTGACCCCTGACTGGGAGTCCTACCTCATGTCTTCTACCCTTGTAGCTTCTGGTTTTCTTCATTCTGTTTAAGTCGTCCCTTAACCTCATTGTAAGGTCAGATTCTATTAGGTGGACTGTTTCACCAGTTTCATAATCGTTACGCCTGTTTAACATCCATTCTGGTAAATCAAATTTTTGAGGTGCTTTAACAGCCTCTTCAAGAACCAGAACATCTTTATCTGGCAGGTATCCTATTTGCATTGTTGCATCAAATCCAGCAACTGTGCACAGTGCCCGTGATAATGCCCTTCCAATACCTTTGATATCTGCAAGAGCGTTTTCAATTGTTTTTTTACCGTCTACATCCCTACGGGAGATACGGACCATGTGTTTAAATTCCTCTTCCATAAATTAACCTCCACTCTTCGTGTACAATTTTGTAATCTTAGTTTAGTAAAAAATTTTTTTGATTATGATCCTCCAAAAAATTCATTATTTCCATATATCTCAAGAGATTATGAAAATTTTTGATATTTTTTTTCATCCAGATCTATGATCGTTTTTACTTCTAAAATATCTGTGAACGCCGGGACTGGGATTTGAACCCAGGCGGAGACGAACTCCACAAGATTTCCAGTCTTGCGCCTTACCAGGCTAGACTATCCCGGCATGAAAAACCGTCTTTAAACCCTTCAATTTCAACCGTACAGCACAGACAAATAGAAAATACTATTTATCATTCACACTTCACAGTCCTTACTGGTTTTTAAATTTTTAATATTTTTATTTAAATCCAGTACAGGGTTTAAAGTATATATTAATGTGTCTTTTGGCCTCGCCCCTAATGTTATTTTAGAGGTTCTACGGTGTAAATTTCTGGAAGTTAATGTTTAAAGAACAGAATTTTTACTTCCACATCTTTGGATATGTTTCAGGTTCCATAAATACCTTTTTTATATTTACCATTATTCCCTTATTTGATTTCAAGATCCCTGCTGAATTTTCAACAGTTTCACCTGCTGCAACGAGTTCACCTTTAAGTGTGAGTACTCTAACAGTTTCTCCTTTATCAATGTTAGGGGAAAGTTTCAGAATTCCTCCTGAAGCAAGATCTGCACCATGGCATATGGCATCCACAGCTGAATCCCTTACTATAACCTGTTTGAGATGTGTGACTGCTGCTTCCATTGGAAGTATGCATTCTCTGATTTGAGTTTCGTCATTTTCTACAGTTAGGTAATAGTAAGCATCTGTTAGATCTTGAAGTGTTTTAAGTGTTTCGTCTTCAGTGAATGGTCCTGACTTAGTTCTTCTGAGTTCTGCCATGTGGGCACCAATTCCAAGTGCTTCTCCAATATCATGACAGTACTTTCTGATGTAGGTTCCTCCTTCGCAATTTATAAGGAAGAGAACATCCTGTCCATCAATTTCTATGATGTCAATATTGTATATTGTTCGAACCCTTAACTCACGCTTTACAGCGGATTTGAGGGGTGGTGTCTGGAATATTTTCCCTGTAAATTCCTGGAGAATATCCCGAATTCTCTGTTCACTGATTTCCTCATGAAGCCTCATAAGGCATACATATTCCTTAGGAGCGCCTAAAAGCATCTGGATAACACGTGTTGCTTTGTTTATTCCTATGGGAAGTACACCTGTGACTCTAGGGTCGAGTGTTCCACCGTGGCCTGTTTTCTCTACGTGAAGAATCCTTTTTACCCATGAGTCAATCTCATGGGAGGTTGGGCCCATTGTTTTATCTAGATTCACAACTCCGTTGGAGATGTGTTCTTTTATTGGTCGCTCGTCGGGTTTAGATCCAAAATATGGATCTGTTTCACCTTCGGCTTTTATGAGAAGTTCTGCCATTAAAATGACCTGTTAAAGACGTTGCAATTTATTTTTTTTATCTAATATTTGTTTGGGGTTGACTATATTTTGAAACCCTATGTTTTACAACGTCGTATAAACTTAAGCTATTGCTGCTTCAAGTTCTTTTTTTATTGCTTCAACATCATCGGATTTTATTTCTATTGTCTGGTCAACTGGTTCGAGATGTTTTATGTTGCATTTTCTGTTTTTCATTGCTGTTCCAACTACTTCAACAAATTTGTCATCTATGACTTCAACGATAACACATTTCTCGCCTGCTTCCCTTCCTGCTATTTTAACACATATTCTTCCTACTTCTATTGCTGGCATGAAATCACCTCAGTTACTTTTAATATAATCTCTGCTATGCCTTCGGGCTTGAAACTGTGACTGTTTATAACAATGTCATAAACTTCCATATTTCCAATATCGATTCCGTGTATCTCTTGATAACGGGTGGCTTCGCTTTCTCCTCTTGTAATAATCTCTTTTTTTACAGTTTCTCTGGTTTTGCCTTCCCTCATACATATTCGTTCTGTTCGAATATCTTCGGGTGCTACAAACCATATTTTAAGGTCTGCTTCAACGAAGTGCGCTGAAAGTCTACCCTCAACAATTAAATCTGTATATTCTTTGGCTAACTGGGCCTGTCTTCTGTCGATTTCAAGGTCGATTTCATCGTTACCTTCGGCGAATTTACCAAACTCCATTATATCCATACCTTTTTCAACAGCCATTTGACGAAATATTTCGCCAGCTGATAGATAGGGTATTTGAAGTTTTTCCGACAGTATCTTTGCAGCAGTTGTTGTACCGCTTCCTGCCAGACCACCGATGGTGATGATCATTACAACCTTGCCTCTTGTTTGAAGACTTGGCGAGCACACTCTGAACAGAGGTTTCCACCATAAGGCCTGTTAGGTCTTTTCTTTGACTTTGATAGTTTTCTTATTTGGTATGGTCTTCCCCTTGGAACGGAGTGAAGTTGCTTACCACATTCAGCACATATATGCTTGGATGGTAATTTCTTCTTATAGTGAAGAACTGTTTTTCCTCCAGGGGTTTTTTTGAATGTTCTTTTGTATGATCTAGATCTGTACCTTCCTTCTGGCATACACACATCTCCTCAAATTTTTATTTATTTAAATTTATTATAAAGCAAGTAACATGATGTTTTAACCAATAATTGGTTTCATTATAATTTATTAATTATAATTAAATATCCATCGTTGATTTTACTTGCGATATTATCTTTAACTCTGTAAAACTGGTTTTTAAAACTTGTATTCTATATCTTAAAAAGTTTCCAGTAGAACTATAGTTCTGTGTAAAATTTATTTTAGTTACTTAAGATTGGATTTAAAATGTAAATATGTGGTTGAACCACTTTTTTTACATTGCTCCTCCCTTGAGTCCCAGTAATTTTCTCCATATCAGGGACATTGCAAATGAGCACAGTATGTACCATCCCAACCATTCAATTGCAACTACAGGAACTCCAGCAGATTGATGGTAGAATGTATGGAATATTGGTACCAGTAACACATAATATGCAAAGGTTGGCAAATTGAGCCACATTTGGTTTATGAGTGGATTCCCACCCATCCAGTAGAATATTATGATAATTGGCACGAATGTCACAATCATTGGTTTGAAAGAGTTGAACATCATCTCCTTCTGTAGACTCATAAATTCCGTCTGTTTTTTCTGCATATCTGCCATTGCCTTGGGGTCACCTGATTTCTGGGCAGCCATCATATCCTGTTGGAATCCTTTCATTTCCTTTTGCAGGAATTGTAAACGGTCCTGGTCAACTAGTAATTTGTTAGCCACTGTGATAACAAAAGCCACTACTGTAGCTATTATAAATACTCCTATGATTGCCCCGAAAAATGGATTGTTAGGATCGGAAACCAGTGTTAGAAGGGGGTTAAGTATAGGATTTAATACTTGGTTAAGAATTGAAAAGTCCATGTTTTTATTCCTCTCTTAATATAATCGTGTATAATCATTTTAATGTTTTCACCATCTCTTCAACAGCTTCATCTAATCTGTTGTCGTGGTTTTCTATGATCTTTACAGTTGCACCTGTTAGAACTGCATAGGCCATTGCTGCTGCCCTATTCATTTCCTGATGGATGTCAATATCCTTCAGTCTTTCTGAGTCCCTTGTTCTAGTTGTGTCGCTGATGCGTCTTTTTAGAATTTCATCGCCATCCGCTTCCAGGAGAACAAACATATCTGGTTTCAGCTGGTCTAACACCCATTTAGGAAGTCCTGGTAGAAATCCTGATGGTGTTTTTATGGTACAATGTGTGTCAACGATTATGTTACTTTGCTCGGACTTCTCTCTTATACTTTGTGCAGCATTTTCTTGAACTTCCTTTTGCAGGTCTGGTGAAAGTTTCCGGAGTGAATCCCTGTCTTCTACAAGACAGTCACTCTTTGCTATTTCTAGCATAACATCACCATAGTTCACATGCGTATAATCAAGTTCTTCTAATACTTTTGTAAGCACTGTTGTGCTTCCTGATCCTGGAATCCCTGCGATTACAACTAATTTCATTTTGAATCACCTAAAAAATTCCTTAGCATTGGGTGCATGTCCATGAGTTGTTCTTGGGCTATTTCTTCGTATAGTTTGTAGACTATACCAACTGTCAGAAGAACACCTGTTCCTCCTCCAAGTGCGCCTGTTAGATCTGCTCCAAATGCAAGTAATCCAACAAATGCCCCACCAAGTACTGTTATGGCAGGAATATACCGTTTGAGTATCTTTTCAAAGTGTGCTCTGCTGCTTCTGTGACCTGGTATCTGCATTCCCATTCCATGTAACTGTTTTGAAACCTGTTTAGGCCCTATACCACTTAATTCGACCCAAAGTATTGCAAACAATATACATGCTGCTATGAATACAACACCGTATATCAAAACTCTCAAGGGATCGGTAAATAGTATACCAATGGAGTTTGGTGGTGACAGAATATATGCAAGTCCATTTATGGCCTTACCATTGGTTACAGTTCCCAATATTGGGAAACCAAGCTTCTGGAACATGGCTGCGAAAAGTTGTACATTCAGTAATAATGCACTTGTTAATATAACTGGCATGTTACTTGCGTATATGAATTTGAGTGGGTATTTTCCCCTTGCTCCTTTGACTCCCCCATATGATAGGGGTATTTCAACACGCATACTTTCTGCGTAAACAACTATTAGGAATACTACGATGGTGGCTATTACAGGTAACAGTAGATAAAATCCAGGTTGTCCAACTGTTAGTGAGTAGATGAATCCTGGTATTGCTCCAGCTGGTGCCTGAGATCCTGCTGGAACTAGTGGGTTTAATGATCCAACCACTATCTGTTCTGCAACACCTGCTGCAATAAACAGTCCAACACCGCTTCCGAATCCCCATTTTGAAACAACTTCATCAAGGAATATTATTAATATTCCTCCAATAGTTATCTGTAGAATAAGAAGCCATTGAAATCCTGGTGTTGCAGGTAATGCCCCGGTTAGTACAAGGACTGATCCTTCAAATAATGTGAATATGATTGCAAGGAGTTTCTGTGTTCCCTGGAAAAATGCTTTGTCCTCGGGTTTTGAAAGGTCAAGATTAATTATCTTACCCCCAACCAGCAGCTGCAGTATAATGGATGCCGATACTATGGGTCCAATACCTAATGTTATTATTGAACCGAAATTACCAGCCATAACAGCTCTTAAATTAGCAAACTGGTCAACTGCACCTGAACTTAATCCAAATAGTGCTACTAAACCTAGTACGAAGTACAGGATTAATATCACACCTGTCCATTTGATTTTCTCTTTAAATGGTACCCTGTAGGTTGGAGATTTTACCTGGGGTAACAATGAGAAGATTGGTTGTATTATTTCTTTCAATGACCTTCAACTCCTTGCCCTAGAAATACATTAAAATTTCAATTAAAGGGTAATTGCTTCTCCTCCAGCTTCTTCAATTTTTTTGAGAGCTGACTTGGAAAATTGGGGGGATTTAATTGTTAGTGCTTTACTAATCCTGCCCTTCCCTAAAACTTTGTTGTAACCTATTTCAGTCACGTCTATTACTATTTTTTTCTTATCTTTAGTTGCTAATCCTTTGGAAACAAGTTCTTCACATTTTTCATCCAGATAGTCAACATTTACAGGGTTGTATTCATATACACTTCCCTGTGGTCTTTTAAAACCGTATTTACCGAAGTGGTTAGGATCGTACTTGACCATCCATGTCCAGTGGTGTTTGTGTCCACCGGCCAAACCTTTTCCACCTCTATGACCTGCGCCTCTGTTGTTCTTGGAACATCCGCCGGCCATTGTTCTGGAACCTCGCAATTTACATACTTTCCTTGTTTTTCTTATCATTAAATCACCTTGATGATATTTGTAAGTAGAATTTCTGGTAAAATTTTGGGGGATATTTAATTTGTTGTAGAAATATTTTAACAAAGATATGATTTAAACCTTTTAAAAAGGTTTGTTTTAGATCATCTTTGCAACAAGTTCGTTAATATTTCCCCTGTTTCCCAGGCTTCCTCCTTCTTTAAAGCTTTGTTTGGTTGCTTCGTATCCTTTCCTTGGAGGATGTAGTCTGAAAACTGGTTTTATTCCAGCATCTTCAACAGTAGCTTCTCCAGCTACAACAGCCTTTGCAAGTTCTTCTATTGAAGAGAAATCTGTGTTTTCTTTAATATATTCTTCTGTAACATTAACATTACCTGAGAGTTTTCCACGTTTGGTTATGATTTGGGTAATTGTTTCCTCATCAATTTCTCCCCAGGTGATGTAGTCCTTTGCCTTCACTAACATTCCTTTGTAAGTTGGATCTTCGTGTAGGAGGACTAGGTGGTTGATTCTTGTGAGTTTTAACATGGACATGGTGTCTTGTATACCTTTCTTTACACCGGTTCTGCCCCTCACTCTTACTGCTGCGATCATGTTATCACCTTATACTATACATCCTAGATTTTTGAGGTCTCTGGTAGTTGCTTTTACTTTGCTCAGTTCTTTAAGTGCTTCGAAAACTGCTCCTGCAAAGTTTATGGTTGTCTGTGTTTGGCCCATTGTTTGGGACCATACATCGTCTATACCTGCTAGTCCTAGGATCGTTTTTCCAACATTTCCTATTGCTAGACCTACTCCACCAGGTGCTGGTATTAGGGTGACACGAACACTTCCTTTTTTACCTTCAATTTTGAATGGTACTGTGTGTTCCCTACCACAGACACATCCCCAGTCACCGCAGCCTCTTCTAACTTTTATAATGTTAAATTTAGCATTGTCTACTGCTTTTCTTATTGCAGGTCCTACCTCTTTGGCTTTTCCCTGTCCAAGTCCTACGTAACCATTTTTATTTCCAACAGCTACAATAACTCTGAAGTTAACTTTACGACCAGACTTATGCATTCTCTGAACAAGGTTTACATCCATGACCTCTTCTTCAAGGTCGGGTAGTAGTGTGTCTACTATTCCCAGTTCCATTATTGGAAGGCCTTTCTCAAAGATCTCATCGATATCTGTTATTTTGCCTTCTTTAACCAAATGCCCTAACTGGGTTTTTGGTACAAATTCTTCTTTAGTGTAATTATTTGCCATTATACCCCTTCCTCAATCTTCTGTTTTATTGATTCAAAATGATCAGGGAGGTCTTTTGGAGATAGTCCATTTTTAATGTACTGTGAAAACTTTTTCTCCACCTCTTCATCACTTAGGGATTCAGCATATGCTGCAACATGTTCTCCCCTTATCCTTTCATCAACAGGTAATATTACATCGTTGTGAGGTACATTGAGTCCTCCATCAACTGCTCCCTTGAGAACTGCAAATATTTTTGCACCCCTGGTTGAGGATTTAAGGCCTATGTCTAATACAGCATTTTCTATTCCAGCTTTCAGTGCTTTTTTAGCAACTAAAAATCCTGTTAAATATGCTGCAGAAGTGTTCTTTCCACTTCCTAACCATCCCATTTTTTTAAGTTCATTTGAATGTGCAGAAACAATGGTTTCATCCCCATCCACATTAACATTAATTATTTGGGCTATTGTATGCTGGTTTGTAATTCTTACAACCAATCTAGACTTATCTAATCCTATAAGGTTCAGTCTTGCCCTGTAATCTGTTTTTCCTTCTCTTCTTCTTTTAAATGCGAGTTTATATCTTGAACTTTGTGCCAATTTCATTCCCCCGTCTTATCTGAGCAAGTCATGATCCCTAGCGTATGTTTTCATATAGGATTTACTCCTAAATGCTCCGCCTTTGGCCATTCTGTAAAGTTTACGATAGGTTGTTTTATTAATTTCCCTGTTTTCCCTCATATCTTTCAAATCAGTTCTGAGAGCCCTTATCGTAGTCATCCATGCTTTTTTCTTAGGGTTACGAGCTCCTTTAGCTCCTTTTATGCTACCCCTACCTTTCCTTCTACCTTTACTTTTTTGTTCCGCAATTTTCTTTGATCTGAAGCTGCTTATTCCTTTTTTTGGCTTAGCTTTTATGGCTCCGCTGTCTATCAACTGTTTAACACTTTCTCTAGTAATAGCCCGTGATACTTCTTCAACAGTTTCAGGGTCTATCCAGACCTTGTTAACTCCTACTTTGAGTATGTCTGCAGCTAATCTCTTTTGAGTAGTAAGATTCATAAAGAAACCTCCACATCAAACATTTAAGTTTGATCAACATTTTACCTGAAAATTTTTTTCAATGAAATTAATATATTTCATTGGATCTTCAGGATTTTTTTGAATCTATATAGTCGTTAAAACGACTTTTTTTGCATTTTTGCAAATCATTTATTTTCATGATTTTGCACAATCTTTTCCCTTCGCAATGCTGCTGGTTATTTATTAATTTGACATCTTCAGTTTTCATTGATCAATTTAATGTTCTACACATTTTTTTTCAATTCTACTGAAAATGTATTTAAATAACTCCTTAAACCATTGAAATTTGGTTTAAAGCCCCTTGTTCAAGATTTTTATTTTAAGTTCCCTTGCCTTTTCAAGCATGGTTATCTTCTTTCTGGTACCTACAGTGGAGCTGATCCTACCTGCCTGAGTACTTGGATCCAGTTTTTCAAGTTCTGCAACATTGCAGACAAGAATATCTTCGAATCCTGAAGGGTGAAGTCCCCTTAAATTTCTTGGGGTTCTGTAACCAATAGCGGGCATAGCCGGCTTTCGTGCCTCATATCTTCTTCTTTTACTTGTTTTACCCTTGGGTTTCCTGTATGTTTCCCCGAGTTTTTTGTACCTGAACCATTCTTGTCTTTTGAAGTTTGGTTTTTTGGTTTTTCTTATCATCATGGGATCACCGTTTATTCCTTGCTAACAAGGTATATTCCATCCTGGAACACCCTTGGGTCTCTTCCCTTTATTTTTGTAGCCTGTTCCATGTTGGCCATTGTCTGCCCAACATGTTCCTTGTTAATTCCGCTGACTATAACTTCGTCACCTTTAATCTGGACTTTAACATCCCCAACTATTTTAGATGATCTTGGATGCCTTTCACCAAGGAAGTTTTCGATGGTAATTTTATTTCCAGCAGTTTTAACTGTCATTGGGAAATGAGCGTAAACAATTTTCATATTGTAAGTAAACCCATCTGTTAATCCTATGATCATGTTCCTGATATGGGATCTTATGGTTCCTAACATGGCTTTATCCTTCTTTTTAGGGAAGCGTGCTTCAACCACTACTTTTTCATCTTCTACTTTAATCTGGATGGATTTATTGTTGAAGTTCCGTGTTAGAGTTCCCTTTGATCCTTTAACGGTCACTGCTTTGTCTACTGTGACATCTATTCCTTCTGGAATTGGGATTTCCTCCCTAAGAATCGTTACTTGAGCCATTTTATCACCTTAGTAAACATATACGAGTAATCTACCGCCAATACCCTTTTCTTTGGCTTCCCTGTGAGTCATAATACCCTCGGGGGTTGTTAATATAATTGTTCCAAAGTTTTTGGATGGTAGAAACCTCTTTTCAAATTTTTCAAATTCATCTTTCTTAACGGCGTGTCTTGGCTTTATTACACCGCACTTGTTTATGTTTCCTTCTAATTCGACCATGAACTGTCCTGCTTTGTCATCGTCGACGAATTCAAATTCACCGATATATCCTTCTTTTTGCATTGTCCTTAAAACATGGCCAATCATCTTGGATGCGGGTCGGATTGTACATCTTTTATTTCCCTGCATCTCGTTGTTTCTCATGTTTGTAAGTGCATCTGCAAGAGGATCCATAAGAGTCAAATTATACACCTCTTAGTTATATTTTTTAAATCCAATTCTAGCTGCAAGTTCTCTGAAGCATTGTCTGCACAACATAAGATTGTACCTTCTGACTAAAGCTGAATGATCATTACATCTGCTGCATTTCCTTGAAGCTTTTCCGTATTTTCTTGGCAATTTATCACCTATTCTATATTAACCTGGAATTCTTTCTTCATGAATTCCATTGTCTCTTCTTTCGTGACCTGGTGTTTACTTGGAACTTTTTTGTGCTGGATCCTTCTTCTTTTAATCCTGTAACCTGGTTTTTCAAAGGTTACTGCAACGTTCATACCAAATATACCTATATCAGGATCGTAACGCATTCCTGGAATGTCAATGTGCTCTTCTATACCGAATGCAACATTACCTTGCACATCAAACTGGCTGGCTTTTAACCTGTTTCCAATTCCATCAAGTACCATTTTAACAGCTTTATCAGCTTTTTCATTTCTGAGTGTAACTTTACATGCTATTGGCTGTCCCTTCCTTATTCCAAATTCAGGGTTGGTGACCTTACTTATGGTTCTTACCGGTTTCTGGTCTGTGATGTTTACTAGGAGTTGCTCAGCCCTTGCAAGTCTTTCTCCACTTTCGCCGACTCCAATGTTCACTGTTGCCTTTGCTATTTTCACGCCTTCCATCTGGTTCATTTACTTGCCCCCAGGTAGTGAAATAACTGGCTTATCTGTTCCAAGAACAAATACATAGTCTGCTAGTGTTAGAAATGTTCCATCGTCTGTCTCTATCTCTACAGTGTTTGGTTTGGATGATTTGGTTATGTTGATTTCTTTAACTTTACCAAGTTCTCCTATGTGTTTACCACCAGTAATGAGACCGACTGTACCACTTTCGAATTTTATGTGATCGGTAACTGTTTGATCTGGAATTTCCACAACAACAACATCTCCAGAACTGTATGCTTTTTCAACAACGGAGTTTCTTCCATCGTGGAGATTGAGTTGTGTTTTACCACCTTTTATTGTGGATATATCTGTGATCATACATAGTTTAAATTCTGCATTTTCCTTGCTTATTGGATGCAGTATGAGTCTTCCCTTGTGATCTGGAAGTACCCTGTAAACCTTTTCAGCTTTAGGTAATGAAATTACATCCATGAATCCCACTGGAAATTTGTAATCCTTTCTTGCACGGCCGTCCACAAGTATATCACCGTTGTTGATGATTATTTTTGCTTCCCTTGCATTGTCTGCAACCTTTAAAATGTCCCTTACAACAATGAGTAATGGTAATGATTCCTCAATTGCATGTGGTCCTGCACTTGGTTTTACAGTCCACTTATCCTCTTTAGGGTGAATGGGCCAGTGCACTGGTGATTTGAATCGTTTAAGATGTTTTCTTGATCCCATCTTTGCCATGTTATCCCTTCCTCTCTACTATATCGTTTCTTTCATTGTCTTCCATATCGAGTTCAATGATCATCAAATTTGATGGATGAACTGAATGGTAGACTTTGTTACCATCGGGTTTCTGTACTGACATACCCTCAATCATGACACGATAATTTTTAAGGTCCACTTTTTCAACTTTTCCTTCGTGGTCCTTGAAATCGCCACGCATAACCTTTACTGTGTCACCTTTTTTAACAGGAAGAGATCTTCTACTGTACTGCTCCCTGAGTTCTTCAGCAAGTGTTACGCTCATTAATTTATGGCGTATGTGTAATGGTGCCTTATAAATAAATTTCCTCTGTTTTCTTGGCTGTGTTGACATATATTATCACCTTTAATTTTATACTATGATGCTGGCAGCACTTCCAATAGCAGGCCATCTGTCAGCAGCTTCCTTTGCTATAGGTCCCCTTATTTCTGAACCTTTAAGCACACCTTCAGGACTTACTATCACTGCAGCGTTATCTTCAAATTTGATTCTTAAGCCGTCAGCCCTTTTGAATTCTTTTTTCTGTCTGACCACAACAGCTGTTGTGACCTCTTTTCTCATGTCAACGGTACCTTTTTTAACAGTAATTACAATCATGTCACCGACACCGGCAGGTGCTAATCTTCTTCTAACACCCTTGTATCCTTTAACTGCTATGATTTCTACTTCCCTTGCACCGGTGTTGTCTATACACTGTAATCTTGCACCTATTGGGAGTGCTTTTGTAACGTTGGAGGTAATTGCCTTCATTTTTACTCTTCTCCCTTAACTTCCACCAATACGAAATGTTTGGTTTTGCTCAAAGGTCTGCATTCTGCTATTTTAACAGAGTCTCCAATCTTAACTTCAAAACAGTCAGGTTTGTGAGCGCTAATCTTTGATTTCCTTTTTTCATATCTCTCGTATTTACTGATGAATTTATAATAACTCCTTTCTACTGTAATGGTCCTTTCTGCCTTATCACTTGTAACTATTCCTTCAAGAATTTGACCCCTCACTGGGAGGGTTCCATGAAAGGGACAGTTGGGATCATCACATTCTATTTTTGGTTCTTTAACATCGATACCAACCATTTTATCACCTGATATGTCCTTTTATTTTATTAATATACAATTTAAAATTTTATTGTTGAATTTTTTATGAGTATGTTCCATGAGATTGATTGTTTTTATTGCATGCTTTCAAAACTTTCTGAATTTCTTTTTAATTCTGTCTTCAGGGCGAGCAACGATTATGCTTCCGTCAATTTCAACAACCGTATTATCTGGCAGTGTGAATTGAAAAGTTACAACGTTTTTAGGGATGATTTTTTCACATCCCTCAACATCCTCCACCTTAATGGTGTTTTTTGTTTCGTCGATAACTTCTCCTTTGATTCCTGTAAAACCTTCATGTGAGCTTTTAACAACCTCAACATTCAGTCCCACAAGTTCGTGCCGGAATATGTTTTGTGGAGTTATCATGTTCCACCATGGAATTTATGGTAAGACATAGGCAAAAACATAGAAATTTTCCATGTTTCTATCTGCGTCTTTTTCTTCCCCTATCTTCTCTGTCTTTTATCTCGATGGTGTCTGAAGAAAAGCCCATGTTAGCCAGAACTTCTTTGACCCTTCTTTTATGGTCACCTTGAAGTTCGATTTGGCCTTTTTTGGCTGTTCCTCCACAGGCACATTTTGCCTTAAGTTCCTTTGTTAGTTCCTTTATATCAATATCGTGCTCATCTATACCCTCAACAATGGTCATCAGTTTTCCGAATCTTCTTCTAACTGTATAGACCTTTACCTTTTGAATTTCTCTGGCTATCTCCTCGCAGACGCAAAGTTCTTCAGGAAGACCGCATATCTCACAGACTTTCATCGATTTTATTTCTCCTGCTGTTTTTCATTCATTATGGTAAGGACACGTGCGATTGTTCGTTTAAGTTCCTTTATTTTACCTGGATTTTCATAAACCCCTGCAGCGGCACTCTTTGAGATATTCTTAGAATGTTCAGCTTTGAGTTCATCCAGTTTCTTCTGGATCTCATCCATCTCCATTACCCGTATTTCCTTGCTTCTTAATATTACCATTTCTCTACATCCTTTTATAACTTGTGATAATTTCACACAGATTATAGTTTATTCTGATTTATCGCCCTTTTCAGTGGTTTCTTCTGTTTTAGAAGCTTCCTGAGTTTTGGATTCATCATCATCTTCAGGTTTGGTTTCTTCTTCAGATTCCTCTTCTACTGGAGCCTCTTCAGTGGTTTCAGCTTTTGCTTTTTCCTCTACAGATTCTTCAGATGATTCTTCAACTGGAGCTTCTTCAGTGGTTTCAGCTTCTGGTTCTTCAGATGCTTTTTCAACTGGAGCCTCTTCTATTGTTTCTGGTTCCTCTGAAACTTCTTCCAGTTCTTCTACTGCTTCTTCGATGATGTCTACTTCTGCTGATTCTTCTGCTGCTTCTTCAACAATTTCTTCCACAACACTTTCAACTGTTTCCATCTTATCTGGTGTTGCTTCTACTTCAACAGTTTTTTCAACAACAGGTTCTTCAATTTCAATCTGTAAGATTTCAACTTTATCTGGTAAAACTACATCTGGAGGCATTATTCGAACGTTAATTCCAAGAACACCTGGCTTGAGTTGTACTGTTGCAAATCCATGTCTCACAAATCTGATGGATGGTTCTCCACATTTTTTGATGTAACCATCTGAAAATTTGGCACATGCAGATCTTGAACCCCTTATTTTACCAGAGATGGTTACTTCTACACCCTGGGCTCCTGCGCCCATAATTCTACGTAGTGCAGTGTAAGCAACTCTCCTGAAATGCATTCCCCTCTGGAGCATGGCAGCTATTTTATGTGCCATTATCTTAGGGTTGAGTTCTGGTATGTCGACCTCTTTAACCTCTACTTGAGGGTTTTCGAGACCGTAACCGGTTTTAAGATTTTGGGTTATGCTTCGGACGGTTTTTCCACCTCGTCCTATTACCATACCTGGTCTTTCTGCGTAAACAACAACCATTGTACCGAGAGGAGTTACTTGAATTTCCATTCCACCGTAACCTGCCCTTTCAAGCTCGTTTTCAAGGTATTCGTCTATTCTTGTTCTTTTAAGTCCTTCTGTTACGAAATCCTTTTCAATCATTGAATCTATGCCTCCCCTAGAACTACTTGTATATGGGTTGTTGGTGTGTTAAATGGACTAGCCCTTCCAAATGCCCTTGCAGTCCATCCCCTTATGATGTAACCGCGGTGGCTGGATATATGAACTATTTTAAGGTCTTCTGTATTTAGGCCCTTGTATTCTGCATTTGCCTCGGCGTTATCCAGTACCTGAAGTATATGTTCAGCTGCTTTTACTGGGTAACGTCCTGTTGGCCATCCTACAAGCCCTCTTTTATGTCCTACTTTTTTATTGTGTCTTTTAAATGGTACAGGAGTTTCTTTTTTCATAACTCTCTCTAGGAATTCCTTTGCATCGTCGAGGTGCATTCCCCTTATGGTACGGCATATCTCAACAGAATGCTTTGGGGAAATCTTAAGAGCTTTCCCTGCAGCCTTTGCTGTTTTTCCTTTGTACTCATCTTGATAAGCGTATTCGATCTTCGCCATTGTAACTTCTCCTTATTTAAGCGGCACAAACATGGATGATCTTGTTGCACCCATACCTGGATCTCCGTGCTGAACCCTCTGTCTAGTGATTGCAAATTCACCAAAGTAACATCCAATCATTTCTGGTTGAATAGTTACATTAACAAATTCCTTTCCACTGTAGATTCCGAAGGTCATTCCAACCATTTCAGGAAGTACAATCATGTCTCTGCAGTGTGTTTTTATTATCTGTGGCCTACCATCCTTTCTAGGTCCATCTTTTTTGATCTTCCTTATCTTCTCCAGAACCTTCTTTTGCCTAGGCAAAAATCCTCTTTTGAGGGATCTTCTCTGCCTTGATGGTAATAGTTGTATAACATTGTCCAGTGGCATGTCCTGCAGTTCTTCCAATGTGTAACCGCGATAGTTAAATACTTTTCTTGCCAATTAGTCTCCTCCTAATCCTTTTTTTATCCGTTTTATTCATTAATTTAATGGAGAATTATCTCCTTCTACCGGTTCTGCTAGCTGCTATTGAACCGACCTTTCTTCCTGCTGGTGCATGTCTTGATATTGTTGTAGGTTTACCAGGATGCTGCCTGTTTCCTCCACCATGCGGGTGATCCACTGCGTTCATTGCCACTCCTCTGACACTGACGTTCTTCTTACCCTTGGCTTTAAGTGCATGGTATCTATTACCTGCCTTAAGGAATGGTTTCTCCTTTCTTCCTCCACCTGCAACGACACCTACGGTGGCTCTGCAGCGGGGGTTGAATGCCTTTAATTCACCTGATGGTAATTCAACAATTGCCTTACCAACATCGTGTGTTATTAAAGAAGCGTAAGTTCCTGATGATCTAACGAATCTACCGCCATCACCAGGATGTTTTTCTAAGTTGTAAAGTGGTGTACCTTCAGGAATCTCTGCTAGTGGTAATGAGTTTCCAGGGTTAATTGGTGCTGAAATTCCACATGCAACTTCATCATCAATCTGTATTCCTTCAGGTGCTAAAATAAGACTTTTTTCTCCATTTTCAAATTTTACAAGTGCTACAGGAGCTGTTCTACCAGGGTCGTGTATAATATCTTTTACTTTACCCTTCAGACAGCCTTCCTTTTCAAGATCATCATAGGATCTGTAGGCTATTTTTCCCCTGAATCGGTGTGATGCACTCTTGTAAGTAGGAGTTCCTCTTCCTCTTCTCTGGATTATTAATCGTTTTCCCATTTTATTTCCTCCGTTGGGGTGTTAAGTGTCCATACTGGATTTAACATGATATAGTTATGATAAGAATAATACCTAGAATACTCCCATTTTAACTGCTATATCCTCTGCACTGTGTTCTGCAGCCAGTTTTATGTAGGCCAGTTTTTGTCCCTTTAATATCTGGGTGTTAACCCTTTCAACTTTAACAGCATAAAGATCCTCAAATGCGGACTTTATCACTGTTTTATTGGCAGTTCTGCGAACTACAAAGGTTAATTCATTCTTCTGATCAATTGAATTCATACTCTTTTCTGTTAGATGTGGTTTTATTATTACTGCGTAAGGATCCATTTTCACTACCCCTTTTAATTACTTGAAAAGTTCTCCTAACTTTTCTACAGCTGATTTTGTGTAAATAGTGAGTCTACCAGGATGTGTTCCGGGAGCCAGGAGTTCTGCGTTGAGATTGTTCACAACAACAACATCTACACCTGCATGGTTTCTTGCGCCGAGGCTAATACCCTTATCTTCTCCAACTACCACTAGGGGGCCTTTTGGATTTTTGTATTTCCTACCCCTCATTTTACCTCTTCCAGCTCTTATTGTTCGACCTGTTTTAGCTCTTGTAACATCGTCCATTAAACCAAGTTTTTCGAATATTTCACGGGTTTCTTTAGTTCTTTTAACTGTTTCGAGTTCGTCACCAATAACAAATGGTATTTGGTCTATGTTCGCTATTTTATGGCCCCTACCTTCAACCATTTCTCTGTTTGCGGTTGCTGCGACAGCTGATCTTATTGCGAGTCTTCTTTCCTTTCTGTTGATCTTCTCGTGTATGATCCTCTCTGTCTTAGGTGGGTGTGCCTTTCTACCACCAGTTGCCTGTGGTATGAATGCTGCCTTTGAACCTGCAGGGTGTCTTGATCCTTTAACACGTGGAACCATTGCTGCACCACGGCCTGAACCAAAGGATTTAGCTGTTGTTCTTTTACCTGCCTTTGGGTCTGTTCCCCATGGCTGTATCCTAGCTGTTTGTGATGATATAACCGCCCTTTTTATAAGGTCGGGTCTGAACACTTCCATGAAAATTTCAGGAAGTTCAATCTCTTCGACGACTTCGCCTTCCAATGAATAAACTTTGATCTTCTCCATTTAAATCACTCTTTATTAAGTTTAAACTCCCTGTTTTGAAGCTGTGCTTATGTATGTAATATTTGGTGCATCGTTATGTTTGCCTATTGGCCTTACAGCTTTTCTAAGCATTACAAGTCTTTTTGATGGTCCTGGTATTGAGCCTTTTAATACAACGTAGCCATTTTTAACTAGTCCATATTTAACAAACCCACCTTTTGGGTTTACCTCATCCACCTGGGAGGATTCAGCAATTTTTAGGATTTTCTTGTTGTATTCAGTCCTTTTATGGTATCCCATCTGACCAGCCATTGCAACTGTCCACATGGTTCTTGCAGGTGTCCATGGCCCAATTGAACCCACGTGACGTCCTTTACTGCTTCTTGCTGCTTTTCCGTACTGGATTCTGATACCGAACCTTTTAACAGGCCCTTGGAATCCTTTACCCTTGGTAACGGCTATGGTATCTACATGTTCACCGTCTGAAAATGAGTCTCCAGGGTTGATTTCCTTTCCTAGTACGCTTTGTGCAAATTCAAGTTTATCTTCAACGGATTTACCGCCTATTCCACATTCAATTATTTCTGGTTTCTTCTTTGGAACACTTGTGAGTCTTGGTTTGGTGTGTATAAGCACCCGTATATCCTCTACTTCATCAAGTTTTTCCTTCAATTCATCCAATTTTGCATCGGCATCGTCTTTCTTAGGCAAGGTTATTTTCCTTGCAAGATCCTCATGAAGACCAGTTGCCATGATGTCAGTCATTGTTTTTAACCCACGCGTGTCTTTTTTATAGGCACGTATACCCATTACAACTACAGGTGGTGTTTCCACTATAGTTACAGGGGAAGATACTTCCATTCCTTCGGTTGGTGAGTTTTTAACGTTGTCGAGCATGGTTAAATGGGTCATTCCCACTTTGTATCCTGGAAATCCTAAGAGACAAGCTTCTTCGGTTTCAGGCCATGATCTTATTTTTGGTGTTTCTTTGGCAGCTCGCTTTCTAGGACTGAATGCCACTGATCCACTTCTTGGTTGGTGATGTCTACTCATAATTTTACCTCCTTAATAAACTAATTTTCCAAATATCAGAGTTAATTTTTGTAAATCTGGTTTAAGAGCAAGTTAAACACAGATAAAGTTGATAACTACGTCTGAAACGTCAAACGCAGATAAAGTTGATTAGCTACATCTAGAGCAAATTAAACACAAATATATTTGTTTGTTACTCAGTGTTTAAAAGCAAGTTAAATACAGATAAAGTCGCTAAAACTGCTTCTTCAGTACGTACAGTTTTAGTTCCCTGTGAAGGGACTGTGTTAACTTCGAGATCTATAATTTCTTTTTCATTCTGACTAGAAATAAGTTCATCTAGGCCAGAATAAGGACCACCAAACAAAATTGCTGTGTGTTTGGAACCCTTTAATCTATCTTTTACTTCCTCTAAAACAGAAGTGATGGGCGTAGCATACCTTGAAGTTCCAATGACCAAATCTGGTCCTGGTTTCAATGTACGTATGCTTTCGTACAGGTTCTTATTGGTGGACAATACTTTATATCCCCAATAGAAATCAGGTACATCAGGATCTATTACTATTTCCTTCCCGAACTTTACTACCTTAAAGCTCATAACCTTATTTACGCTTAGTTTTTCTTTACAAAGCGCATTCCTATCAGCACCGATATCCACTACGGTACCTTTCTTAGTCCGTTTTAATGTCAATCCCTGTCTGTAGTCACCTTCACTGAGTTCTCCAGTTGGGTGATGGGGAGTTCTAAGTGGCGGAAGAATGCCGACATTTCGGAGCTCCCTTGTTATAGGAAATACCCTTTTTCTAAGGTATTGAGGCGTATTCATATAAGTGAGTACATCACTAATAAACTTTACCTCTTCTTTGTCTGAATTATCGCTGTAAATAACGATTCTGTCAGCCTTGAATATGGCTGCAGATCTTCCAATCAGTCCAATTTTATATGTTTTTATTCTTAAATCTTTCGTTTCAGATAATATTGATGCTGGAACGAAAATTGATAAACGCTTTCTTTCCATCTTTTAATGTTTGTTTTCCTGGCTTATATACTATATGGAGGACATTTTACAATTGATTAAAACCCCTCTAACAATATTTACCAAGAATTTTTCTATTTGAGTAACGAAAGAAGCTTAAAATCCCTCTTAAAAACTTGTTTGAAAAGAGATTAGTTATAGTATGTAAGTCTTAGCATATATACTCAATTTTTTTAGATTTTAATGCAATACAATATTATAAAGATAATTTGTTAAAATCAAAAGTCTGATGGTTGATATTTAATATTAATAATGAATTTAGGTCTAAATTATATATCATGATATTATGATTATATCATGATATTATGATCCCAAAAAAGGGAATACTAAAAAACTAATTTTATACCTTTTTTGTACATCAAATTATCAGTTATTCTATTAAAAATAAAAAAAATAGTATTAGAAGAATATTTCTTCTTTAGTGAATCTTAATTTGGGCATTTGTTTATCTGCAGGATATCCAATAGGAACCAATATGGTTGGCACCAGACTAGATGGAATTTCTAGAATTTTTGAATATTCTTCATTATTAAATCCCTGCATTGGACATGAATCAATACCGAGAGATTTGGCTGCATAAATAGCTGTAATGGCCGCTATAAACACATTACACTGAGCTTCATTAACTCCAGTTTCACTGTCAAAGTTACTTAGAAATATATTCATAATCATTTGGAATTGTTCTAAATTTTCTTCGGGAACACCGGCCTTCTTCATTAAATTGAGGGTCTTTTGAGCATTTCCATCCAGATCTGTATTGGCACAAAATACAAGTAAGTGGGAACATGTGATGATCTGAGCCTGTTCCATTGAAGCTGCAGATAATTTTTTCTTAGTTTCCACATCAGTAACAACTTTGATCTTCCATGGTTGTATGTTCAGTGCAGATGGTGCAAAACGTATCATCTCAAATAACTGCTCTAATTTATTTTCATCAATTATTTTACCATCAAATTTCTTAGTAGCATATCTAGACATTAATAACTCTTTAAACTCCATTTACTCACTCCCGTATTTCATAGACATTGAATTATATTTAAAAAAAAATATGAGATATTTTTATTTCAATTTGGATTTGTTAAAGCCGATAACCTTGTTCCAGTTTATTTTATCTTTTAAATAATTAATCCTCAGAAACTTCCTGGTTTTCAAGGGTTTCCTCGAGTTCTTCGAGTATTTCTTCAAGTTCATGTTTACGTTCCTGAACTATAGATAAAGTGTCAAGTAAAACATCCCGAAGATCGTTGGTGATGAGCACACTCCACATCTCATCCAAGTAGTTATACAGTGTTATTAAATTATCAGGAGATTCTTTATTTGTCTCCACATTATCTCTAACCAGTTGAACAAATACATCAAGCTCATTATCAAGGTGGTAAAGATTTTCAACGGTAAATGCTATTCTTTCTTCTATTTCTTGTTGTAACTCTTCCTTTAACAAACCTTCAACAGGTATAATTAATTCCCCTAAAGGATTTTCATCTGCCATATCCAATCATCTCCATAATTTTTATACTATATAATATATGATTCCATGGGAATAATAATTTTCTTTTAATTAAGGATTTTCTTAAGGATTTTCTTCACCTAAAAAATAATATTGCATCAATACCAGTGAAAAATCATATTATTATATTTTAATTTGGAAAAAAACTTACATTATGAGTATTAGAAATGTGATTATTAAATATTAAATTAATGGAGGAAGAATAAATGGTCAATGAAAAAAATTTATTGCTAGGTATACTAGGAATATTGCTGGGTATAATAGTTATTGTGTTCCCATTAATCAGCATTTTTACTGTTAATGCTATTGCAGGTATTGGAATTATATTTATTGGTATCTGGATTTTAATAAAAAGTTTGAAAAATGATAGTTTAGCAGCTGGTGCAGCCGGATTAATTGTTGCTGTATTTACTATAATGATGGGTATAGTATTTATTGGAGATATTAAAGCATTTGAATTCTTTACATTTATAGCATTATATGTTGTTGGATTTTTCATAGCATTAGCTGGAATAACATCACTAATCTCTGGAGAAGGACTTAAAGGAAAAGCAACAGGAGCTTTAGGCATTATAATTGGTATCCTTTTTGTTATAATAGGTACATATGCCGCCAATCCATTAGTATTAGCCGCTATGATAGGTGCATTCCTAATTATAGCAGGAATAATAGAAATAATCGCACCAGAAATGATCAATGCCCCTAAAACAGATAAATAATCAGTATTTGAATACAACCAAAAATTTCTTACATTTTTTTTTTTTAATCTTATTTTTTTTAGAACTCATTTAAAAACAAATTTATGCTTCAACTGTTCTAGATAATATTATGAATGCAAGAAACAGGCCGAGTATATTATGGCAGAACATACTCATTGTATTGATGATAATTGATGGGATACTACTCTTTTTAATTGTAATATCAATGAATTTAAGGGCATCAACCCTCCATAATATGGGTTTAATCGATTTATTGGTATCTCTTATCATTCTGTTGGTGTTTATTTGGAAAATTAAAGTAAATAAAACTTCTAAAGTCGATTTTCTTAAAAATAACTGGACAGATATCATTGCATTTATTCCAATCTATTTTATTGCATCAGAATTTGGAATGACATATCCCCATATTTTTATCAAGATATTTATAGTGATAAAACTGGTTGCAATGTATTTATTCATACAGAAAATTGGTTCAGAAGCCATAAAATATCAGGAAAAAACACGTCTTGATTATGCACTGGCCTTCTTCCTTGTGATTTTCTTTTTCTGTTCCTATGTATTTTACACAGCAGAACATGGTATAAATCCAGAAGTTGCAACTTACGATGATTCCATCTGGTTTGTTCTTCAAACAATTACCACTGTTGGTTATGGGGATATAATTCCCGTAACAGGTATAGGTAGGCTTATGGGTGTAATGTCCATGTTTAGCGCTCTTATACTTACAAGTATTGTAACTTCTGTTGCAACCTTTTCTTTGATAGAGAAGTTCAGAAAGGGAACAGAGATACTTGCAGAAAAAACCAGTTCCAATGTGAAAACTGTAAATGAAAAACTTAACCATATTAACACCCGTTTAGATGAACTTGATAAAATAAATGATATCAATATGAACATAGAAGATATGAAATCGGAAATCGAGAGTTTAAAGGAAATTATAAAAAATAAAAAGTAAATAATATTTGTTTGTAAATAAATTTACTTAAGGTAAAACATGATTTAAAAGAATAATGCAAATATTTAGGGGGATTGGGAATGTTTTTATCAGATAAAAAAAATTTGGATGAAATGGATGAGTCAGAAAGGGAATTCACAACAACCTATGGTAGCCGTTATTTCGCAAAAAGCGTACCCAAATATGAAATGCCAAAAACTGGTATGCCTGCAAGGGCAGCCTACCAAATTATACACGATGAATTGAATCTTGATGGTAATCCTTCTCTGAACTTAGCAAGTTTTGTTACCACTTGGATGGAACCTGAAGCAGATCTCTTGATAATGGAAAGCATCGGAAAAAACTATGTTGACAACGATGAATACCCCCAAACAGAAGTAATACAAGACAGGGTTGTAAACATGCTTGCAAGACTGTTCAACGCCCCAAATGATTGTAAATCAGTTGGAAGTGCAACAATAGGTTCTTCAGAATCTATAATGCTGGGACTTCTCGCCCATAAATGGACTTGGAAAAAAAGAAGAGAAGCCGAAGGCAAATCAGTTGATAAACCCAACATAGTAATGGGTGCAGATGTTCATACTGTATGGGAAAAATTTGCACGATACTTCGATGTAGAACTTAAACTCATACCTCTACGGGAAGATATATACACCATAACAGCAGAGGATGTAGTAGCAGAAATTGACGAAAACACTATTGCAGTTGGTGCGGTGGTTGGAACAACATTCACGGGGCAGATGGATCCAATAGAAGAAATTAACACTGCATTATTAGAAATTAAGAAAACCAAAGGATGGGACATACCCATACATGTTGATGGTGCAAGTGGAGGATTTATTCTACCATTCCTTATTCCGGATCTACAATGGGATTTCAGGTTGGAACAAGTAAGATCCATAAATGTATCAGGCCATAAATATGGGTTAGTATATCCTGGTATTGGTTGGTTAATATTTAAAGATAAAAGTGACCTGCCAGAAGAGCTTATTTTTAATATAAATTATCTTGGAGGGCTCATGCCCAACTACTCCCTAAATTTTTCAAAAGGCAGTAGTACAATTATTGCACAGTACTATAACTTCATAAGGCTGGGAATAGAAGGTTATACAGATATTATGAAGAATATGCAAGAAAATGCACGTTATCTTGCTTCAAAACTTGAGGCTACTGGTAATTTCAAGATAATAAATAAGAGAGTAATATTTCCACTGGTAGCTGTAGAGCTTCAAAACTGTGAATTTAATGCATTTCATCTTTCTGAAAAGCTTAGACAGAAGGGATGGATTGTACCTGCTTACACACTTCCACCAAATGCCAATGACATTGCTGTTTTAAGAATGGTTGTAAAAGAAAGTTTTAGTAAAGATATGGTTGAAATGTTCTTTGACGATATAATGGAATCAATTGAAAAGCTCAATCAGTCCAGTGAAGAAAGAAAAGAGATAATTGATAAAAAAGAAAATCCAACACTGCTTTATTAGAAAAATAATTCAGTTATTTTTTTTAGCGAAAATAAATTTAATAAATTTTTTTTTTATTCTTTTTGAATCAGATTTTTTCAGGATGGGTACGTTCTGGAAGTAGTAGTAATGCACCTATTAAGAAACATAGACCACCTGTAAATGTTCCAAGATTAACAAGAGTTATATTGACAGGATTGCCTGTTAGTGGAAGTATGAATGCGGAAATTGCAGAAATACCAAATGCTATTGACCCTATTAGGTTTAAAGCTGCTATTTGCCATGAAAGACTTCCGATTTTCCAGGAGAATAGGGAGTGTCCTACTTCTATCCAAACAAGTCCACTTGCAACTAAAAAGCATATTGATCCAAATGCATCAGGAGTCCATACTTGACTGTTTATCTGTTGGACAGTCATTAAGCTGTTCAGTGCATAAAAAGTACTGATATTGAAAAATATTGTTCCAATAAACTGGACAACTACAGCCAACCAATCAATTCTTCTTGGTTCCCATGTAAATAAACGTATTTTTTCCTTTAATTTTAAACCTTTAGGAGTTTGACGTGCATTTATTGTTTCAATATACTGAGCTAGGGCTGCTGTTGTGAAAAATAATGACCCAATAAAAAAAGTCATTCCATCCAGGTTATTACCAACAATTTTGGGATAGACTGGTGATGAACCCAATGTAAAACATACAGCGCCTATTGCAAAGATCACACCAACCCACCATCCTATTGCTTTAGGTGCCCACCATGTGGATTTGGTATCGCTGTCTAAAAGATTGTGATGTTTACGATGATCTCTTGAAGCCCATCCTATATGAGATCCATTAGGATGTTTAAGTATAGCCTTTGTTACAAATGGCCCTATGCCCTCTGCTTTAATACATGACCATCCTTCTGGTAGATCAAGTGAGGGAATATTACAGATTAATTTCTTTTCCTTCAATTGATCCCCCATTTTTCCTATTATTTCATTAATAAAAAATTAGATAAATGACTAGATATAATTCTACTTTTGTTTAGTTTGAGATTTATTAATAGTTTTTCTTCCTTCCTTTATTCCATACAAACCATAATGTACCAATGGATTTATATTTAAGTTCTTTAAATCAGCATTTTCTTTAATATAATAATCTCCATCAAAGTTGGGGTTTGGTTTTCTACCTTCCTTGTACCCGTAATATATATATTGCATTATAGGATCATCACCAGATGATCTGACATCAGGATTATTTTTCAGGTAGTATCCAATATCTAATAATTGCTTATTTTTTATTGCTCTATAACCTCTAATATTGATTATTGCATTTTTAATGCCTCTATTTTTCTTTTTTGTAAGAAGATAAACCATATAAAATTTTGTTTCAAGTCTTTGTTTAATGGTTCTCCCTTTATGATTTAGATACCCCATTTCGTATAGATCTGAAGATAATTTATTGATCTGTAAATTTAGTTTATGGATATGTGAGTGATATTTTTGTTTTAATTCCTCTAAGGTTAATTCTTTTTCTTTAATTAATCCACGTGACCTTTTTAATTCAGTATCAGTCTGATCCAGTTTCATTTTAGTTTTTTCTAATTCTTTCTTAACATTTTCTAAAAGATAGGTATCATCACTCATATCATTTATTTTGGTTTCTAACTCTTCTTCTTTAGGATACAAAATTCCATAAACCCCCATAATTTTACAATAAATCTTCTTTTAGTTTACTAAATATAATATTGATTATTAGAAATAAGTTTTGGGTTTAAATAATTTTTACATTAGATAATGTTAGTTTTAATAAAAAGTAAAAATCATACCGAAAATTGAGTATTCAAATTCGATTAGAAAAGTTGAAATAAATATATGAAATTCATTAATTTATTTTATAACCTTCTCTAAACATTACCCCACTATATTTCTGCTCTTAGTAGCACTACCTTCACATTTACCTTATCCTTTGTATGGAAATCATATGTCCGAGGTATTGGAAAGGTATAGTGAAACGCATGAGATATGGTTGCTCCTTCTTTTTTGAAGAAATTGGTGATAAATTCCTCTGTTTCCCCAATATGAAATGAATAAACAACAGGAGCAATTTCAAGGGCTTTTATTATGAACAATCGGTCAGCTCCTTTCCTGTTAGCTTTTTGAGCCCCAAATGGAGGGTTTTGTATTACTGTATCTGCAGTTTCATGGAAATCCTTAATGTCACTTGTTACAAAATTTGTTTTAGATTTAACACCCAGTTTTTCCGCCTGTGAATTTGCAATTGAGATTGCATCAATATCAATATCCACACCAACAGATTCTTCAGCACCCAAAAGTGCAGATCCAATTGCAAAGATACCTGTTCCACAACCAAGATCTACTACCTTCATGCCCTTAATATCACCAATTGAATTTGCATTCCATAGAACATCTGCAGCTATAACAGAAGGTGTTGAATACTGTTCAAGATTTATTTTTGGACTTTCATGGTATGGAATATCCTGTAAAACCATTTCGAGTTGTCTTTTTTTTGTGAACATTTAATCTCATCTTGTAATCAATAATTTAATGTATTTATTTTCGAATTATGATAATATATTTAGGGATATTATAATTTGCTTTAACGTGTTAATAGAAATATTCATAACAACTCATTTATAAACAAGGTTTGGTAATGGAAATGAAAATATAAAATTTATTACACAGTTCAAATAAAAATAAATATATAATAATTAGTTAAAAAAAGATTTTAAATCTAATAAACTTGTAATATGGGAAATAAAATTCTCAAGGAAGGATATCATGTTTAAAAAGGTCTTAATTGCCAATCGTGGTGAAATCGCAATAAGAGTAATGAGAGCGTGCAGAGAACTAGATATTAAAAGTATTGCAGTATACTCCGATGCAGATAAAAACTCTCTTTTTAGAAAATACGCCGACGAAGCATACAATATTGGTGAACCTGCACCTGCTAAAAGTTATTTGAATATTGATAAAATAATTGATGTAGCGCTTAAATCAGGAGCCGAAGCAATACACCCCGGATATGGATTTCTAGCAGAAAACTCCCTTCTGGGAGAAGAATGTGAAAAACATGGAATAAAATTGGTAGGCCCTAGTGGACGGGTTATTGAAGAAATGGGAAGTAAAATAACTTCTAAAAAGCTCATGAAAAAAGCAGGAGTTCCTGTAATACCTGGTGCCAGCAAAAGAATAGAAACAGCCGAAGAAGCAGCTAAAATGGCGGAAGCCATAGGTTATCCTGTTATTATTAAAGCATCTGCTGGTGGTGGTGGAATTGGTATGAGAACTGTCTACGAAGAAGACGAACTTGTAAGAGCCATAGAATCCACACAGTCTGTTGCTGCATCTGCATTTGGTGATTCAACTGTTTACGTTGAGAAATATATTGAAGAACCCCGACACATAGAATTCCAGATACTTGCAGATGAACACGGAAACACCATACATGTAGCTGACAGAGAATGTTCAATTCAAAGAAGGCATCAGAAACTTATTGAAGAAGCTCCTTCCCCTATAATGACCGAAGAACTCCGAAATGAAATGGGCGGCACTGCTGTGAAGGCTGCATCATCCATAGGATATACAAATGCAGGTACAGTAGAATTCATATATTCAGATGGTGAATATTACTTCTTGGAAATGAATACCAGAATTCAGGTGGAACATCCTATAACCGAAGTAATAACTGGAGTTGATCTTGTTAAAGAACAGCTTAAAATAGCTTCAGGTAAAGAATTATGCTGTGCTCAAGATGAAATATCGGTTAGAGGTCATGCCATTGAATGCAGAATAAATGCAGAGGATCCACTTAATGATTTTGCACCCAATCCTGGTAAAATTACTGGTTATCGTTCTCCTGGTGGTAATGGTGTTAGGGTAGATAGTGGTGTTTACAACAATTATACAATACCTCCATATTATGATTCAATGATATCCAAACTCATTGTATGGGGAAGAACCCGTAACGAAGCAATTGCACGTATGCAGAGGGCCCTATCAGAATATATAATTCTTGGTGTTAAAACAACCATTCCATTTCACAAATCAATGATGTCCAATCAACATTTCAAGGATGCAAGCTTACATACCCACTTTGTTGATCAGTACAAAAATGAGATTATTGAAAATATTGAAAAAGTTATCCAGAAGGATAAAGAGATGGAAGCTCGTCTTAAATCTACATTTTTACCTTCTAGAAAGGTTGCTGCAGTATCTGCTGCTGTATCAAGTTATATGGCCGATTCAATTAAAAAAACCGAATAGAATACTGGTAAGAGGATTTTAAATGACTAAAAAGAAAATATTAAAAACCCTTTACGAAAAAAAGGATGAATACATTCCTGTTGAAGAATTTGTAAATGAAACTGGTAAATCTCAAAAAGAGGTTGAGAATGAATTTCTCACACTTGAAGATGAAGGTTATATTATAAACTACTCTAAATCAGGTTATAGGCTCATAAAAACTCCAAATCTTCTGTTACCATATGAAGTGAAAAGGGAACTTAAAACAAACTTTATTGGTCATGATATTCATTATTTCAAAGAAGTAGATTCAACTAACGACGTAGCCAAGTACCTTGCCGAGGAGGGTGCAGAGGAAGGAACAATAGTTATAGCAGAAATCCAAAATAGAGGGAAGGGCAGAAGAGGTAAAACATGGATATCACCACCGGGAGGAGTTTGGATGTCCATAATACTCAGACCAGATATACCTCCTTTCAATGCACCGCAGCTAACACTGGTTACAGGAGTGGCAGTTGCAGAAACACTGCAAAAAGAATGTAACTTGGATGTGGGCATTAAATGGCCTAATGACATATTGATAGGAAATAAAAAGGTATGTGGTATATTAACAGAAGTTAATGCCAGTATTGAAAAGGTTAACTACGTTGTAGTTGGAATAGGAATAGATATGAATGTGGATGTTCCTCTGTTCCCACCAGACCTTCAGAAGGGTGCCACATCTCTTAAAAATGAATTAAACACAGAAATTAATGGGGCAATTCTTGTACAAAAGTTTCTACTAGAATTTGAAACTATATACAACGAATTTAAGGCAGGCAAATTTCCAGAAATTCTCAAAGAATGGCGTTCATTATCAAAAACAATCGGTAACAATGTTGAAGTAAGAACTAGGGGCAAAACTATACGTGGAGAAGCCGTGGGAATTAATAAAGAGGGAATACTAATATTGGAACTTGAAGATGGCAGTCTGAGAAAGATCATTTCTGGTGAGTGTCTACACATCAACAACAGTTAAAATACATCAAATATCTAATTTTAATTTTTTTTTATAATGATAGATAAATTAATACTTAATGTTAACAATATAATAATTATGTATTTAGCTAATTCAATACTTTAGAGGATCAATGAATAAAAAAATAATTACCATTATAACACTTTTTATAATAATTTTTGGGTTAGCTGTGTATTTATACAGTAGCAGTATTCATGTAACCCCATTGACCCAAGGCCCTAATATAACCTCTTCTGATAGGGTACTTATTGTTGCACCACATCCTGACGATGAAACAGTTGCATGTGGAGGATTAATAAGATACTGTGTTAAAAATAACATACCACTATCTGTTGTGGTTGTTACAAATGGTGGAAAAGGACATATGGGAGTTGTAAGGCATCAAGAGTCTATTAATGCAACTATGACTTTGGGACTTCCACCAGAAAATATAACATTTTTAGATTATCCCCAGGCACTTCAATATCTATTCAATGATAATTGGAACCATCCTTGGGAAGAAGATGGTAACTCCACTCAAAATGTATTTGCTTACCAAAAAAATGCTCTTAACACAGGAGATAACATTGAAAAAAATTTGGAAAGCACCATCAAGGATTTCAATCCAACCATAATTATTTATCCATATCCCAATGACGCAAATCCAGATCACTGGGGAACAAGTTCATTTGTTGAATATGCAACCAATAACCTCAATTATACTGGTAAAAAGTATAGCTATCCTGTACATGTTGCTTCGCAATGGCCATTTCCAAGATCATATTTTCCACAAATTAATCTGTTACCTCCTTCATTCCTGAAAAATCAAATTAATTGGCTAGTATTTCCAATAAATGATTCAGATGAAAAAATCAAATACAAAGCTATTAATAATTATAAAAGCCAATTACAAGGAGATCCGACCTTTTTATTATCATATGTCCGGAAAAATGAGTTGTTTATACCCTATGAACAGGATACTGTCCAGAAAAAGCCTGTTTCAATAGATTATATTAATAACAACCAATTTCCACCAACACTATTCAAGGATCCTGTTGGTGATACACTCGTTAAACCTCCCCTTGATACTTTTTACTCAACTGTAAGTAACCTCAATTTAATGGATTTAACAGATATTGGATTTGATGAAGACAATAACACTATCTGGATGTCATTGAAGACAGTGGGAGGTCCATCAAAAATAGGAATATACAATTTTCATATCCGGGGCTTTGGAAGTTCTGGTGTAAACAGAATAGATGTTAAAGTACAGAATGGAACCTGTAATTATGTGATGTTAGCATCTAACAGTTTAAAACCAGATTCATTGAAAGTTAAGGTTAATGATAATGGAATAATCATAGGCATACCATCAAATCTATTGAATGATCAAAAATACATGTTAAGTGTTGATGATATGAGAAACAATCAGTTCCTTGATAGAACTGGATGGTACACAGTAAATATTATATCATAATTTCAATATAATTGTTCAAAATATCAATTCACACTAATAATTGCAGATTCACCCATTGATCCTTTAATATGAAATTTTTTATCAATAAACTTCTCAGTCACATGGATATTGGTAACAGCATGCTGTGTAAGTTCAGATGTTTTAATAGTTGAATCACCTGCAAGTGCAAGATATGGAATGATCTGATCACCCATATATCTATCAACTGCAGACTTCCTTGAAATATTATATAAAATATCATTTGCAGCTTCATAGCCTATTATCTCGGCTTTTTTACCAGGTTCTCCTATTGAACTTCCACTTACAGAAGTTATTCCATTTGTCCATAATAAAATACCAGAACCTGGCCCCATAGCCCTTTGAGAATGATAAATTTCAATTTTTGATTTGTAACCTGCTTTTGACAATATCTCTTCAGCACTATTTGCCTGTCTCACTGCTACGTGTTCTGGAAGTTTAACTGCATGGGAAATTCCATTGATGCTGTTAAAATTCAATTCACATAAGTTTAATGGTCTCAATTTTTTAACTGGATCAATTTCAAGTTCAAAAATTCCCCCTCCACGAGGATAATGCCCTCTCTGTACCAGTTTAGGTTTTGCATCATATCCCATCAATTTTAAAACCGGTAAGGTAACATTTATGAGGTAATCTATACTTGGAGACCACCTAACATCGGTACCTCCAATAATTGTGATCTTCACAGGGCTGTCAGCAAAAACTGCAGGTACCATAAAAGCTTGGAGTATTAAAGTTATACTGCCCGCGGTTCCAATATCGATTTTAAAGTCTCCCCCTATCAGTTGATTGGGACTAAAAAACAGTTCAGTTGAACCTAATTCCAATCCACTAATTGATGCTCTTGATAAATCTGCAACAGCTTTTACAGCATTCAAATGTTGAGGCATAAGTCCTGGTTTTGGTCTTCCAGAACGTATATTAGTAATATGAACTGGTTTAGATGTTACAGCTGATAATGCCGTTGCAATTCTAAGAACAGCTCCTCCACCTTCACCGTATGATCCATCAACTTCGATCATTTTTATCACCAAATTTAAAAAAAGAATCATTCCATGATAACTTTATTTGTAAAGTACTGCATTGCATGCATCGGTATCATCAATGATATTAACCAGATTGGAAAGAGTATCTAAAAAGGATTTCACTATTTCTTCTGTTGTTATTCTTGCCGCATCATTTGAAGCTAGATCTATACGTATAGTAGCAGATGCACCAGGCATACCCACTGCAGGGATAGTTATTATGCCATTATTTCTTAATAACAACATTGCAAAGAGAAAAGCCAAATCAGTCGGACTTAGATCTGTTTTTATTCCCCTGTCTGTCAATTCTAATTTAAGAGATTCTGGAGTTAACATCAACCCTGTCGGAGTTTCTTTAACATGTTTGAAATTATTTTTTAAAGCATTGTAAAGATCGTGTTTATTTATGAATGCTTCGAGAATTATTTCAGGGCTTAAATTTTCAAGAGCTCTAACCATACCTGCAACTAATGGTGATTGGGCTTCCAAACCAAACTGATGGGCCTTTGATTTAACTTGAATCATAATATCAGCTTTTCCCGACATTAATCCTCCTCTTGGACCACCCATCAATTTATCAGTACTAGTAATAGCAATATCCGCGCCCATATCCATTGCACGAGGTTGTTTGTATACAATTGTACGTAGTCTGGCTCCAGAAGCATCATCTACAAAAACAGGAATTTCCAATGACTTTGAAATTTCAATTACCTTTAAAAAATCTTCTTTGGAAATTACATCATGATCCATGGTGGATCCTGTTATAAAAACAAGCGAAGTATTTTCTCCCACTTTAAAATCATTGATATCTTCGAATTCTTTGTAGGTTGCACCAACAAGTTCTGCACTTCTTGGTATGGATGGGTGGGCTGGTGATTTAGGGAGATAATGAACAATTTCATCACCTTCTTTTACAAGTGCAATAATAGCTGCAAATATACCAGAACTAGTCCTGTTGAGAGCTAAAATCTTTTCCCCACCTAAGTGAATTTTTCCAAGTGTTTGGATTGCATCTTCAAATACTGCGGATCCAGCATAAGTTTCAAGAAGATCTTTATCCTCGGGTAATATTGGAAATCCACCAGCTAACCCTGTAAGATCAAAAAATCCATTTCTTCCCTTTGTCTGCAGTATTTTTTTGATAATTTTGAGAGCATTCTCTCTCCTATTAACTTCGTCAACTAAAGAATTAACAAGCATTTTTTAATCCTTATCATTCTTTTTATTGATATTTTCAGACTTTAGAATGATTGCACTATCAGCAGAATTCTGTAGGGCTGCACTGAAACCTGGTTCTGCACCTATAACAATAGTTTCCTTTCCATTTTCTTTAGCCTTATTGATTATGGGTAAAAAATCAGCATCACGAGTCATGAGAGCAATAATATCAATATTAGGATTATAAATAAGTTCCATGGCTTCAACCGCCATATAAACATCAGTATCTCCAGCAACTACTATGGGTGTGAACCCCTGATTAACTATTGCTTCGATTAATTTATCTGAAGCATATTGATTTAAAAGGACTTTACCAACCCTCATATTTCCATATTCTGCAATTATGTCTCTAACTAAATCCAGATTAAGACTGAACTCTTTTCTTAACATATTAGGGCCATCAACTAGAAGACCAATATTCTTCCCTCCAGATTCACTCCTCTTAAGAGGAATATAATCCTTTAAGGAACTTAATTTTTCAAAACTGCGCATTATAACTATGCCTCCATGTACACTAATCGAGAAAATTTATGTATAGCTGTAAATCAGAAATGAAAGTCATTAACTGAGCTTGTATATCTTTATTAATTACTAAAACAATTTTCACTCCTGAAATTTCTGTACAATAGATTATTAATTTATATCAAATTCTAGTTTATTCAAACTTAATATATGAACCTCATGGATATATAACTTTTACAAATTAGGTTTAATATTAATCTTTTATCCAAAAAAACATGTAAATGGTTCTAAAAAAAATATTTTAAAAATTTTTACCCTTTAAAAAAAAAAGAATTAATGAAATTGCAAAACCCCTAAAAAGGGAGATTATTCAATTTCTAACGAAAATGAATCGTTAAATAGTTCTTTAACAACCTTTAAATCATTTGGTTTAAGTTTTGATACAGTAATATTATCCTCAATTTTTATATAGTATTCTGCATCAACTATTTCACCAGAATCATTCATATACAAGAAAAGACCATCTGCAAATTTCAATGGATCCCTTGAGGGAAGGAAAACTTCGAATCTGATGAGCACCTCAGAGCCATATATACTGTCGTGTAATTCAATCTTTTTTTCCTCACTTTTAAGAGCTTCTTTGAATATTTTCATCCGTGCTTTAAATTCTTTATCAATTGTTATCGTATCATTCTTCTTTGCTGCCATAAATGCCACCATTTTATTTTATAAGAAAAAATTTTAACTCGCTGAATATAATGAGTTTAACAAACCTATATAAAAACTCATTGTATTTAAAAACTAATTTTTGGAATATAAATATATTATTTTATCTTAATGTTGGAGAATACCCCATGTGTTAAGGTGGGGATGAATCCAACTACTACATATAAATAATAGTTTAACAATAATTAATAGTATCGTATGCGATAACCAAGCATACTGCACTTAATCTAATCAGTACCGTAGGAACTACGGAAATTAAAGCTTCTCTGAAAAAAACCACATTAGTGGATTTAATGAAGGAAGAAGCTCCTTCCGAAAGGGAGGGGTAGTTCACAGTTAATAAGTTGTTATGAAAAAATGAATATTAAATTCATATGATAATCTCAAATACCAGTTAGTACGATGCTTCTTCAAATTTAATAGTGAATTCTGTGCCATTTTTTTTATTGAGTTCTATTTCACCGTCAATTTGTTGAGTTAAATTGTTTACTAGCTGAAGCCCCAAAGAATCAGTATTTCTAAAATCAATATCATCAGGTATGCCCACTCCAGTGTCTCCAACAATCAATATATATTCACCATCCTCTGCTCTCAGACTAATATTTATCTCTCCTTCTCTTCCATCGGGAAATGCGTACTTCATGGAGTTTGATACTAACTCATTTACTATGAGCCCTAAAGGAATTGATGTATTGATATCAAGATTTAAACTTTGAAGGTCCAAATTCAGTTTTAAACGGAATGGATCATGGATATACGTATTGAAAAGATCTTTTATTAGAGTACGCATATAATCTCCAAAGTCTATGCTTTTAAGATCATCTGATCTGTAGAGAAGTTCATGGATAAGTGCCATTGACTTTGCACGGTTTTGACTTTCCCGGAACATATCAAAATCTTCTTTATTTTTAATATAATTTGATTGAAGATTTAAAAGACTTGAAATAACCATTAAATTATTTTTAACCCTATGGTGGATCTCCTTTAATAGCATCTCTTTTTCATTTAATGATTTTTTTAACTTTTCTTCCATCTCCTTCCGTTTTGTTATGTCGGTTAACATTCCCAATGATCCAATGAATTTATTGTTTTTATAGAGAGGTTTTGCTGAAATTATAGTCCATACACTAGATCCATTTTTATGAATGAATTTAAAATCATATTTTTCCCCAATTCCCTTTTTACGTCTTTCAAGTTTTTCCTTTGCATAATTTTTATTTTCATCATCCATAAATTCAAAAAATGAATGTCCCATCATTTCGTTCCTTGTATAACCTAATATTTTTAGCATAGCATCGTTTACATAGTTCGTTTTGGCTTTTTCATCAATAATCCAAACCCCTTCCTCTGCTGTTTCAATAAAAGACCGGAACTTTGCTTCACTTTCACGTAATTCTCTTTCTACCTTTTCTTTTTCAAAACGAGCCCTCATGGCTTTAAGCCCAAATGATAAATCATTAGATAATTCCTCTAACAACTTCACTTCTCCAGGATCAAATGCATCTATCTCCTCTGCATAAATACCCATGGCACCGTAAACTTCTCCATCCATTTTTAGTGGCAAAACTATGAGCGATGAAAAACCATGTCTTTTGGCTTCTTCTCTCCACGGTGAAAACGTGCCATTTGTAGTAACATCACGACACACTATAGTATTTCCTGTTTTTATAGCATTTCCACCAGGCCCACGGCCAATCTCGTCATCTGCCCAATATATACGTGTTTTTTTGAGATATTCTTCATCAAATCCTGCTGATGCAATTGGTTTAATAGTTTTCTTTTCATCATACTCAGCAAATCCAATCCATGCGAATTTATAGCCACCATTTTCAACTATTACACTGCAAATTTTATTCATCAGCTCATATTCTGTTGTTGCACGTGTCATCACCTCATCACTGTAACGTATCACTCTAAGTGCACGATTAGCACGTAACAATTCATTTTCAATTTTTTTACGTTTTGTTATATCCCTTGCAGCAGCAAAAACACCGACAACATCACCTGATTCATCCCTATAAATGGAAGCATTATACAAAACAGGTGTAATACCACCATCAAAATGCTGAATTTCAAGAGGATAATCTTTTACATATCCTTTACGAAAAACCTCTTCGTAACCTTCCTTAGCCTTATCAGGTTCTGTAAAATAATCTGAAAAATCTGATCCAATAATTTCATTCTGAGAACAACCAGTAACCTTTTCAGTAGCTTTATTAACATCGGTAACCTTCCCATCAGGACCAATTGTTACCAATGGATCAATATTTGCCTCAATTAAACTACGATTATACTGATTTGCCTGTTTTAATGCTTTTTGAGCTATTTTAAGTTCAGTAATATCACGAATCGCTGCAAAAACACCTAATATCTCACCTTTTTCATCATAATATAATGAAGCATTTATTAAAACATAAACGATATGCCCTTCTTTATGCATCATTTTAAGGGGATAATTTTCAACAAAACCATTTTTGAATACCTTTTTGAATCCCTCTAATGCATAACCTGGGTCGGTGAAGTAATTTGAAAAATTAGTTCCTATAACTTGTTTCAGATTATACCCCGTTACAGTTTCAACTGCTTTATTAGCATCAGTTATTTCGCCATTGGGATTAACCGTTATAAATGGATCTATACTTGCATCAATTAAAACTCGATTATATGAATTTATGGTGATAAATGCTTTTTCATCATCTTTACGCTTTGTAATATCCTGACTGTTTACAACAATACGTTTAACTATACCATTATCTGACAGAGGTAGTAATGTATGATGAAAACAAGTTCCATCCCTAATATCTTCGAATTCAATTATTTTATTCAACCTTATTGTTCTTTCAATGTATTTACCTCTCAATTCTGCTGTTTCCGGAGGAATAATATCTTTATAGTTAGAACCAACCAGATCATTTTTAGTTCTTCCTAATCTTTTGGTTGAAGCTTCATTAATATCTAATATCTTGCCTGAAGTATCAATTACAAATAAAGAATCATGAAAAGCATCTAAAACTTCTTTAGAGAATTTTCCGTCATTTCTAAATTCTTTTAAAATGTTTTGTTTGTAAATTGCAATTTCTACTGAAGACTTATATTCATCAAAACTAAATGGAACGTATAAAATAGTGTAATCTTCCATAAACAAATTCTTATCTATTTTTCGGTTTTCAAAATCCTTTTTGAGATAAACTAAAGGAAATTTCAATTCCGACTCGATTATGTTATCAAATTCCGTTTTAAAATTAATATCCATCAATACTACATCAAACTCATATGCTATATTAAGGACTTTTTCAGTGGATTTGACAACAGATGGACTATTATAGCCCCAGGACTCTATGGTTTCACATATTTTTTTTGCTTCTGTTGAATCTCCTGTTACCAATAAAACATTCAACGATTTCATTTTTCACCTGAAAAATTTTATATATGCTTATTTGTATATTACTGATCTAAATTTAAATGAATCTATGGGTAAATGTCAGTAAAAAAATTGAAATAAAAAAAAAATATTTTTTTTTAGACTCTATCTTTGTATACTAATTCTTGGAATTTTATTTTAAATTCTGTTCCATTAGTATTATCAAGCTCTATTTCACCATCAATTTGATCTGTCAAGCTATTTACCAGTTGTAAACCTAATGATTCTGTATTTTTAAAGTCGATATTTTCAGGGAAACCAATACCATTATCACTGATGTTTAACTCGTAATAATCGTCTTTAATTTTAAGAGATACTTTTAATTCTCCTTGACGTCCATCAGGAAATGCATATTTCAAGCAGTTTGATACTAATTCGGTTATAATAAGTCCACAAGGTACAGAAGTTTCAATATTCAGTTTAATATCATCTATGTCAAGGACAGGTTTGATGGTTCCCTTTATAATTGAGTAGGAATAAAATAGATCCCAAACCAAACTTTCAATATAATCAACAAAATATATTTTGTTGAAGGATCGGGAATTGTATAACTTCTCATGGATCATGGCCATGGATTTAACACGATTTTGACTTTCTTTAAGCACATCTACCGACTCTGCATCATCAACATACCTTGTTTGAATGTTTAATAGACTGGATATTATCTGCATATTATTTTTAACTCTATGGTGAATTTCCTGTAAGAGCACTTCCTTTTCCCTGATAGAGTTTGTTAGCTCAATTTCAAATTGTTTACTTTCAGTTATATCAATTGCAATAATCAGTATGAAAGAAGTTTTACCATTTTTTTCTATTGTAGTGATTTGAACATTGATCCATCTCAATTTTCCATCTTTATCAATTAATCTAACCTCAAATGGTTTAATAGGGTGTCCATCTAACATTTCGGGAAGATTTACAATATTATTCAGGTCTTCTTTTAAGATAATATCTAGATCTGATATTTGTTTTCCAATAAACTCTTCCTTAGATAAACCTAGTACGTTAAGTGATGCTTGATTAACATCCACTATTTTCCCATCTGTATCTAAAAGGAGTGTATAATCCGGATTTGATTCAAATAATGTTCTGTATTTCTCTTCACTTTCAATTAATGATTCTTCAATAGTTCTGCGTTCGCTAATATCCCTACTAACACCTAATATTTCGTTAATCTGTCCTTCTTTGTTTATTATAAGAGTGGTTACAACTTCTGTTGGTACAATCTTCTCATCTTTATCAATCTGATCAATGAAATGAGTCATTACTTGAAAATTATCATTTCCAGATAAAAAACCTTTAATTCTAATAGACATGTTATTAGATATGAATTTATAAGCTTCTTGAGTTATAACATCCTTTATGGACCTATTTAAAATTTCTTCTGATGTATATCCGAGTAAATGATAAACTGATGGACTGACATAGGTAAATTTACCTGTTACTATGTTCATTATCCATATGACATCACCTGTATTTTCTGAAATCAATTTATAACGAGATTCACTTTCTTTAAGAGCATTTTCAGCTTGTATTTGGTCAGTAACATCTTTAACAAATCCTTCAAGATAAATTATACTGGAATTTTCATCCCTTACTGCTCTGAAAGACAGTTCAGCAGTCATTATACTTCCATCTTTTTTATAGTATCTATTATTGTAGGAATGCCAATTTTTATCCGTTAATACTTCATCAACAAATTCACGATGATTATACTGATCAACATAGACTTTTTTCATTATGTTGGTCTTGTTTACTTCTTTGATTAATTCTTCAGGAGAATCATATCCCCACATATTTGAAAGTGCCTTGTTAACTCTACATAATTTTCCATCGGGTGTTGAATGGAAAATTCCAACAGGTGCATTTTCAAACAAATTTCTGAAATGTTCCTGTTCCTCTTTCAATTTTGTTTCCATTTCATGTTTGTAAATTACAATTTCAATTGAATTTTTTAAATCATTAGAATTAAATGGTTTTATTAAATATGCATATGGTTCTGTTAATTTAGCCCTTTCAACAGTTTCTGTTTCAGAATAAGCAGTTAAATATATTATTGGTATTTTATATTGATTCTTAATTACCTCAGCAGTTTCAATACCATCCATTCCACCACTTAATATTATATCCATTAAAATAACATCCGGTCTAAATTCTGTTAATTTTTGTAGAGCTTCCTCTCCTGATGAAGCTGTTTCAGGAACACTGTATCCCATGGATTCAAGAATTCTCTTGATGTCCATTGCTTCTATAACATCATCTTCAACTACTAAAATTATGACTTTAGACATACGATCCTTAATTGGACTATATAATATATAGTTTTTACAGCAAATTGCTGAAATTTTATTAAGAAAGTTTGAGAATTGAATATATTTTTGAAGATAAATAACCTTGCATATTCATACCCTATTCAAATCAAGACTAAAAATTAAGTTTTTTTGGTTTTTTCAGTTATTTTTGCAGGGTTACCAATTACAATGGAATTAGAGGGTATATCTTTTAACACCATAGTTTTAGCACCAATAGTGACATTATTTCCAATGGTTATTCCACCTAATATTGTTGATCCCGCTCCAATGTATACATTATTTCCTATTTTTGGATATTCTTTGTGAAACGGAAGTTTTGCACCTATTGTAACTCCCTGATATACTGTACAATTTTTTCCCAATTTAATATTTCCAATTACAACGCATTGTGGATGGGGAAAATATAATCCCGTTCCAATTTCTGCCCTTGGTGAAATTTCAATGGATGTAAGTAATCTGTAAAAAAAGTATGCAATATATATTCTTAATTTTGAGTTTGGACATTGGGAATGGCATATTCTATGTAATATAATGGCTCTAAATCCTGTATCTATAAAAAATAACGATATAAATAAACCATAATTTCGTAAATGATTTTTTTTATATTTATTAGCCCTCTTGTAAGCTAATTGTCGACGAAAATCTTCTTTTATTAAATTTCGAGAGCCCATAACATTCACTTTTAAAAATAATTTAAGATTTATTCAATAGAATACCATTGACTTTAGGGAATATAAATTATAGGTTTTTTCTTGATATTTTCTTGTATTTAATCTCTAATATTGATATGCCAAAATTAATCTATCAGATTTATAATTTATATTTATCATGTATTTTACTTCGCTAAACAACTCTATAACGAAGTTCAGATTATTCATGGTATTAGAACTAATATTTATTAAAATTTCTCGATTGCAATCAATTAAAAATTAAGAAAGTGAGATTTTAGAGGAATATATTCGTAAGAAAGGATTGTGGAACGGAGTTGTTGTCATAGATAGATTAAATTTACATCAATTTGATGATGATTCTACATATTAGTCAATATCTTTTAATTTAATGATAGCTATCTTTAAAATAGTGAATGTCCCATAGTCTAATACATTAACAGCCGGATTATGTATACATCAATGATATCTTTAATGCCATCTTATACTGTTTAAATTTTACTTATATCCTGAATTAAGATTTGTTAATGTTTTGAAAATAAGAAATTTAATAGTTAGGTTCTAATTATCCATTTAGTATTCCATAAACCAGTAGGTTTTTGAAATATAATTGTTGATAGCACCACCACCATAAGCACCACCATAATCTGTTACAGTGTTATCTCTGAAAGTACAACCCTTTATATCCAAAGTACCAAAATTGATGATAGCGCCACCAGTTCCTGCAGTGTTATCAGTAAAAATACTATTATTAATAGTCAAATCTCCCTTTTCACTACCTATAGCACCACCCATATCAGCTGTGTTACCTGTGAACGTACTGCCCGTTACAATCATACTGCCCCAATTGTAGTATGCTCCACCAAAACTTGCAGTGTTATCTGTGAAAATACAACTTTTAATAGTTAAGACCGCATCTTTATTGAAAAAATTTTCTACAAAAATAGCACCACCAAAGTATTTTGCAGTATTATCACTGAAAGTACTGTCTGTTATGGTTACAGCACCATCATAATTGTAGATAGCCCCGCCCAAAGTTGCAGTATTGGAATTGAAATTACAGTTATTGACAGTCAAAGTACTATTTTTATGATTGTGGATAGTACCACCAGTATATGCAGTATTGGAATTGAAATTGCAGTTATTAACAATCAAAGTACCATTATTGTCGATAGCACCACCACCATCAGCTGTTGTTCCTTTTGTTAGTTTTAGGTTTGTGATTGTAACGTTTATTCCATTTAGGATGTGGATTATCCAGTTGGTGCCGTTTCCGTTTATTATTGTATTCTTTTCACTTTGTCCATTAATGGTCCTCACTTTCTTTCAAATTTTCTTCAGCTAACAAACGATCTGACATATCCCTAATAATCCTGATTATCATTTCGTTGCCTTTTTCATCTTTGAATATACGGGATGATATTACTGCACGGAGTTTTTCTCCATTCTTTCGTATAAATGTTAATTCGCTCTTTACTTCACCTTTAAGCCGTATTTCTTCTAAAATAATAGGTAATTTTGGGTCTTTATTATCAACAATTCCCGATCTGCCAAGTTTAACAAATTCTTCTTCTGAATATCCGAAAATTTCTGAAGCTTTTGTATTAGCTGTTAAAATCAAACCATCAGGAGTAGTTAATAGGATAGCATCTAAGCTAATTTCAACAATTGATTTAAATACTTGATCTGATTCAGAATTAACAGAATAACAACCACCATTTTAATCAAATTTCATTATATAATGATCATTTGTTGGATATCACATTATTCTATATCCTTTCTTTATATTTTAATTCTTTAAATGTAATTTTGAATTCTGTTCCATGATTCACATCCAATTCAAATTTTCCTTCTAATTGGTTAACAAGATTTTGTACTAGTTGCAGGCCAAGAGTTTTTGAATTTTCTATATCGACGTCTTCTGGTATTCCTATTCCATTATCAGTGATAACGAGTTCTATTAAATCTTTGTTTGAGACGAGTTTTAAGGTTATTTTTCCTTTACATTTGGGAAATGCATATTTGACACTATTAGTTACTAATTCGTTGATGATGAGTCCTAGTGGTATGGCAGTGTCGATGTTTAAATGAATATCTTCAATATTTAATACAGATTCAATGGCGCTTGTTGTGAGTCCATAAGAAAAGAATATATCCAAAATAAGTTTCTCTATGTATTCTTTGAAATTGATGTAGTTAAGACTTGAAGATTGATAGAGTTTTTCATGGATTATTGCCATGCTTTTCACCCGACCTTGGCTCTCTTTTAAAACTCCTACTGTCTCATCTAAGTTCTCATATTGTATTTGCAAGTTCAATAAACTAGAAATAATCTGCATATTATTTTTGACCCTATGATGGATCTCTCGAAGAAGAGTTTCTTTTTCATCTAACGATTTTTTAATTTTATCTTCTGCATTTTTACGGTCAGATATATCTCTTACAGACTCAATAGCACCATATTGTTGCCCTTTACTATCTAAAAGTGGTGATGCTGTTACCCATAGATAAGCACCTCGACCATTGTATACTGAAGGTACAAAGACTTCTGCATAAATTGTTTTGCCATCTTTTTTGACGTATTTATACTTTGAAATATACTCTGAATCATTATTTCCTATAAGATCAATTAGAACAGGGCGATGTTCATTATACCAAGGTACAGAATAGGCATAATCTCCTTTACCAATGATGTCTTTTTTTTTGGTGCCGGTCATCTCTTCAATGGCTCTGTTCCAAGCTATAACTTTTCCATCTTGATCGATTGCAAAAGTTGCATCGGGTAAAAAATCTATAATATCCGTTAAACGCTGTTCTGATTCTTCAAAAGCCTTTTCTGCCTTTTCACGTTCGGTAATGTCTCTTACTACCATAACAATATAAAGAACATCGCTGAAATTAACAACACTTGCACTTATCTCAACAGGAATTTTTTGACTGTCAACAGTATTGAAAACCGAAGAAAAGGTTTTTTTACCAGTTGATTCCTTGTTTTCAACCATTTCATTTAAAATTAGCTGAATTCTCATCATTTCATCATTATTCACCAGGTCTTTTAAGGTCATCTCAAGCATTTTTTCATTGGGGTATCCTAATTGCTCAGATGCAGATTTAGTAACATCAGTAAAACGTCCTGATGAAATTTCCAGAAGGAAAATTGGATCATTACTCTGATCTAGCAAAGAACGAAATCTTTCAAGTTCACCCAATCTCTTCTGTAACTCAGGATAATAACTCTTTTGTATGGAAGATTCACCAAGACCTATAATCTTATCACGTAACGAATCCCAATCATCAGTTTCATAAGGCATTTTTAAATATTTCCTCCACATCACTTATTTTAGGCATTACTGGATTTGTTACTATACATGGATCTTGCATTGCCCTTTGTGCGAGCTCTGGAATATCCTCCTCATCAACACCTATCTCTTTAAGTGTACGATTCACTCCAGTTTCAATTTTAAGATTTACTATACCATTTATAAGACCGTATTTATCATTTAAATCATTAATTCCAAGGGTTTTAGCAATTTTAAGGTATCTTTCTGGTTCAGAGGAGAAGTTGAAATCCACAACATGTTCTAAAAGAAGGGCATTACACTCTCCATGAGGTAAATCTTTAAGACCACCTAGGCTATGGGCCATTGCATGAACCAGGCCAAGACTCGCATTTGAAAATGCCAAACCTGCATGAAGACTTGCAAGCATTAAATTACTCCGGAATTGTATATTATCAAGATCATTGATGCAGGGTATTATATTAGATGAAAAAAGGTTTATTGCTTCAATAGAATGGATATCTGTAATAGGTGAACTTGCATTAGAAACATAAGCCTCCATAGCATGACTTAATATATCAAATGCCGTACAAACAGTCATGTACCGATTTAAGGTTGTAGTAGTAACTGGATCAATTAATGCAACATCTGGAACAAGTTTCTTACTGATAATTGCCATTTTAACTTTTCTCACTCTGTCTGATATTATCGCAAATTGGGATACATCAGCAGAACTACCTGCAGTGGTTGGTATACATATTAAGGGAGGCGATGGCATACTAACTTTATCTACACCTTCGAATTCATTTATATGTTTTTTATTTGAAGTTACGATTCCTATACCCTTTGCACAGTCCATTGGACTGCCGCCACCAAGAGCCACTATCACATCACATCTTTTACTCTCGTAAACTCGGGCCCCTTCCATAACCTCTTCTGTTCGGGGATTTGATTTAATATTGGAATATGTTTCATATTCATAATCCTCAGATTCTAAAGCTCCAATAATCTCATCAAGCCACCCTGATGAAACTATCCCCTGATCTGTTACTAAAAGAACTTTTTTTGCCTCGAAATTCTTTAAATACCTTCCCAACAAAAATCTAGCACCGGAACCAAACACAAATTCGGGTGCAACAAACTTTCTAAGTTCAAATTCATTATCCAATCAAATCAACCCCAAATGAATCAAATATAAAATTAAATAGAGATTCTTGAACATAATAACAAAAATTATTCCAAATAAAAATATAAATCCCATTGAAATAATTATCAAATAATTAATTCTATAATATTTGATAAGCTCATGATCATATAAAATAATATCATTATTAGGATTATTTTGAATAATTGGAGGGACTATAAATAGAAAAGTTTTGGATTAATATCAATGTAATAGTATTGAGAGTTTAGAGTAAAAGAGTGCCGAATATGATATATTGTACTCCCTCATTTTCAAGGAATTTCAATTGTAAAAGAAAAATAATAGTTTAATTTTAAATACTGTCCGATTAATAACCAAAAATTATAAACTATTGACTTTGAAATAGTATTTTGCCTGCATACTTAACTGCAAGAATCATCTTCTTTTTCTATAATACTCCATCAGAAAAGATTCATCGATTTGGGATCCCAAATAATACTGATATCATGTTGAGCTTTTAAAGTCCTAAATTATTAAATGAAATAAATTGGGTATATTTGTCATTGATAGACTTAATTATTTGTATTGGACAATAATTAAATAAACCTCTCACTATTATTTGATTTAATAAAATATATCTTTCAAATGTGTAAGCTCCCACTTTAGACCATTAACTGTTGAATAGTTATGCTGATGACACTGTTTAAATCTATTTTTAGTCTTTTATATTTCTGAATATCAAAATCTTGGAATAAAATCGGCCTTATGGCGAAGTAATGCTAAAGTTTAAGTAGTATAGTAGTAAGAATTATGTATAACTACTGTAATTCTTATTTTAAACTTTTTTCTACTAAAAAATAGTATAAACAGATACAATAACCCCATGATGGTGAAACATCGCTATGAAAGAAGTTCAATTATTCTAGTATACAGAACTAACTTATATATAAATAAATTCTTGAATTGAGCTTAATAAAAAGTTAAGAAAGTAGTATAATATCTCTTAGATTAGGCTATGTTTGTCTGTTTCATATTTAAAATAAGTCATTGTGTCGAATGGTATTACAATCTGGTCAAATTTAGAGGTATCTTGTGTAATTTCAATTATTCTATCTATATTATTCACGTTAATTGCTTTTACACCATCTTTTCCAGTTTCATAAACTTTTTTACAACTTAATGTCGAAACTTTCAATTTAAGAGCCCATGTCATTTATAATCACCTTATAATAATCTAATTTACATGATAAATAAATTTTTTAAAAAAAAATAGAGAGTTATGTTCTACTTAATTCATTATAAAGATTAAAAATGTAAGAAAAAAACTAATAGGAATAATAACATAAAATAATTTTGGTTATACAATATGGCAAAGAAACAGATTTTACTTGTAGAAGATGAAAGTATAGAAGCCATGGATATTAAGCGTACATTAGAATTTTTTGGTTTTGAGGTCCCATATATCGCTTCCAGTGGTGAAGATGCTGTAGAAAAAGCTTTAGAAATAATGCCAGATCTTATTTTGATAGATGTGGTTCTTAAAGGACATAGTGATGGTATTGATGTTGCTTATAAGATTAAAAAGCTTAATATACCTGTTATTTATTTAACTGCTCATTCTGAAGAGAGTATAATTGAAAGAGCCAAACTCACAGAACCCTATGGATATATGATTAAACCCTATGATCGTAATGAACTCAAACATACCATCGAACTTGCATTATACAAAAATCAAATAGAAAAAGAATTAAAAGAAAGTGAATACAATCTACGTTTAATACTTGATTCAACAGCAGAAGGAATTTTTGGAATAGACCTAGAAGGTATTTGTACATTTTGCAATGCATCTGCAGTTAAACTTTTAGGATATAACAATCCTGATGAATTAATCGGTAACAACATACATGACCTGATCCATCGCCCACATCAACAAGGAACCCCATACATGAGCTTTAAAACGGGGAAACGTGTATATATGGAAGATGAGAAGTTTATGAGGACTGATGGGACAAGTTTCAGTGCTGAATACTGGAGTTATCCCCAAATTAAAGATAATGAAATTATTGGAGCAGTAATCACATTCACAGACATCACCGAAAGAAAAAAAGCGGAAATAGAAATAAAAAACTCTTTAAATGAAAAAGAAGTTCTTCTACGAGAAATTAATCATCGAGTCAAAAACAATCTCCAAATAATCGCGAGCTTACTCCACCTCCAAGCAGATAGTATAGACGACAAAAAAATAGCAGATATTCTGAAAGAAAGCGAGACTCGAGTAAAGAGCATGGCAATAGTACACGAAAAACTATACCAATCACCCAATTTCAACGATATCAACTTCAAACAATACCTTGAAAAACTAGTATACGATATATTATACACTTACGGAATAAAAATAGGACTTATCAAAGTCCAAATGGAAATTGAAGATATACATCTCAACATTGACACAGCCATACCACTAGGACTCATCATCAACGAATTAATCACTAACACAATCAAATACGCCTTCCCTCAAAACAAAGGAACCATAACCATCCAACTCAAATCCCTAACAGAAAAAATGGAAATCACAATAGCCGATGATGGAATAGGACTACCAAAAGACATAAATCTAGAAAATCCCGAAACACTCGGACTTAAACTAGTACAAAGTCTTGTAAAACAATTAGACGGGGATTTAAAACTGAATACTGATAAAGGGACCGAATTTAAAATCACATTCAAAGAATTAAAATATAAAAAAAGATTATAGGTTTTAATAATAACCATTAACAGTCTGATAAATATTCATCAAGATTATCTTTTAGGTTCACCTATAACAGTTTAAATTTTCTGTATATCCAAATCTAGATTAATTAATCTTTGAGAGATAAGAAACCTTAAAGTTTAAGTAGTATTATTGTTAATTTCGTTTTTTAAGTTATTTAAAAATTTTTTTCAATTCATGTTTAATACTGACAATTGATAATAGTTTTCTCTAGCTAATGCAAATATCCATTCTGCACCCGGTGTATATGTATATTCACGTTTATCATCATCATGGTTATGAACAATCTGAATTTGGCTGATTCCAACATTTCTATGTTACATCCCCCATTACCAGAAGCAAAACAGGTAATCGTCCAGTTCGAGCATAGACATGTTTCGACTTTTCCGTAAATTTAAATATTCCATCATTTAGTATCTCAATTATTCTTGATTGAAAAATTTTAGCATAATGTTGTTTTATTTAAACATAAACACAAAAACTAAAATCTTTTTAGATTTAATGTCACATAAATATACTCAATTATTATAATCAGGAGAATTTTTTTTGGAAAATATTTTAAATACTTCTAAAATCGGTTGGTCAGCTGTAATAATTGTTTCTTTATCCTCATTTATAATTACACTTGATAATACATTTATGAACGTGGCCATATCAAATTTGGTTGTTGATTTAAACACCACTGTACCATTTCTACAGATAATTATTACTGTTTATGCACTTACTATGGCTTCTTTAATGCTTTTAGGAAGTAAAATGCAAGATATAGTTGGTAAAAAAAATGTTTTCATATTGGGTGCGATCATTTTTGGAATTGGTACTGCTATAGCTGCATTAAGCATTAATGCAACGATGTTATTAATAGGATGGTCTGTTTTAGAAGGTATAGGGGCTGCATTAATGACACCTGCCACTGCATCCATCATAATTGGTACATATAGTGGAGATGACAGTGCTTTTGCAATGGGAATAAGGACCTCCTTTGCAACTTTAGGAGCAGGATTCGGCCCTCTCATAGGGGGATTTTTAGCAACCTTCTTCAGTTGGAGATGGGGTTTTGGGATTGAACTAATAATTATATTGATTATATTAACATTCTCGAAGAAATTGAAATATTTCCCTCCTACTATGAAACTTTCAGATCTAGACAAACTAGGTGCACTACTCTCTTCATTAGGGATTTTTTTATTTGTTCTTGGTATTTTAAGTCTTAATTCTGTAAATAACTTAATAATATCTCCGTTTATGATAGGTTCGGGAATATTATTACTGATAATATTCTATTTCAAGGAAAAAAATGTATTAAAAAAGGATAAAATACCCATTATTGATATTAAATTGTTTAAAAATAGAAACTTCACTCTAGGAACACTTTCTAGGATGGTACTGAATTTAGCTCTTGCAGGGGCTGTTTTTGTTTTACCTATCTTTTTCCAGCAAGAAACTGGTTTCAGTGCATTTATAACAGGTCTTGCTATTTTACCATTAACTCTTGGGGTTTTGATATTCTCAATAGCCTCATCTAGGATAGCAAATCGAATAGAACCACACTATTTGATTTCAATAGGATTTTTTGTAGCGCTGGTCAGCACACTTTTCCTTAGTTATCAATTCAATTTAAATACAGAAATAAGCAACATTATCCCGGGTACATTGGTTTTAGGAATGGGTTTGGGTTTAGCACTACCATTAACAGCTAATATAATATTATCGTCTGTAAGTTCAAGTGAACATTCTGATGCATCTGGTATTATGTCAACAAGTTCTAGTCTAGGTACATCTATGGGAACTGCAATTATTGGGGTAGTTTTAATCCTCGCAACCATTAATGGACTGTATAATGCATTTGATCAGACCTATCCCAATCAATTTTCCAAAAATGAAATCAATCAAAAATTTACAATTTATGAAGAAAAAATCAATACTACCCATGATGTTTTGACAGGGAGTAAAAATTCTACATTATATACAATTGTTAATAGAACAGTTAGAAATGCAATGAAAACTGTATTTGACTTTGTTTCAATATTATTCTTAGTTAGTTTCTTAATTTCATTATTTATAAGACCAGTTAAACGAAAGTGGCGTTAAGTTAAAAGATATTTTACTGATCCTTCACACTCCCATTGTATACCACCGGACGTATATTTAAATACTTATCATTTAGACTAAATACTAATGAGTAATAAATAAGATTCCACTCATATTGACAATATTTTCAATAAATTATCGTTAGCTGATTGATCTAGATATAATATTTATTAATGGAGAAATATTAATGGAAAAAGAAAAACCTATCTTAGGGTATGATAAATTTTTGATGATGGCCATTCTAAAGGAAGGCCCACTCAGTTTGGAGGAATTATGGGAAAAATCCATGTTATTTTTATCTTTGATCTGGTACCAGCAGTTACCTGGAAAAGGCCAGCCACTTATGGAAAGATTATTTTTCAAAGCTACTCGTTTACGCTCAGAACTGGAAGAAGTTAGAAATGATAAGTCTAATCATGGTGCTGAAATTGAAATGGATAAATTAATCAAAAAAGGTTGGATTAATCTAAATAAAGATGATAAATATGAATTAACCAAGGAAGGATTGAGTCAAGCTAAAATATTTGGAGAAAAGATAAAAAAAGAGGCGGCTATGGTAGATAAGGAATTAAAACCTTCCACCACAGCCATGAATACTACATTTTTAGATGCATTCCTTGCGTTTCTTAAACTTGGTGGTGGTTTAATAAGCGGTAGTATGGGTTTAATTGCCGATGGAAGTGATGCCACCATGGATACTGTCGAAGCTATCTTGGTTTGGCTGGGAATTAAATATCATCGAGAAAAATTAAGCACACTTCTAGTTGTAGCAGGATTATTTATTGCGGCCATTACAGTATTATTTGATTCCATCACCCATTTATTAGCGACATTTGGAGGACATGCAGAACCCATAACTATGCCATATCTAGTTATAGCTGTTGAAGGAGTGGCTATATTATCTGCGTTTTTCCTTTTTTATTACCAACGTTTCGTTGGGAAAGTCACCAATAGTTTAACTTTAATATCACAATCTGTTGATAGTAAAAATCATATTTTCATTGGTTCATCGGTTATTATAGGTGCTATTTTCGCAATTTATGGTGTTTTCTTTGTTGATGCTCTAATCGGATTATTCGTAGGGGCAGGTATATTTAGAGATGCTGTAAGTTTACTTCGAGAAGCTATATTTGCTGAGAGAGGCGGAGAAGAAGATTACTCTAAAGAGTACAAACTTCCATTACAAGAATGTTGGGAAGAAAACAGATTAATAGCATTCCGAAACTGGATACTATACCTTTTATGGGAAGACCAGCAAAGAACACGCAAAGAAATAATTTCTTCACTCCATAGTACTTTCCATCCCGACAACTATATCCCTGTACTTAGTGAGCTCAAAGCTACTGGTTCAGAACCATATGATTTTGATAGTAAATTTAAAAATCTCATAAAACCATTAATAGAAGAAGAACTTTTAATTGAAGAAATTGAAGAGTACCTTCTAACCGAAAAGGGTGAGGAACATCTCAAAAATTTCATAAATAGCTTCAATAACTATGATGTGCGTCGTTCTGATGCCCTACTATTGGCTATGGCACGAGATGAGAAGGAGGATATCTAAAATAATAATTACTTGATTATTTTTTGGTATCAAACAATTGAGATAATAATTTAATATTCTTTTTTTTTGGATGATTTATTTTTTTAGATGTGATCTAAATTAGTAATAATTTCAACTTATTCGCAAGGATTTAAAAATATTCCACTAAAAGCATAAAATCAAATTAAGTTTATCCTGGTAAAATATGGAGAAAAATTTAAATCAAAAATGAAAATTTTTTCTTTCAATTAAAAAAGTGTTATTTCCTATTTTTTTTAATTATATTCTTGGGATAGTAATATAGGCCTTGCTAAATATTAATAAAACAACTATCCTTGTGTCGAGCACAAATTCTTAGCCCAAATCGTTATATACTATGAAATCAAATCTTGAAACTGTGCTTTTTATCTTGAATTTTACAAGCTGAAGCAGTATACATTTTAGTCCCTTGGGGTAGTGGCAATCCTGTGAGACTCTGGATCTTTCGACGGCGGTTCGACTCCGCCAGGGACTACTGATTACATCACTGAACACCAGTATCAGTGATCAATAATTTTAGTTTTTTTTGTTGTATTCCCTAAAAATTCATTTTATCCCTATCTTGTTCAAGACCCCTAGACCAACTTATCAATATAGGTACATTTTTAACATTTGTAAATATTTGAGATATAAAAACAATTAATAATTCTTTAATATTACAAAGTTATTATAAAATAATATCTTAATTGGATTACATTTTGATTCAAAAAAAACTAATGCAAATAGGAAATAAGAAAATGAATCAAAAAATTATTATTTTGAATCATATTGAATTTACTACTCATCAATAAAATTTGGAAAAAAATTTGAAAGTAAAAATTCAAATTTAAAAAACTAAATTAATAGAAATAATTCAACAATATTAAAAGAATGTTGTTATCAATGAAGAATGGCAATTTTGGTATAGATATGGATATCAGATACTTTTCTTTATTATTCTAAACAATATTCAAATGGCATGTGGGATTGAAAGGAACTATTAATTTCTACCAACTAAAAAATCTCGGAGCTTATCCCTATTTATTCTTGCATTAACATCTAAAGGATTAATTTTTAAAGCTTCATTAAAGCATTTCATGCCCGCTTCTAGGTCTCCAGAGTTAGCAAATGCTGCTCCTTTGTTAGTAAGAGCATTGGTATTTTCCGGATTTATGGTTAGTGCTTTGTTATAACATTCAATTGCAGAAGAATAATCTTCCATATCATAATATACCGCCCCCAAATTAACCAAGAGTTCTGTATTATTCTCATCCTTAGAAATAGCTTTATTAAATACATCTAAAGCTTCTGTATATTTTTTAAGTATTCTTAAAACATTTCCCTTGTTGTTAAGAGCTTGAACAAAATTTGGATCAATTTCCAATGTTTTATCATAGCATTTTATTGCTTCATTATACTGGCCATTCTCAAAAAAGGCAATTCCTTCGTTATTCCATTCTCCAGGATGTTTGGGCATGAAAATATTCTCCTAAACTTCAGTTTATTAATAAACCTGAGATTTATTTATAATTCATATCATTTGAATTTCTGCATTAATATTCACGGAAACTTTTTTTTTCCTAATTTAGGGTATAATAAATTTTAATTTAAATTAGTTCTTGTTAAAAATTATTTAATTATAAAATAAGAATAAAATTATTAATATTCAATTGAAAATTTACATCTAGGAGGATTAGGACCTAAAAGATAGCTATGTGCAATTTTTCCATCTATACTTGCCCATTTTAGTGCGAGTTCTGCCATTGCCTTACACATTAGGCAGTATATTTTATTATCCTTTATCTTTGGACCCCACAAGCATTCGACAACTCTAAATTCATCTGCGCTTGTTTCTACACTGTAGCCTAAGTTTGAAAACATATGAGCCATCCATGCAATATATTCAGATTGAACTTTTCTTAAATATTCAGGATCATCAATAAAATCATGTTGAACTTTAAGTTCTCTCTTAAATTTTACCTTCATATTATCCTCAAAAAACTTGGCAAATTCTTGTAAAAAACTTGCTGTATCTTCTATTCGTATCTGAGATGTGAGTGCAGGTGTAGAACTTAACATGAAGTCTTTTACAGTACTCATGCGTTCTTTTTCTTCAAATTCTTTGGTTTTGTATTGATAATCTCTTCTTAAAAGAGCTATTTCTATACTGTATTTAAGTTCTGTATCATCAAAAGGTTTTATAACATAACCTGAGGGTCTAGTCAATTTGGCCCTTTCAAAAGTATCTCCATCTGCATGTGCAGTCAGGTATATAACAGGTACATCAAAACGTTGTGAAATACGTTCCACAGCATCTATTCCATCCATATCTCCTCTTAACACGATATCTGCCAGAATAAGATCTGTACCTTTTTCATTTGATATCTGAATGGCTTCTTCTCCAGATCCTGCGAGTCCTACTACTTCGTAACCCCAGCCTTCAAGCTTAGTCTGTATTTCAAGGGCAGTAATATTCTCATCTTCAATTACTAGAATTTTTTCTTCAGGAACTAGAAACACCTCCTCTACATGTTATACTTAACTATATGTCTAACTTAAATTGTTTATATAATCTTCTGGAAAATTTCATCTCCAATTAATTATTAATAACTATTACAAAATCTAGTGATTATGTTTTACAAATTATATTAAACAAAAATTAATCAATATTTATAAGATTATATGTTTAACATTGAAATTGATTTAGAAATTGTAAATATCTATTTTATTCATTGAATTACTAAAATCTAACTTGAAACTATATTTAACCCAGTATAAGTTAGCCCAGTATAAGTTTCTTGGGATTTATACCACACATTAATTTAATCTCATTCATTGAAATATCATATTCAAACATGGTATTAATAAACATCTTCAAACCATTAACAGGAAGAGTGTTATGGATTTGACCAAAATCTGTAGCCATTAAACATCTCTTTGCACCAATTTCTTTTATTGAATCTCCAATTATCATTGGATCGAGGTTATCGTGCATCTCCATACAAGCAACAAAACAGTGTTCTAAATAAGCATAACTAGCCATTTCCACTTGTTCATCTATAGTTGCACCAACTACTCCAGTTAATGGATGATTAACAATTATTTTCCAAATTCCAAGGGTCTTAGCCATATCTATCAAACTAAATATATCTGATGGTTTCATATGTCCCGTTCCAATAACCATGTTATTTTCAGCAACTACATGCAATATCTCTTCAATCTTAACCCAATCCATTTCCATGGTTGGATATGAAACTGTTGGAAACCAAACAAATCTACCTCCAATTTCAGCGGAAGCTTTGACAGCTGCGGGATTTAATCCTCCAACACTATTATTGAGTACCACACCCCCAAAAACTGGAAAGCTAGCCACTTCAGAAGCAATTATTGCCCTACCTGATGTTGGTTCTAGATGAGATTTTAAAACTATTGAATGCATTTTCTCATTTTTAGCACTCAAAACAGCTTCAATATCTGTTTGTAATCTGGGTTTAATATCTGGACTTGTATGAATATGTGTATCTGAAAGGTTCTTCAGTGGATAGTCTTCATCAGAAAATTCCTTAATTTGATACTCGTTTTTTAACTTCGTCATAGAGGTTTCCCCCTGTTGAATCCATTGTAACAATTAATGGTCCAAATTCTTTGACTTCCAGTTCCCAAACTGCTTCAGGAACACCAAGATCAAGCCAGTGAACACTGTTAACCTTCACCACTGATTTAACATATAGTGCTGCACATCCACCAACTGCTGATAGGTAAGCTTTTTTATTTCTAACCAGAGCCTTTGAAGTCTCTTCATCCATACCACCCTTTCCAACAATAAGCCCTGCACCCATGTCTAAGATTTTATGTTCATATGGATTCATCCTAGTGCTTGTTGTAGGGCCAACAGCAATCATATCGTATTTATCATCTGTTTTTTTTATTATGGGACCTGCATGAAAAATAATAGAATCTTTAATATCAATTGGAGATCCTTTTTCAACCATTCTTTTATGAGCACTGTCTCTTGCAGTATAAATGGTTCCTGAGATGTAAACAATATCTCCAATCCTTAAATTTGCTGTTTCCTCTGATGAAATTGGGGTTTCAAGTTTCACATTCATAGATTCACCTTTTATCAATCCTAAGTATATTGTTGAATATTTTGGAAATTTCAGTTATTTACATCTTATCTTAGAAAAAACCTAAAATTCTTGAAATATATTGATAAGAACATATATGAGAACAAATAGGATATACTTGACTAATTTAAAAAAAAGAATTTGTATAAAACTTCAAGAATTATCTCTGATCTTTAAAATTTGTCCTAATGGGTACAATAGAATATATGATTATTTAAATTTGGATAAAATTACATTTGTGAACCGTTATTTTGGCTGTTAAAACGGTTTATATTCAATTTTTTTGTTTTTCTATAGTTTAAAGATTGATTTATTCTTTCATAGAATTTTTGAAACCTGTTTATATGGATTATAAATATTTCCTTGGTTTTGTCAGCATCTTTAGGCATAATTCGATTAGGAATGATTATTGTGACTTCTATTGATAATGTTTGTAGTGATTCATTATATTCTATTTCAGAAGTCATGGAGTATTCATTATCAAGATATAAGTTTTGATTGTGTAATCGGTTACTTATAAATCGATATTGTTCTCTGTTAACTCCATTATCTACAAATTTAATTACCATATCGGTTGCAAAGGGTTTATTTACTTTTATTTCATATTCATCAAATTTTAACATTTATTGGTCCACCAATAGTAATCTATATTCATAGCAGATATAATTTATGTAAATTTTAGATTTTTTGTGAAAATTATCACAAACATTTCAACATATAATAATTAAAGATTTGTTACCCCCATTGCTGTACCCTCGGGTTTTTCTGATTTATATTTAAAATAAATTAGTGTATTGAATGGAATTATTATAATATTAAAATCAGATACATCTTTTGTAATTTCAATAATTTCCTCTTCAGAATTTATGTGTATTGAAACAACCTTATTTTCTCCAATTTCATAAATTTTTTCACAATCGGAAGTTGTAACTTTCAATTTAACAGCCCAGCTCATTAAATCACCAATAATACTATGATCTTAATATCAAATAAATTTTTAAAATAAAAATTTATGATTATGTGATATTATTCACAAAATATTGGTCATAAAGTGCAAGTGTAAAACCAAATTATTTGGATAATTAAAACTTATGAATCTAGAAAATAAAAACATATACAAATTTAGATTCTCATTTTTAGTAATGTAGGGAGTAAGAATAATAATCTTTTAACAGTAAATAAATGATGTATATAACTATAGAAGTACTAACATAATGATATTCAACTTCATAATCAATAAAAAAAATTAAAGATACAAATATTATATATAAATTTAATATAACCATTAATAAATAATTTTAACTACTATCGAGGTAAATTATGGCAAGTTCTGACAGAATAATGGGTTTAAGCAAATACATTGTTACCCTTCCCGGCTCAACCTTTTCAGTTGCAAGTATGGTCTTTTTAAGTTTTGTTTTAGGTGCAATTGTCTCTGCATTGGAACCAAGTACCAATTATTCACTTTTATATAGTATTATATATGGAGGCGCTGCAGGATTTCTTATATTTGGTTTAACATCCATAATGAGTGGTGCTGTAACCCAACCTATGATCAACACCCTTGAAGGTAGACATATGAAGATGAAACAATCCATGTTTCTTTCACTTCTATCTATGTTGATAGTTGGTTTTGTTTACTTTATTGGAAGTCTAATCTCATCATTTACAATTTACAGTTATACCATCGACGCCCTTGTCTATGGATGTGTTATTATATTTGCAATAAGAATCCTAGTATTATGGGGAACATCCAATATCAACTTTTTTAAATCATTACCAGCTGCAGCAGCCCAACCTGCGCTAATATTAAGTATGGTAATTGTAATTGTATCATTAACCAGCATCACAACGAATATTGGATACTTCAGTATACTTGCATTACTGATAAAAATTGTTATCGCTTCCTTAATTCTTGTGGTTGCCATATATTCATTTGTTGTGATAATAGAATCCCCAATGAAAAGAAATCTGGGAGTTGGAGGTTTGGAACTCTTAAGCCTATTTTTAGCCCATGTTACAGAAGGTTCAAATTCTCTTGAAGGACTTTTTGAAGATATGGGAGAACCTATAGATACTATAATCGGGATAATGGCCTTCAAAGGTAAAAATGGATTGAAAGCACTCTTTTTAAGTCCAAGTGTGCATCCCGGACCAATAGGAAACATAGGCGGAGGCAACATGCCCACGCAACTAGCAAATAAATTTGAACCATTTACAATGGTATCTCACGGCCCTTCTACACACGATTTCAACCCCGTATCATCAAAGGAAATATCTAAGATAGAAAAAGTAGTCAGAGACACTTTAGAATCTTTGGAATATTCTAATAAAGCAGGTAAATTCTCAAGGGTTCAAAGCGGAAATGCAAAAATAGGTGCCCAATACTTTGATAACAATTTGGTACTACTTGCTACCATGGCTCCTGAAGGATTTGATGATATGGACTTTGGTGTTGGTCTTGCACTAATAAACCTTGCTAAAGCAAAAACAGGGGCAAAAAATGTGATATTAGTAGAATGTCATAACGCATTTAAAGGTGATGGTGGCAGGATACTACCAGGTAACAAAGAAGTTTTTGAGCTTATGGATGCTGTGGAAAAACTCCAATCACCTGAAAAGCAAAATAATATCAAAGTTGGATGTGCATATGACCCAATGGATGATGTGAGCAAAGACGAAGGTGTGGGAGAAAGTGGAGTTAAAGTAATGGTATTGGAAGTTGATAATCAGAAAACAGGTTATATCCTGCTTGATTCCAACAATATGATAATTGGATTTAGGGAAAGAATTCTGAAACATTTAAAGGATATTGGTCTTGATGAAGCTGAAATTCTCACATCTGACACACACTTTGTAAATGCTCTTTCAGGCGGTCACAATCCTGTTGGAACTAAAAAACAAGATTTGATACTTGAGCATATAATAAAATCTACAGAAGATGCAATGAAAGACCTTGAAGATGTTACAGTTGCTTGTGATGTTTCGAGGATAAAAGATTTAAAAACTCTTGGACCAACACATGCAACAGAACTTGTAACAACTATAAGTTCCATAGTAGCTGTAAGCAAAATATTTGCACCGCTCATATTTATAATCGCATTTTTATCTGCTTTTATATGGATATTTTACTGGGCGCTCTAATAATCAGTTCAGTTTATTCATATTAAAAAATGAAAGAAATTAAGAATAATTTATTTAAAAAAAACAGGAAAAAATGGGAAAATTTATATCCCAGTAATTGGCGGCACAGGGTTGATGTTAAAAAGTAGAATCCATAATACTATCCATATGAATAGAAACGGTACAATTCCACTCCAAAGCCATCCTTTAAATCCACCAACAGCTTCTTTACCAAATATTCTCTCGGAAACCTGTCCGGATATGTAAAGAATCACAAGGGCTATTAATATTGCAATGGCCTCATTGTTAATTCCACTTATTAATCCAGTTGTTAATGCAAACGATAAAAAAGCCGCTATTATTCCTCCAATTACATGTATGATCGTTACTTTAGCATCTACATCCATAATCTTTTACCTCCAAATATGTTTATTATTAGTCTCTTGTCATAAATAAAACCATAAGGTGTTCCAATGAAAGCCATGTCCAACGTTGATATTTACGCAATTTGCAAAGAATTAGGAGATCTGTTAAAGGATGCTAGGGTTCAAAAGGCATACCAACCAACCAAAGATACTGTACTTATACGGTTCCATGTGCCTTCTAAAGGCCGTGTTGATGTGATCTTTCAGGCTGGTTTAAGGGTACATACGACCCAATATCCTCCACAAAATCCCAAAGTTCCACCAAACTTCCCTATGCTTCTGAGAAAGTATATTAAAGGAGGCCGTGTAACTGGAGTGAGTCAACACAACTTTGATAGGATTATGCGGATCGATATCCAGAAGGAGCATAAATTTTCATTGGTTATAGAACTCTTTGCTAAGGGTAATATAATACTTTTGGATGAAGATGATCAGATCATTCTACCTCTGAAAAGAAAATTATGGCAGGATAGAAAGATATCTTCAAAGGAGGAATACAAATATCCGCCTGAAAGGGGTATTAATCCACTTGAAATTAAAAAAGATCAATTAAAAGAAATATTCCAGAATTCTGATAGAGATATAATTAGAACTCTTGCTGGAAATGGTCTTGGAGGATTATATGCCGAAGAGATAATATTGAGATCCAATGTTGATAAAAAGAAAATGGCTAGTGAAGTAACTGATGATGAAATTAATGCACTGCACAGCGCTTTAAATGATGTTTTCAAACCCATTAAAACATATGATTTCAAACCACAGATAGTATCTGGAAAAAAAGACGATGTTTTACCTCTTGATCTTCAGATGTATTCAGAATATGAGAAAAAAAGATACGAAACCTTCAATGAAGCTTCTGATGAATTCTACAGTAGTATAGTTGGTGAAGATATTGTACAGGTACACAATGAAGTATGGTCTGGAGAAGTTGGTAAATTTGAGAAAAGACTAGCAATACAGTTGGCAACTCTTGAAAAATTCAATAAAACTGTAAAAGATTCTAAGATAAAGGGCGAAGCAATATATTCCAATTATCAAAATATACAAAATATTATAAATATTATAAATGAGGCTAGAGAGAAACATTCATGGCTTGAAATCATTTCAATCATAAAAAAAGCTAAAAAAGCTAAAACTGAAGGATTGGAAATCATTGAATCAATAGATAAAATGGGCGTTTTAACATTAAACCTTGATGGAATCATAGTTAATATTGATACCGGGTTAGGCATTCCTGAAAATGCAGAAGTATATTATAATAAAGGTAAAAAAGCTAAAAAGAAAATTAGAGGAGTTAATATTGCTATTGCTAAGACTGAAGAGGAAATTAAAAAAGCAAAAGGTAAGCGAGAAATAGAAATGGAAAAGGTTTTAGTGCCTCAGAAACGGGTTAAAAAGGATCTTAAATGGTATGAAAAGCTAAGATGGTTTTTAACATCTGATGGTTTGATGGTTATTGGTGGCAGGGATGCAACAACCAATGAAATGGTTGTTAAGAAACATATGGAAAACCGTGATATCTATTTCCATTCAGATATACATGGTGCTGCATCCATTATTCTTAAGGCAGGTAAAGATGAAATTCCAGAATCAAGTATTAACCAAGCTGCTGCATTTGCAGCATGTTTCTCTAGTGCCTGGGCTAAAGGCTTAGGTTCTGCTGATGTTTACTGGGTTCATCCCGAACAGGTATCAAAAACACCACAATCAGGTGAATTTGTTACTAAAGGGGCCTTCATAATACGAGGATCACGAAACTATATCCGAGGACTTCCACTAACACTAGCAATTGGTAAAGTAGATTACGAAGGAGAAAGAATAATGGCCGGACCTCCGGAAGCAGTATCTAAATACACTGAAAATTTTGCATCTATTAAACCGGGTTATACTAAAAAAGAAGAAATAGCAATGCAGATAAAAAATAAGATAGATACAGATAAAATGTTCATAATAGAAGATGTTGTCCGTGTTTTACCTTCTGGAAAATGTGATTTTGTAGATAAAAAGGGTTCCAAAAGAAAAAGGAGATAGACATCTCATTGGTTAATCCTTTTAAAAATAAATATGTTGGAGAAAATTACATCTTCTCTTTATCTTTCATCTGTTTTTTTAGAAGAAAATTAATGTCTATAACATACATTCCTTCTTGATCAGAAATAATTATAGAGTCATCCTCTAATAAAGAAGGTAAATTTAGCTCATATATACCATGTTCTTTTATCATTATGGTTTCGATTGAGTCTCCCTTAATCTCTTGTATTTCTGGTTTTTTTCCCTTTTGATGGAATTCAAAGAATTTACTACCACACTCAGGACATCCTTTAAGAATTACTTCCTCTGAGTTTATTGTAAACTCTGATCCACATTTAATGCAGCGATGCACCTGAATCACCCAGGTTGGCAATCATGGACAGGAAGTTTGATCTCTTCTTGACTGCCTTCATTACATTTGCAGGACCAATAATTGTTATTCCTATAGTTTTCTTTTTTGAAAGCCCAAAAAATGAAGATTTGTCCTTTTCTAGAGTGTATATATCAATTCCCATGAAATTTTCAACATCAATTTCACGCATTGTAGTTTCAATAAGTTCTGCCTCTTCTCCAGGAGTGAGACCACCCTCTATAACTACCAGATCACCGTTTTTAACCTTATCAACGATCATGGAAATCTTTTCCATACTTGTTCGGGTTTTTAGTGCATCCGAGGATAGAAAATCCATTTTTAGAGCATTTGGTTCTGTATTATCCATTTTAAAACCCCTAATTAATTAAATTTATCAACCATTGCCTGATAAAGATCGGCTGTATTCTCTCCGTGTAATGCTGAAATAGGTACAACTGTGTGTTGTGGAAAAACAGAAGTGATTCTCTCAGAGGAAGCTTCAGGAAGGTCGATTTTATTGGCTACAATAACAAATGGTATTTTACGTGCTTCAAGATTGCCCATTATTGTAATATTTGCTTGAGTTAATGGATCTTGTGTGGCGTCTACAACCAAAAGCACACCTGTAACATCATCTAACCATTTTATAGCTTCAATAATTCCTTTAGTTGCTTCTTTTGCTCTTTCTTTTGCTTCTTCTTCTGATAAACCATATTCTAGGAAATTTTTATAGTCTATCTTAGTTGCTATTCCTGGAGTGTCAACAATATCAAAGTCTAGTTCTACTCCATCATATTCAATTTGAACACGTTCTTGTCTGTAAACACGTCTAGTTTCATGAGGAATCTCGGATACAAGGCCTAATGGTTTACCAATCCAATCATTTGTCATTGTATTTGCTAGTGTTGTTTTACCCGAATTGGGGTGTCCGTACAAACCTATTTTAAGTTTTTTATCCTTGCCAATAAGCTTGTTGAAGATGTTTTTAAAAAAGCTACGTCTGAAGAATTTCCGCATGTTTATCACTCTTATCAACTCACAATGATTAAGACATTAGACCATAAGAATATACTTAATCATCTAATGGTATTATTATTTTCCTTTATGAATCCCACTGTACCATTCTTGTTTATTAGTTAAACCTTAGGGTTTATATAAGTTCTGTTTTTGACCCTTAACATAATACCATATCCTCAATAGTATTTTGGAGACTTGATCACATTAGAGGCCATAGTTAAACTATATCACAAAAGTTGATGAATTAAAATGTTAAATTTATTCCTGTTTTAATGATAATACTAAATAATAATAAGGAATTAAATCCAATAAAATTAAAAAGATATTTTGAAATAAAATCTTGATAGCCTAGATATTCAAATTTAAAATAATAAAATAAAATTTATCTTAATGTTGGAGAATACCCCATCCATGAGGGTGGGGATGAATCCAACCACAACATATAAATAATAATTAATACCTATTACTAATATAGTATGCGATAGCCAAGTAAACTAAACTTAATCTAATCAGTACCGTAGGAACTACGGGAATTAAAGCTTCTCTGAGAAAGCACAATAGTGGATTCCATGAAGGAAGAAGCCCATTCCGAAAGGGAGGGGTAGTTCACTCCTTGTAACTATCACCAGGATTTAATATTATAACTTCAACATTTTTATTTGACTTTCTAACCATATCCGAATATTCCAGTGGGTTTTGTTCTATTGCGGGGTATGTGTTGTAGTGCATTGGAATAATTATCTCTGGATTAATCCATTCTGCAGCTATAGCTGCCTCAAATGGACCCATTGTATAACGATCTCCAATAGGCAACATTGCGATATCTGGTTGATATATATGGCTAATCACATATCGCATATCTGAAAATATTCCTGTGTCTCCTGCATGATATATTTTCCTTCCATTTTCCAGTTCCAATATAAAACCCGCTGAACTTCCACCTGCATCAACCTCCTCAATAAAATCCATATCAGAGGAGTGTAGTGAATTGACCATTGTAATTTTAATATCCTGAATTTTTGCTGATCCACCTATGTTCATTCCTAATGTTTCAAAACCCAATTTGGAGAGGTAGATAGAAAGTTCATGATTGCAGACTATAATTGCTCCTGTTCTATTGGCAATTTCCATTGTATCTCCAAAATGATCCCCATGACCATGTGATACTAATATAACATCTGCATAAAGTTCTTCGACTGTGACAGGGGATGTTGGATTGTTGCTAATAAAAGGGTCAATTAGAATTCTAAGATTTTCATCGGTTGTTATATGAAATGCTGAATGTCCCAGCCAGGTAATATTCATTTTCTGATCTCCATGTCTAAATCCTTTGAAATTTCCCATGCATCTTCAAAAAGTCTTTCAATTTCCTCAATGGACTTCTGATCCTTGTACATAACACCAACCTCAAAACTCTCATAGATCGGGTCTGTTGATATAATAAGACCATTTGTATTGTCTGATACAACTGCAACTGTGTGTATATGAGGCATTGTTCTGATCTCAACTTTATTTCCAATTAAAAGTTTAATTAATTCTACAGAAGTATCATCATCTAAGCTAGCTTCCTGAATTATCATTCTACTCTCTGTGTCCATAAATTTTTTTAATATTGAAACATCAATGTTCCTGATCCATGGATACATCATTAATATTTTGTTATCTGCCTTTGAGATTGTGTCTTTTAATGCATCCTGTACATCTCCAGCATCAAAGGACCATATGATGCTTGGCTCCTGTGATTCAGATTTCAATGTATCCAGAGTACCTTTAAATGAATCTAATCTTTCATCGATAATACTCTCAATATCCTTGGCATTTTTAATATAATTCTCCTTCAAACGATCCAGTCTGTTTTTAACAAATTCCTGTTCATCTTTTTCCTTGGATTTAGAACTTTTTAATTTAGAAACATCAATATGTTTAGGAACTGGCTTAATTTTTTCCTTTTTATCTGGTTTTTCATCTGCACTTTCCTTAAGGAGAACAGGTTTTATTGGAGGAACATCAACTTTAGGTTCTGTAGCCTGAGATATGGGAGCCTTCTTTTTTGGTTTTTCCATTGATAATTCTGGAGGAGTAGTTGTTTTAAATGTTTTTTCAGATTTAGGTAATACTTCTTTAGATGTTTGGTTAACTTTTTTAGGTACAGGTCTTGATGTGACAGGAGTAATTTTCTTCATTGGTTTTTCTTTTTCAGATTTAGATGGTATTATCGGTTTCTTATCATCCGCTGAAATGGGTTTAGTTTTCACTGGCTTAATTTTTTTGGAAGATTTAGCTGGTTTGGCTGGAGGTTTTATATTTTGTCCTAGTTTTTCTATTGCACCCTTTTTAGCTTTTCCTGTTACTGGTTTAGGTGCCTGTTTTGGAATTTTATTCTTTGGTTTAGAAGTTTTTGATCTTGACAGATCAATTTTGCTAGAAAAAAATACCATCATAATAATACCAAAAACAGAAGAACACAATCCCCCAAAGAAAAGTCCGAAATTAGGGGGAGTAGAAAAACCAAAGGACATTCCATAAAATCCTGCAATAAACAGTAGACCTCCAAAAACCGTGACGAGTAAATTGATCATCCTTTACCTCCCAATAATATTGATTACCCCAGATATGTTATCACCAATGATCAAAATGTCTAAAATATAAATGATTCACTATTCTTGATAATAACTATACTTTTTTAATGTATAATATTATCTATTAAGTATTTAAATAGTAGGTTATCTCCATAACTCTTATTATAATTCAATCTATCACAAACATAAAGATTGCAGACTAAATTGGAAAAAAATGAATGGTCTAATTTTATATACTGAACAATCAATATGAATTTCATTTGGTATGATTGTACTTCACTGCTTTTATTATATAGATATCTTCAATCCCAAAATAATTAAAATAATTCTCATTTAGCATGCTCAAATATGATCTTCAATGCATTTTCTGTTCCATTGTACCTTGAAAATTTTTCTTTAACTATTTCTGTCCTATTTTTTATCTCTTGATCATTGAGCAAACAGTTTATATCCTCTGCAATTTTATTTGGACCTAAATTTTTTATATTCTCTATTATGGATATACCATATTTTTGAAAATTAATTGTATTTTTAATCTGTTCTGAATGGTTTTCAATTGGAATTATAATATTTGGAATTCCAAGCGACATTATTTCCATGATTGTTGTATGACCTGCTAAACTTACAATCACATCAGATATTTTCATCCATTCCATCATGTTGTTTAAAAACTCTTTTTTAATAATTTTATGAGATTCTTGGATAAAATCAGCTTTTATTTGTGGTCCCGTAACAATTATTAATCTGTCGCATTCAATCATTGAAGATGCTTCACATATCAACTCCAATAATTCAATCCCAAAATTGCTTCCACCTACAGTTACAAGAACTATACGCTCTGAATTTTTAAATCCTAATTCTCTTCTTAAAGCATCCTTATTAACCATTTTTTGCTGGTTATTTTTAAGAAATGGTCCAGTATGAACAACCATATCTTTGAGCTTAGCTGGTACCTCTGTGGAACCTGGAACATCAGGAACCATCACCACCCTACAAAGTTTGCACATATATTGAAAAAATCTTATAAGACCAGATTCTAGATATTTAATTGTTCTTTCGTCAGGGTAGATTTCTGAAAAGTTGAGTGTTAATTCATTAGTTATCATGATACATGGAATACCCAACATCTTAGCTGTTATCGGAACAGAATAATGTGAATCTGCTATTATAATATCAGGTTTAATTTTCTTAATGATCTTTGACTCATTATAAATGCTTTTAAGAAATATATAAGGTGCATTAATAGATTTTTTAACTGTGTATTTAATATCAAACTCACCTTCCCCATAAAATTTGATATCCGGAAGTTTTTGAGTTGGATATTCATGTTGTGATTCTAGAATTTCATATCCCGAACCATAACTTGCAAAAAATACTTCAATACCCTCTGCTTCAAGTTCCCTGGCAATTGCTATACAACGTGACACATGACCCCAACCGATACCACAAGGCATTATAAGTACTTTCATGAAAAAAATCCTCTAATTATTTTAAATACTGAATTTTTTGGTTTCTATTAAAAACATTAATATGAACATATTATATTATTTTAGAATGTATAGCGCTACTATTAGAACTAAATATTGATTTTTAATCTAGTTCTAATCTTTTTTTTAGAAAAACTTATATAATGATAAATTAAAAGTTATTAATATTAATATTGTTGGGGAGGGCTATGATGAATTTTTTTAAAGATGAATCGGGACAAGGAGCAGCAGAATATATATTATTATTTGGTGGGATCATAGTTATTGCAATAGCTGCACTCTTTATATATAGAAGTTATTTTAAACCAGGAGTTTCACCATTTCATGCACCTGAAGACTTAAATATTGTTAGGGGTAGTGTTTCTTAATTACATTTTTTTTAATCTAACAATATAATCTTTAAAATTCATCTTATTTTTTTAGTAATTTACTGATAATTTTGTTATACGTCTCTTAAAATTTATTATTAAATAAAAACATTCTTAAAACAAATGATACTCCATTTTAAATGATATAACAATAGATTAATAAAAATTAGGAATAATATTTAAATTTTTATAAAATCAACTCTGTGCCTGCATATAATTTAATATATCTTCAAAAAGGTTCACAGACCCGTCTTCATTACTGAGACTCCATGCAAATTTATTGATTAAAATTCTCTTTTGATCATCAGATTGTGAGTAAATATAAAAGATGGTTTTATTAAAAAGTGAATCAAGATCTTCACCATCTTCAAAGGAGTTACGTGATTTGAGATCATCAATCTTGTTTCTAAAGTTCTTTTTTAGTTTTGAAGAAGCATTTCTAACCACTTCAACATCATCGCTTTCCAGAATTTTAATAAGGGTTTCTATTTCAACAAAATCAGTTTTCATCAGCCCAAAAACGATTCCTTCAGGTTTGATTGATTGTATTCTCTTTACACCATCATAAATTCCGAAATCATAGCTGGTTATATAGATCTTTTTTTCCTTTAACAAAATCATCAATGATTCATTGAGAGTTTTATCTGATGTGGAACGATTAGATTTTTTCCGAATGTCTTCTAATAGTTCTTTTTTTGACAGTTCTTTTCCCTCGAGAAGTTCAAGAATCATTTCTTTCATATTATAATTTTTTGGCATGGTTTTACACTACTTTTTTTGTTATGTGATTATATGCACATAAACATATATAAAAATTATTAATTTGTGAACAGTAACATGCCACTTAAATGTGTATGAACTTATTAAAATAGTATATTATCATATATAAGATTAATAAAAAATAAATAATTTTGGGATTTTAATCACATATTTATTACAAAATATTTATTAATATGGGAAATAATACTCAGTAATAAGAATAAACTGTTACATTATAGTTTATTCATGTCTATAATAAAAAATTTTTTTTGGGGGAGATATTAATGGAAATATTAAAAGATGAAGGTGGACAAGGAGCAGCAGAATATATCCTTTTATTCGGTGGAGTAATTGTAATAGCAGTAGCTGCACTATTGATATACAATTCATACTTTAAAGGACAACAAGGTCTGAATGCTTCCACAGACATAAGTAATGTAAGAAAAAGCGTGACATAACTTTTTCGATACCATAATATTTTTTTTTAACTCATAAACTAATTCATTAGACTTAAATCAATTAGGTATAATATTTATATACATTAAATATATAGAATATTGTTAGATTAATAGGAGGAAAAAATATGAACTTTTTAAAAGATGAAGGTGGACAAGGAGCAGCAGAATATATCCTTTTATTTGGTGGAGTAATTGTAATAGCAGTAGCTGCACTATTGATATACAATTCATACTTTAAAGGACAACAAGGTCTGAATGCTTCCACAGACATAAGTAATGTAAGAAAAAGTGTAACTTAATTAATTAAAAAGTGGATTTGCATGTTAATGGATGAAAAAGCACAAATTAGCGCTGAAATGATATTAATTATGGGTGCCCTTTTGGTTCTAGTTATAGTTGCTGGAGGATTTATATTTAATATTTCCCAGCAAATTGCTACCAGTATTAGTAATGTCGTTGACACTGCTAGGGACAGTACAATTAATAGGATGTAAACAACTGTTAACATTTTGCATTTCTACTATTTCATTTTTTTTTATATTTCCAATTTTTGAACTGTTAATACTAATTTTTATTTTAAATTAATCAGATAACTTGATGTTATTATTCATTCTAAAGTTGTTTTTTTTCTTTAGAAATATCTTATTTTTTATGAAAATTAAATTGGAAATAAAATAAATTGTTTTAATATCTAAATTTATATTATTAAAATAATAAAGTAAATTCATTAATAAGAAATAACATAGTATGTTTAAAAATTCTAAATTAACTTATCATTATAGCAAAAATTGGGTTAGAAATAAGAGGTTAAATGCCACCTTTAAAAAATATTTTAGGAACAAAAAATATGGCGAAATTTAGAAGTTTATTTTTTGGAGAATATTCACCAAATATTGAAAAATTATCTTCAAAATCTGAAAATGTTACTATAGGCTTAAAATACAAAACAGGATCAAATACGCCTATATTAGGCAAAAATTCTCTTATTCGTTCAAATTCAATAATATATAATGATGTAGAAATTGGAAACAACTTTAAAACAGGCCATGCTGTAATTATTAGAGAGAAAACAATTATAGGAGATAACGTACTTATTGGAACTAATTCTGTGATAGAAGGACACACTACTATTGGAAATAACGTCAGTATCCAATCTAATGTATACATCCCTACGAATTCTGTTATAGAAGATTATGTATTCATTGGACCATGTGCATGTTTCACAAATGATAAATATCCAATAAGAGTTGATTTTGATCTCAAAGGACCTGTTATCAAAAGGGGAGCTTCCATAGGGGCTAATTCAACATTTTTATCTGATCTAGAAATAGGAGAAGGTGCTATGGTGGCTGCCGGAGCAATAGTTACAATGGACGTTCCTGATTATTTTTTAGCAATAGGTGCTCCAGCTAGGATAAAACCTCTCCCAAAACATCTAAAAAAGATGAATAGAATAAATTAATGTAAATATATTCTTTTAAAATTTTATTGGATGTTTTTTAATATTGAAACTATAGATTCTGAAGCTCCTTGATTCAATTGTGCTTCAATCAATTTCATCTTTTCTATAATCTCAGGGTTGTCAAGCAATTTATTAACAATATCCACTATTTTTTGGTGATTAGTTCCCAAAAGAAGATTTTTACCTATTTCAACATAGATCATCCACTCTGTATTATCCCTTATAATCAAACATGGAACATTTAAAACTACAGATTCCTCCTGTATTCCGCCAGAATCAGTCATCACAAACATTGAATTGGTTAAAAGCCCCATGAAATCTTTATATCCTAATGGATCTGATAAAATCACATTATCATTGATTTCTATATTATTATCTTCTATTACTTTCTTAGTTCTTAAATGTACTGGAAAAAAGACTTTTATTCTATTAGAAATGATGTTTAAAGCCATTAAAATCTCTTTTAAAGATTCATATGTTGTATTTTCCTGTCGGTGCAGTGTAAATAATATATAGCTATCTTTTTTTAGGGAATAATCTTCAAGAGTTTCCCGATTGAAAATTTTCATAGCCCGTATACATGCATCAACAGAAGTGTTTCCAACAAGATAAACCTTTTCAGAAGGTATACATTCAGATAATGTCAAATTTTTAAATGAATTAAGATCTGGTGCAAATAAATAGTCTGATATATGATCCACCAAAACTCTATTTATTTCTTCAGGCATTCTTCTATCAAATGATCTGCATCCTGCCTCCACATGTGCTACAGGTATTTGAAGTTTAGATGCTGCAAGTGCACCTGCAAGTGTTGAATTAGTATCTCCTTGAACAATAACCAATTCTGGTTTCTCATGAAGAAGCACATTTTCAAGTTCCATAAGCATATTACCTGTCTGTTTTCCATGTGTTCCAGAACCTATATTAAGACTATAATCACAATCCCTGAGGTCTAAATCCTCAAAAAATATTTTATCCATTTTATACGAATAATGCTGTCCTGTATGAATCAAAATTTGATTGAAATCCCTATCTAAAAGAGGTATCAAAGTTGAAAGTTTGATTATTTCTGGTCTCGTTCCAAAGATTGTTGCTATTTTCATTTGTCTCTATGAATATGTGGAAAAGAATATATATTAAGCCTTTCTGAATGAGTATCATGAAAATATCTGTGATCATCCCTATGTACAACGAGGAAGATAATGTTTTGAGAACATTGGTAGAGGTTAATAGTATAATGAAAGATTATGAAGACTACGAAATACTTGTTGTGGATGATGGAAGTAAAGATGAAACTATTAGGTTGGCAAAGGAATTTTCATTAACTAATCCTTATGTTCATGTACATAGGCAATCAGTTAATATGGGAATGGGTAGAGCACTACGTACAGGATTTGAAAAATCAGATGGAAATATCATTATTACTATAGATGCCGATTTAAGTTATAATGCTTCACATATCAATTTACTTACATTTGAACTACTAAATGATGAAACAATTGATATTGTTGTTGGTTCCCCATACATGGAAGGTGGTGAAGTCAAAAATGTTCCATTTTTCAGACTTTTTATCAGTAAAGTAGCAAACAAGTTTGTTGGATATTCAATGTCTGAAAATTTAAGTACAGTTACAAGTGTTCTAAGGGCTTACAGACGTGAAGTATTAGATTCAATGGAGTTAGAATCAAATGGCACCAACATAAATCTTGAAATATTATCTAAAGCTATTGCTACAAGGTATAAAATTAAGGAAATACCAGCTCTATTGGAAGGAAGACAACTTGGGAAATCAAAACTTAAATTTAGATCAAAAACCATTTCCCATGTTCTTTTTTCTTTATACGAAAAACCTATGATCCTATTTGGAGTTATGGGATTATTTCTATGTTTAATTGGAATAGTGAGCGGAATATATCTTTTTTATGAATACACTTTGGGTACCTTAGATCCTACTCGTCCATTGATGCTATTCATGGTATTAATGATAATTTCTGGAATACAAATATTGATTTTTGGATTTGTAGCAACTCAGATTAGTCTACTTAAACGGGAAATATACATTGTACAAAAAGAAAATAAATTATCAAAAAAATAAATTAGAATAATTTTATTTAATAGATCAAATTGGGAAACTATTTATGTCTAATGTTCAGATTATAGCAAAAAACACTATAGTACTATTAATTTCTCAAATATTAAGTTATTTGTTTGCTTTTTTTTATACAATAATCACAGCTCGATATCTCGGGGCAGATGGATTTGGAATTCTATCTTTTGCAATTGCATTTACAGGTATATTTGGTATTTTAGCTGATCTTGGCTTAAATACTCTAACTGTTAAGGAAATTTCGAAGGATAAATCTTTAGCAGGAAAATTTCTTGGAAATTTTTTGTTAATAAAGATAGTTCTTTCAATTGTCACCTTACTAATAATCGCATTAATTTTAAATGCATTTAATTATCCTATACAAACTGTTACCGTTGTCTATTTAGTTGCATTATCTGTTATATTAAATTCATTTAACGGTATTTTTAATTCTATCTTTCAGGCATTTGAAAAAATGCAATTTCAATCGATAGGACAAATATTTTATAGTGCTTCAATGCTTATCGGGGTTTTATTAGCAATTATTTATGGATTCAATATTATTGGATTTGCTTTTCTATACTTTATTTTAAGTGCAATACTCTTAGTATGTAACATTATAATTTGTATAAAGAAATTTATTCCATTGAATTTTGAAATAGATCTTAAATTTAGTATATCTAAAATAAAAGAAGCATTACCCTTTGGAATTAATGGAATTTTTGTATTTGTTTATGTTTGGGTAGATACCATTATACTTTTTATATTACAGGGAAATCAGGCCGTTGGATGGTATAATGCTGCCTATAAAATTGTCACTGTCTGTATGATTGTACAATCCGTATCAAATATATCTGTATTCCCTGCAATGTCACAATTATATGTAAATTCAAAAAATTCACTACAAAACTTGGTTGAAAAATATTTTAAATTTATGCTATTAATTAGTTTTCCCTTAGGAATTGGAATTACATTACTATCACCAAATATTATATTATTAATATTTGGTAAACAATACGAAAATTCTATAATTGCCCTACAAATACTTATATGGTCGGGTATTTCCACATTTTTATATACTGCATTTGCACAACTATTTTTATCTGCAGGAAAACAAATTACATTAACAAAAATTACAGGGATTTGTATGATAGAGAATATTTTACTAAACTTATTACTAATCCCCAAATTCAGTTATGTTGGTGCAAGTATCGTAACTGTAGTAACAGAATTTACTTTGTTAGTTTTGATTTTTATTGTTGCTAAAAATATGGGATATGGTATTTCATTTAATCAATTGAAAGATGTAATAAAGGTTATTATAGCTAGTTTAGTAATGGGATCTTTTATTTTCCTTTTTTCCGAATTCACCATTTTTATAATAGTTCCAATATCAATACTGATATATATCACTATCCTATTTTCATTAAGAACATTTGATGCAGATGAGTTATTACTAATTAAAAAGGTTATTAAAAATTAACAATGGAATTTTAAATAATATAAATCTGACAAATTTTGGTGATAATGTGACCAATAAAAAGGATGAACTTTTTGTAAGTATAATTATACCTACGTATAACCGGGCTAATTTAATTACAAGAGCAATTAATAGTATTTTAGATCAAAGTTATACTAATTATGAGATTATAGTTGTTGATGATGGCTCTACCGATAACACTAAAGAAGTTATACAAAGGTTTAATGAAGATAAAATAAATTATTATGTGCATAAAAAGAATAGAGGAGCTGCTGCTGCGAGGAATACTGGAATTAAATATTCTAAAGGCGATTTTATTGCATTCCAAGATAGTGATGATAAATGGCTTCCAGAAAAGCTAGAAAAAGAAATGGATGTATTTTTAGAAGCAAGTGATAAAATAGGAGTAGTATATTCTGGATATTGGCATATAAAGGATAATAAAAAGATCTATATTCCCACTCCTAAAGTAACCAAGAAAGAAGGAAATATTCATTTTGAACTACTTAAAGGTAACTTTGTAAGTGGTTTAAGTGTAATCAGAAAGATATGTTTTAAAAAAGTAGGCTTATACGATGAAAATCTTCCTAATTTGGAAGATTGGGAATTATATATCCGAATCTCAAAATATTTCTCTTTTAAATTTATTGATGAACCATTATCAATTGCATATTGTTCATCAGACAGTGCATCAATTAATTATTCAAAAAATTTAAAATCTTCCGAAATAATTTTAAAAAAACATTTTGCAGATTTTAATGATAACAAAGAAATATTAGCAGTTAATAAAGCAAATATAGGTATTTATGCTTTCTTAAATGGAGATGAAAGTAAATCTAGGAAATATTTAATGGATGCAATTAGATATAATCCCCTAAATATCAAATATTGGTTACTTTATTTAGTATCATTCATACAAAAAAAATATTATAATATATTTCTGAATGTATTTTTTACATTAAGGAAATATTAGACATATATTTGACAAAGTGTGATAATCTATGAACTGGAATAATACAAAAATTAAACATAAAACCGAATTATATAGAATTTGCGGAAATTATAATAATTTATTAATTAGTTGTATTATTGTTTTTAACAATAATTAGTGATCATATGAATATTAAAAAAAATGTAGTAATTATAATCTTAAATTGGAATGGATGGCAAGATACAATTGAGTGCTTGGAATCCATTTATCAAAATAAGTATCATAATTATAATGTAATTATTGTGGATAATAATTCTACTGACAAATCAATAGATAATATAAAAAAATATTGTAACGGACAATTAAAAACAAAATCCACATTTTTTAGTTATAATCCAATTAATAAGCCTATAAAACTTATAGAAACTAAACCAAATGGATATATTGAAATAGAGAAGAATATTAAATCATCAACTAAAAGACTTTTTCTAATTAAAAATGAGAATAATGATGGATTTGCAGAGGGTAATAATATTGGAATTACTTATGCTCTAAATAACTTAGATCCTGATTATGTAATGCTTTTAAATAATGATACAATTGTGGATAGAGAATTTTTAGTAGAAATGTTAAAAGTTTCTGAAAGTAATAGTGAAATTGGGATTCTAGGACCAAAAATATATTATTACAATGATCCAAATCGAATTTGGTTTGCAAAAGGAAAAATATCCTGGAAGTTCAGTAGAGGTCTTAATATTGGTTATAATGAAATGGATAATGGCCAGTATGATAAAATTGCTGAAGTAGAATATGTTAGTGGATGTGCATTTCTCATTAAAAAAGAAGTGATTAATAGGATAGGATTACTTGACAAAAGATTTTTTTTATATTTTGAAGAAATAGATTGGACTCTTAGAGCTACTAAATTAGGATATAAAAATGTTTTCGTTCCAAAAGGGAAAATTTGGCATAAAATATCCAAATCTGGTGGAGGAATTAAAGAAAAGATTGGATTATATTACATTACAAGAAATAGATGGTTATTTATGAAAAGATGGTCAAAAAGATCTGATTTTCTATTTTTCATATTTTATCAGATATTGGGGGCGTTTTTAATTCCTATTTTTTTGAGTATTTATTATAAAAAACCTGAATTATTTATGGCTTATTATAGAGGATTATATTCTGGCATAGTTACTATTACTAATGATTTTTAATTTGTTCTTGGTATAAATTAATTAATTCATCAATCTTTTTTTCTTGTATCATTGAATTTTCATATATCTTTTTTAAAGAACTATTTCCAAACTTTTTCCTTAAACTTTCATCTTTTAATAGAATATTTAATTTTTTAATCATTTCATCAACATTTCCTGGAGGTATAATGAATCCATTCATGCCATCTTCTATTCCTTCAGGTATCCCTCCTATATTAGTACCAATAATAGGTAAACCACAAGCCATTGCTTCCATAATTACTAATGGAGGTCCACCAGAGTCAGTATAAGATGGGAGAACAAATATATCTGCTGATTGGTAGTAATTATGAATATCAACAGGCGGAATTTTCCCCGTGAATATTACTGAATTTTCTAAATCTTGATCGAGTACCTTCATTTTTAGTATATTTTCTTTAGGCCCATTTCCAACCATCATAAGTTTCAGATTTTTATTATATTCGTTTAATTCAAAAAATGCTTCTAATAATTCTAATATCCCCTTAAAAATATCTAAATATCCAACAAACAATATTAGTACATCTTTATCATTGATATTGTAATATTTACGTAGATTTGAATTCCTTAATGGTTTGAATCTGTTTGTATCTATAGCATTTCTTAAGATAATTAAATTTTCTTGGTTAGATCCTAATGATATCATCTTTTTCGCAATATATTCACTTACAGCTATAGTTTTAATGGAATTTATTAATGAAAAAGTTATTAATCTCTTATAAAACGGACGATTTTCAAAATTAGTTATATCCATTCCATGTACTGTGATGAAAACGGGTTTTCTAACAATTTTTGATACAATAACTCCGATAAATCCAGTGGGAATCACAGAGTGTGCATGAATAATATCTATATTATACTTTCTAACAATCCATATTAAATAAAAAAATAGTGATATGAGATATGTAGTCAATCGTAAATTATCAATAAATCCTTTAAAATGTAAAAGTGCCTTAAATTCTCCGGGTTCAAGCCATTTAAACCTATGAATATGAACTCCTCCCATATTCTCTTCGTATGGTATACCCTTGTTGTGTTGTGTAACAACATGAACTTCAAATCCTTTTTTTGCTAATTCTTTAGCATCATCAAATACAAATGAACCATAATAATCCCCTTTATATTTTGGAAACATGGTTGGTACTATACATATTTTCAATTTTTAACCTCATATATTTATGAATTTACATTTTTATAAACATATTTTATTAATGAATTTATTTAGATAAGCTGTTAGTTATATTTTTTTATAAATTATTATAAATCCAAACTCTTTAATTGGTTTGTATGAAGTTAAATTCAATCCTTTGCGAACAGATAAATAATATTCTGCGTTATTTGCCTCAAGATATTTATTATAAGCTTTGCTATCCATTTGGGTGAAGTTTTTATCTTTAACCCCGCCATAATATACTTGATTATCCTTAAAAACAGGTACAGGTTTCACATTAGTTTTAAGATACCAGCTGAAATTGGGCCATAAATCCGAATAGATATTTTTATTTTTATATTCAAGATCATAATTAACAAGCCACTGGCTAGCTAATTCCATATCATGATTTGCAACTTTATCATCATTATTTGATTCCATTATCAGAGATAATTCTGATGCTGATGATAACAGAATTATCATTGTCAAGAGTATTGTTATTAATGGAAATGTAATATTGTAATCTTTTATCATAAATTTTAATCTATTGGAAATTTCACTTAAGCCTAAAATCATGAAATAAACTACAGGAGGTACCATAAGCACGAAATATCTATAATCCTTTATCACAAATATGCTGTGGAAAATGAAAAATACCAAAAACCATAACAAAAACAATAAATGGATATCCATATTTTTGATATTCAAATTTTTTGTTAGATCATAAAATAAGTAGGCGAGAACAAAGAATAATAATTCACTAAACATATAAAAAGTCTTTGAAAAGCTTTCTAAAAAGATTGTTAAGAGAATAATCAAGAAAATTAACTCAATCTTATTTTTCCTATTTAATGAATTAAATCTCTCAACTAAATTATTCTTAAATTTGTTCTTCTGTATAATTTTGATAATTAATATTAATAATGCACCTGATAAAAGGATAAACAGGACAGTAATACCCGAGGGCCCTACAAGGCCTGTAAAGTTTTGTAAAAAGAAGAATATATTTGAATCATATGAAGCATTTTCTGCAGAAACAGAAACCATCGTGGAAGTTGATCCAAAATTTAGAAATGGATAAATTATATTACCAAATTTTTCATAGTAAAATAGGAGTAAGGGAATGATCATTAAAAATGAAGCTCCGATTCCTATACATAAATTTTTGATGTTAATTCTATCTTTATTCATTAAGATGTAAAGAAAAATGGGAAATATTAAAAGTATATTATTGTATCTAGTCAAGAATGTTAACATAGCAAAGGGAAATGCTATATAAAACCATCTAGAATCGTTTTTAATTGCTAAAATCATGAAATAAAAACTCCAAATTGTAAATGATACACTTCCAAGGTCTGAAAACCCTAACCCTAGAACAACTAAAATTATAGGAAATGTTGCATAAAGTAAGCCACCTAAAAAACTTTCAAGATCATTGAATCTGATTTTTAAAAGCATAAACATCCCAATAACACCAAAAATAAATAATCCACCATCTACAGCAAAAATAGTGTTTATTGATACGTATCCCATTCTAACAAATATTGAAGTAATGAATGAAAAGAAAGGGGGCCTTATGAGGTCAGAATATCCTATTCCCTGCCCTGCAAATACAAGGGCATTTGTGAAGTAGTCTACACTGTCAGAAATAGGTCCAAGATCAATTTGTAATAAAACTCTATTGTAAGTTATAATACTAACTATTATTACCAATAAAATTAAGAAAATACATGAAATGAATCGTTTTTTTCCTATAAAATCCATGAAGTAGTTATTTTTATTAGTTATATTACCACCTAATTTCTCGAAATTCAACTATTTACAATTTTATTTGTACAATTACCCTTTTTAATAATAATTGCAGTTTAAATTTTATATTATTCTTATAAACCTAAGAATATTGTTTAAATTGATGGAGATATATTTCAGCTAATTTTTCCTTTGGTATATGTAAATATTATCGAATTGTTTAATCAATGAGTAAGTTGTTAAATTAAGTCCGGGAATATCACTGAAAAAGTAATCTGCATTATTATTAATTAAATAATTATTGAATGCATTAATATCTGCTTGATTTACAGAATAAACTCTATTGCCATTAGGTAATGTTTTATAAGTCTGATAAATGGGCACCATTTTTACATTAGTATTAAGATACCAACTGTAATTTGGCCACAAATCAGAATATATATTTTTATTTCTATATTCGGGATCATAACCTACAAACCATTGACTTGATAATTCAATTTCATTATCCAACGTGTTTATATTACTATTTGCTTGTAATATCTGAGGGATTGTGGTTGCAGTAGATAAAAGGATAATTGTTGTCAATATTATGGTAATTAATTTAAATGTTATATTTCTATTCCTGATATTAAACTTTATCCTATTAGAGATTTCACTTAAGCCTAGTACCATAAAATAAGCTACAGAAGGAACCATAGTCAAAAAATATCTGTTGGTTTTCATCACAAAAATACTGTGGAAAATAAAAAATGCCATAACCCACACAAAAACCATTATATCGATATTCAAATTTTTTATATTCGAATTTTTGCTTAGATCATAGAATAAATACGCTAAAATAAAAAATAATAATTCACTTACAATATAGATGGTACAAACAAAACTAATCAAAAAGAGAAGTGTAACAAGACAAAAAACTATCAATCTGACTTTGTTTGCCCCAATTTTCTTAATAAATCCATATATAATTTTTTTATCATTGGTTTTTCTAAAAAATCTTTGAGATAATAATACGAAAATACCTAAAACCACTATTAAAAGTATAATACATCCTTGAATCCCTATAAATTCATAGAACCTTTGTATAAAATAAAACTGGTTAGTATTATATGCAATATTTATTGTTTCACTATTTACTCCTGTAGAGGTTGCCCCAAAATTTATAAATGGATATAATATGTTTCCAAATTTTTCATAGAAGAATATTAATACAGGAAGAATTGTCAAAACCGATACAATTATTCCGATTAAAATATCCCTAAATTTTATTCTATCCTTATTTATTAGGATATAAAGGAAAATTGGCATTATTAAAAGTCCTGAATTGTATCTTGATAAGAAAGCAAACATAGCAAATGGAAATGCTAAATATAAGAATTTTCTATTGTTTTCAACTCCTAAAACTAGGAAAAATAATGCCCATATTGAAAAAGATACACTAACCAAATCCGAAAACCCAAATCCTAATGATATTAAAACAACTGGAAATGTTGAATATAGCAATCCCCCTAAGAAACTTTCAATACTACTAAATCTTAGCTTTAGAAATAAAAACATCCCAATAACACCAAATATGAATATCCCACCATCCACAGCAAAAATGGTACTAGAATAAACATAACCCAATCTAAAAAAAATTGATATTATGAATGGAAAAAGTGGGGGCCTTAACAGATCCGAGTATCCGTTACCATGTCCTGCAAATAAAAGGGCATTAGATAGAAAATCAAAACTATCTGAAACTGGTCCTAATTCAATTTGAACCAGTACCCTATAATAGGTAATTATACATATTAATACAGTTAATAAAACCAGCAAAATAATGGAATTATTATGATCTTTAAGGAAATTCATTAATCTTTGATATTTATTATTTGATTCAGCCAAATGATTCACCCAAAATTCTATTAAATATCCTTATCTAACTTTTATTAATATAATGAAAGATTCTTTTTTTATATATTAATTTGATTTATGAAAAATCTTATCGAAAATTCTATTTATCGTGAATCAAATATACATCTTCATTCATTCTAGGTATCATTGCAGTTAAAACGCATTGCTCAGTATTTTCTGTTCTGTTCAATAGATCGTGTGACAGATGACTCACTGCCCCCTTCTTTTTTCCAAGATCTTCAACACCAGTGATTCTATCCATGACATCACCTACTTCAACACCACCCAGAACCTCTTTTACAACTTCTGGAGGATATTCAAATCCCGAACTCACCCCTATGGTTACTTTGTTCCCATCAAATATCGCACACCACTGAAGATCAATATAGCCTGTTAAAGAATTGGGCGTCTTCATTAAACCTGATTCGATACCAACGCTCAAATTAAATTCAACTGAAAAAGCATTTTTTGCCCTGTTAATAGCGCCGTTAATAGTCTCATCAAGCCCAAATGGTTGGTCCGGTACACCTGAATCAACATCAACAGAATAAACCACAATATCACTGTATATTTTTTCTAAAATATTTTTAGTGGCTTTAATTTTAACAGGATTTTTTGATCCTACAACAACTTTCATAATGAATATATCCTCCAATCAATAAAATAATTCTATTTAGTTACCCTAATTATGGTTCCCCTTTTATCTATTTCCCCTTTTCTTATTCTTGTCGAAGAAATTGGTATACCATCAGCTGCAAGAACCATTCCAATTGTAACAATATCCAGAGGTTTCATTCCTCTCTCTTTTCTTATTTTATTTATTTTAAAGGCTGTTGGTTCTGTTTCTTCACTTACAACTATGGCATCAATAGATTCATCTGAGATGGTTGTTCCATATGGATCGTTTAATTTTTGTATATCATAATTCTGGTGTTTCTTTTCAAGCAGACCTCTGAGATTAGACATACGAACATTACATGGTTCAATTTTACCTTTAACTCCACCAAATGTGTTTGATGTGACCCCTATTACCACATAATCCCCAATTTCGAATGCAATATCCATAAGCCGTCTGTGCCCATAGTGGAACTTGTCAAATGTTCCCCCTACCGCCACCTTTTTGTATGAGTTTTCCTTCATTTCACTACCTTTAACATTTAGATATCTTGATTATGTAAAGGTCAGATAATATAATTATGCTGCTTGAACACAATGCAATCATCAAGGACATTAGAAAGGTTGACCTGAGATTTGCATCATGCTATCCCAATCTTTACAGAAGCGCCATGTCATCTTTAGGATTTCATATAATATACGATTTTCTAAATTCTAGAGAAGATATTTATTGCGAGAGAGTGGTTTATCCCCATTCAAAAAGTCTTGAAACAGGTACAGTACTTAAAGACTTTGATATTGTAAGTTTTTCACTGCAATATGAGCAAGACTATATCAATGTACTGAAAATGTTGAAACAAGGAGGAATACCCCTTCAAAAAGAGGATAGAAACTCAAAACATCCACTTATTATTGCCGGTGGCCCATGTGCAAGTTCAAATCCTCTCCCTATGTCCAGATTCATTGATCTCTTTGTTGTTGGTGAGGCCGAAGTAATTTTAGATAATTTACTTGACGTTTACCTCGATTTAGATAATCCAAAAGCTAATTTAGATGCTTTTCTTGAAATAGAAGGAGTTTATCTTCCGGATCATCCTGTAAAAATGGTAACCGTACCAGATCTAATGGATGCTTGTCACCCTATCAGACAAGTAGTACCAGAAACAGATGAAAAAGAATATATCCCTGCTTTTGGACGTGCATTTCTTTTGGAAGTATCGCGAGGTTGTACAAGGGGCTGTAGATTCTGCATGGCAGGATGTATCTACAGACCCCGTAGAGAAATGCCAATTAAAGAGCTATTAAAAATAGCTGAAAGGGGAGGAAATGCAACAGGACTTAACAAAATTGCATTGATAGGTGCTGCAGTTTCAGATCATTCTAAAATGGAAGAACTGTGTCAAGGATTGCATGAAAGAGGTTTTCAAGTAACAACACCTTCTTTAAGGATTGAATCTGTAACAGATAATTTACTTGAAATATTAAAGTTAAGTGGCCTTAAAACCATTACAATTGCGCCTGAATCTATATGGAAAGTCAGGAAAGCAGCAAATAAATCAATAACCGATGAACTGATTAAGGATACTATCAATACCGCATTTAAACATAATCTTAATGTAAAACTCTACTTCATGCTTGGTCTTCCAACAGAAAATCAAACTGATATAGAATGCCTTGGCAAATATATTAAAGAATTGATCAAGATGGGAAAAAGAAAAAACCAGGTAAGGATCAGTGTAAATCCTTTTATCCCCAAACCACATACACCTTTCCAATGGGAAGGCTTCAATTTAGATGAACTTAAATTTAAAATAAAATATATCGATTCACATATTAATTTACGGTCATTTAAGATTGAAAACCCAAAAACTGCTTTTATTCAATATATTTTATCTATGGGTGGTCGAGAGCTAGGTGATTTACTCGAAAGATCTTTGACCGAAAAAGTTTCAATTAGGGAGTGGTCAAAATTCGCCCATAAATGGGATATGAACGAAGAACTTCCATGGAAAAATATCGATGTAGGAATCAAAGATGAATTCTTAAAAAAAGAGTATAAAAAAGCTATAAATGGTAATTTAACACCTTGGTGCGAAGAATTTGGATGTTACAACTGTGGTGCATGTAATAAACAATCTAACTGAATCTGTTTCTTGTTCTCTTTATCAATTCATTAACTTGATTAATGAATTTTGCAAGGAATATTTCATCCCTCTCAATGGTCTGTGACACATAATCCTCACCTAATCTTAAATCTCTTCTTGCCGTTTTAATTTCTGTTCTTGGTGCAAATATAACATATACAGGAATTCCTAGAATAATTAATGCACTTCCAATAATTATCTGACTGGGCGCACACTGGGTCATTATGTAGATACTGATAATAACACCCAGTACAGGAATTATCCAGGGAAGCTTAATGCCCTCTGTGAATTTTTTTCTGAGTGGAAATACGGATATACATGTTAAAAGATAGCAGAATAATAGAGTAAACACTGAGAGAATAATTAGTTTATCAATAGTGCCAAATATTGCTGCAATTAATGTTACTATGCTCTGTGCAATCAAAGCAACATAGGGCGTACCATATTTTGGATGAACCTTGGCTAAAACCCGTGGAAGCAATCCATCAGCAGCCATTGCATAAGGTATCCTTGCAGAAGATAATATTCCCGCCTCATCTGAACCAGATATTGATAAAAGAGCACCTAAAGTTAAGAAACCTGCACCTATTGCCCCAACAAGAGCATAACCTGCTAAAGCCAATGGTGCTGTTGATGTTGAAAGTTCAAACCATGGAACTAAACCTAAAATAACAAAATTTGTAAGAATATAGAAGAGCGCAATCACTCCCATTCCAATACCTATAGCAAGAGGAATTGTTCTTTTTGAATTAATTATCTCATCAGAAGGAACTGTAACCAATTCAAATCCAACATATGCCCAGAATATAAGTACAATTGCACTTCCAAGACCACTGAACCCTAAAGGAGCTATGGGCGTGAAATTGGCCACAAGTAACGATGGTTTAATTATGAAATATGCAATACCCGCAAATGTTAAAATAAGTATAGGAGCTATTTTAAGAATCGTTAAAATATCATTAGCTCTACCTGCCTGTCTAACACCAAAGTAGTTTACAATTGTTAGAAATAAAACGAAAAGAAATTTAATAATAATTTGCAGAGTCTGCGACATGTGAGGAATGAAGAAATCCAAGTATGCTACAAATGCTAGTGGAAATACTGCAATTGCACTCCATGATGCTATTAAAAGGGACCATCCTGTTAAAAATCCTGTAAAATCACCAAATGCTCTTTTTGCATATGCATAGGGCCCTCCTACTTGAGGTACTCTTGATGAACATTCGGCAAAGCATAAAGCTATTATTATGGCCATAACTCCTGCTATTACCCAAGCAACTACCGAAAATGGGCCAAGTAAACCTGCTCCAAATGAGGCTGCAATATATATGTCTGCACCAACAATTGTACCAATTACAAGACTGACAACATCATATAGACCCAAGGATCTATTTAACTCTGGCATAGATTCGATATATATAAGTGCAAATAAAAATAGGTATGGTAATTGTTATGGAACCCTCAAAACGTGTACAATCAATAAACCTTTCAGAAATAAGAAAGATGTTCGAAATGGCCGGTGAAGATTCAATAAACCTTGGACTTGGAGAACCGGACTTCAATACCCCAAAACATATAATAGAAGCAGCTTCAAATGCCATGAGAGAAGGATTCACCCATTACACATCAAATATGGGGATATTAGAATTAAGAGAAGCAATAACCCACAAATTTAAAGTTGATAATGGGATTAACACTTCTCCCGAATCTGTGCTAGTTACTGTAGGTGCTAGTGAAGCCATTTACATGTGCATGCAGGCATTAGTAAACCCTGGAGATGAAGTTCTAATACCTGATCCTGGATTTCTGTCATACAATGCATGTGTAAGTCTTGCTGGAGGCATACCTCGAGGAATTCCACTCAATATGGAAAATGATCTTCGAATGATTGCAGAGGATGTTAATGAAAGAATCACAAAGAAAACCAAGGCCATTATGTTGAATTCTCCTTCAAATCCAACTGGAAGTGTAATGAAAAAAGAGGACATTAAGGCAATTTCAGAAATTGCCGATGATAATGGCATTTATCTAATTTCTGATGAAGTTTATGAAAAGATTGTCTACAACAATGTTCACCATAGTCCAGGCAAATTTTGTGAAAACGCTATAACAATTAATGGATTTTCAAAATCATATGCAATGACAGGTTTTAGAATAGGTTATGTTACAGCCAATTTAGAAATAACAGAAGAACTTTTAAAGATTCATCAGTATACAACTGCTTGTGCAAGTTCAATGGTACAGAAAGCAGCATTAGCTGCTCTTGAAGGCCCCCAAAATAATATTTCAGAAATGGTATCTGAGTTCAAAAGAAGAAGGGACCTGGTTGTTAATAGATTAAATGGAATGGGAATTGAATGTTCATCACCCCATGGTGCTTTTTATATTTTTCCAAAAATTAACAATCCAGAAGCATTTGTTAAAGCTGGCCTGAAAAAAGGTGTTGTAATGGTTCAGGGCAAAGCATTTGGAGCTCATGGAAAAGATCATGTAAGGCTATCCTATGCAACATCATACAACCAATTAGAAGATGCAATGGACAGGTTAGAATCAATAAATTATAAATTTTAGATTTTCATGAAGGTTAAATCCATTAAAGAAAAAGTTATTGATAAGTGTACAGAACTTGATATTCCACTTGTTGGATTTGCACCTGTTACATGTTGGTCTAATCCACCCAAAGAACTTCCAAACACTTTTAAAGAATGGATACCCAAAGAATTCTGGCCAGAATCTATATATCCTGATGCAAAAACTGTAATTGTAATAGGACTTCCTATTCAACTCCCCATAGTTGAAACAGCACCTTCTATTTATTATCATGAGCTCTACAAAACAGTGAACATATTATTAGATATTAAAGCATATGAAATTTCAAACTTCCTAACACAAATGGGTTATCCATCAATATACCTGCCAAGGGATGCTTATGGTGATATTGAGGTACTTCTTAAAAAACCCATAGCCTTTTTCTCACACAAACATGCAGCTTTCCTTGCGGGTATGGGTTCATTTGGTGAAAACAATGTTATCCTTACAGAAGAGTATGGTCCACGGGTCAGGTTCACATCAATATTTACAACAGCCCAAATAAAAGGGGATAAGATCAAAGGGATAGATCTATGTAAACACTGCCAAAGATGTGTAACTCAGTGCCCAGTAAATGCAATTCCTGAAAGGAAAGGATCTAAAGAATTTCCATTGCCAATGGATAAATTAGGCTGTGCAACAAGGAGTAAAAAACTTAGAGAAAAATTCATATCACCATGCGGAATATGCATTAAAGTTTGTCCAGTTGGAAATGATAGAAAAAAATTCAACAGGAAAGACATGTCAATTTATTCTGATAAAAATGAAACAAAATACAATAAGGCATGGGATCATGTTAAGAAATATGGAAGCAACTAATTAACTTTGAAATAATTCCAATAATTATAAATTTACATTATAAGTTTAAAAAAATAATTAAAGCAGGAGATAAATAAATGAAAAATTTATTTGCAGATAGAATGTCTAAGGTTCCTAGATCATTTGTAAGAGAAATTCTGAAGGTTACTGAGAACCCTGATATCATTTCGTTTGCAGGAGGCCTTCCAAACCCTCTATCATTCCCACATAATGAACTTGCAGAGGCAGCAGCATTAGTTCTTTCTAATTCTAGTAAAGCTCTTCAATATAGTTCTACTGAAGGATATGAACCATTAAGAGATTATATTGCAAATAGATACCATCTTTCTGGTTTGGATGTTTCATCAGATAATATCCTTATAACCAATGGTTCTCAACAGGGTTTGGATCTTGTTGGAAAAATATTTTTGAATCGTGGCGATGCTGTGCTAATTGAAAGACCAACATATTTAGCAGCAATACAGGCATTTGGATTGTATGAACCAAAATTTGTTTCGGTACCACTATTAGATGATGGTGTAGATTTGAATATACTTAAAAATATGGTTGAAACTTTTAATCCAAAAATTTTCTATTCTGTTCCAAACTTCCAGAATCCTACTGGAATAACTTATTCACTGGAAAAAAGGAAAGAAATTGGAAAAATATTCAACAAAAACCATACCATCTTTGTTGAAGACAATCCATACGGCGAGATAAGGTTCATGGGAGATGATCTACCTCCAGTTAAGAAATACCTTAAAAAATCAATTCTTCTAGGTTCATTTTCTAAAATTGTTTCCCCGGGTATGAGACTTGGATGGATTGTTGCTGATAATGAAATTATGAATAATTTAGTAACTGCAAAACAGGCATCTGATCTTCACTCTAATTTTTTGTCCCAGATGATTGTTCATCAATACCTATCTGATTATGATGTGGAAACACATCTTAATAAGATAAGAAAGATGTACAAAATACAAAGAGATTGTATGACAACTATGATAAAAAAGTACTTCCCCTCTGATGTGAAGTACACTAGACCCGAGGGTGGAATGTTTTTATGGGTTACCCTACCTGAAGGAATGTCTTCAATGGAATTATTTGAAATTGCTTTAGATGATAATGTTGCATTTGTTCCAGGCGAAGCATTTTATTCGGATGATCCTGAGTTAAACACTTTTAGACTCAATTTCTCTAATTCAGATGTTAAAAAAATTGAAGAAGGAATTAAGAGGCTAGGAAATTCTATCAAACAGTTAGAACTAAAATGAAAAAAAATTTAATTTATTGGAAATATTTATTTTTGACCTCTCCATTTATTTGAACAATCACTGCGAAGATAATAAGCCCAATAACCTTTATAATCCTTGTAACCCTCTGCAATTTCATTTAAATTCTCATTAATAACATCAGATCCATAATAATTCTTTGCACATTTTATTAGCATCATATCTTTTTGAGAAATATCATCCATTCTTCCTAAGCCCCTTATGAGTTCAAGATGAGCAGAATATTCCCCAATACCCTTTATATTAAGCAACCAATTTTTAACTTCTTCTAATGGTGCATAACGTAAAAAATCTTCTTCAATATTTGCGAATGATTCAGAAACATTCATTAAATACTCTGATTTTCTATGGTTGTTCAATATTGTAGTTAATTTTTCTTCACCCAAATTTTTTATCTGATTAGCAGAGGGAAATGTCCAGTATTCAACATCATCAATGGTTATTTTATCTCCCACAACATGAGTAATCCTTTCTTTCATATTGTGGGCTACTTTCATTGATATTCTTTGACTCAAAACTGCCCAACAAGCTGCTTCAAAGGGAGTTAAAAATTTCACTTGATGAAGTCCGTAAAGATTTTTTATAACGGGTTTAAATGCCTTGTCATTCATGCCATAATCATAAAAAGGTTTTAAATCATCTTCTAAACTTAAAAAGAATTTTATTCTATCTAGAAGTTAAGTTTTTACAGATTCACTTATGTTTTTATTTGCAAAAATAGTATAATTCAAAATCGGTTTTTCAACTGTTCCTTCATCCTCAATTCGGAAGGCTAAGGTTTGATCTTCCATATAAACAGCTTTGGTAAAAGAAAGATCATTAATTGATTGTTCACCCCCAGTAGGAGCAAACATATTAATAAAATTCAGTGATTTAGAAAAGTCAAATGGATTAGTTGGAAATATTTTTCCATTAATGGTTTTAATCTTCAATATCCCCACCTAGGTTATATGAAGCGCCGGGGCCGGGATTTGAACCCGGGTGATCCAAAGGATCAGTGGATTAGCAGTCCACCGCCGTACCAGGCTGGGCCACCCCGACAAAATTTGATTTTAATTCAATGAGAAACATTGATCAATTATTTGAGATAGTGCTCTAAATCAATAAAACACGTATTGGAAACATTTATCAATCATGGTTTAAAAGCTTTTGGAATTTTTCCATGATCTAACCATAAATATAAGGTGGGCACGTTCAAGAGTGGACAAACCTCGCGAGCATTGGTGATCCAAAAACCTGACTCCACCCCGTTGCTCCACAAGCATCAGCTGTCCACAGTAGAGATGCTTCTTTCCAGACCTGACCCGTTCCCATGGTTAAAACAGTTAATTCAGGCCCTACAGCCCAAATCCTGCTACCACTGATCCTGCAGGACGAAGTTTCGACATCAAATTCAAGGGCCAAAACCCGTTTGATATGCCGCCTCTTGAACTTCGACCGCGCCATAAGGGGATATGCGCTAACAAAGGACCCCTAACCCTCCGGTCTAGCCCACCTTAACTTTATATTTATTAGTATTTGAACCTTGCGATCATTTATAAAAAATTCTAAATTACTTATGTACTTATTTTAAACTGATTATTTGAGAATATTTTTATTCCCGTATCTACAAAAATATAATCATGGAATGGCTGTTGATTATTGGTGTAATAACTGCTATGTACATGGCATTCAACATAGCTGCCAACGATATTGGAAATTCTATGGGTACCGTAGTAGGTAGTGGAGCTCTTACCATGCGTAAAGCTCTATTAATAGGCGCCCTGTTTGAATTTTTAGGTGCAATATTCCTTGGAAGTAGTGTTATTAAAACAGTTGGAAGTGGAATAGTACCACTTGAATTTATGACTGGTTTGGGTGCATTTATTATAACCATGTCAGCGGGTATATGGATTACAATTACCCTCATTAAAAAAATACCAATATCGGGTTCAGATGCTATTGTGAGTTCTGTCTTAGGATATGGTATTGTATATGCTGGCGTAAATCATCTTGAATGGACCACAGTCGGATATATTATGGCAAGTTGGGTTATTTCTCCGTTGATTGGACTGGCATCAGGATTTCTGGTTTATTATTTCTTGAAATTGGGATTCCTCAATAAAGTCAAAAATAATATAGGTGCTAAAGACCGTTCAGAGAAAATATTTTCTTATTTCCAAATTGGGAGCTCATCTTTTGCTGCTTTAGGAGTAGGTGCAATAGATATAGCTGCAGCAACAGGAGTTTTATACGTAACTGTTGGTTCAACAATTGGTTTCTCAATTAAGTTATTAGGTGCCTTTGCACTTGTTTTAGGAATATTAATAGCAGGTAATAGAATAACAGACACAATTGGAAGAAGAATAACCGAATTAGTTCCTACAAGAGGTTTTTCAGCTCAAATTTCAGCAGGTTCAATTACAATACTCTTTGCATCGCTTGGAATTCCCATATCCCCTACTCAAACTCTTGTTGGTTCAGTAATAGGTGTTGGTATGGCAAGAGGTACGTCAACAGTAAAATTAGATGTTATAAAACATATTGCATCAACTTGGATAATTACAATTCCTGCATGTATTGGAATATCTGCATCGCTATACTTAATAATAAATGCAATTATCTAGGTAAATACTTAAAAATTGAGTTAATAAACGGTTTTTTTTGATAGGATTTAGTTAAATTACAGTTATTAAATTTGAAATTAACTTTATTCCAATGAGAAATTATTAATCAAAAAATAATTCATTCAATAGTTATTCCCCATATTTCCTCCCAATCAATATCAGGAGAGAGAAAGTTTTTTTCCAAATGAGTAGCAATTGTTGGTGTTGGAGCCCATAACTTCCAACTTTTACCTAGCAAGGTTTGATTTCTTGTAAATAAAAGTATTTTGTAAAAAATTTCTAGAGTAAAAATTTTTATGGATTTTATTAAAATTATAGGTTTCAAACTGGATTTTGTTAAACTTAACCATAAAACAAAATCAGAATTACCTTTTTGGTATGTTGAAAAAATTTTCTCAGTTTCTTTAAGGGTATTTTTGGTTGTGAGAAATGTTAAACAAGTAGAACTTACAGTTTTCCATTGTCTATTTTTCGAAACTTTTATAGATTTTTTATTTTTATGTATATTTTGAGTGTAATAATCCAAATGATCATATGGTGTGACAAAATCAACATCAGAATTTTCTTTTAGAAATTCAACCATCTCTGTAAACTGATTTGGAAAGTAGAAATAATCGTCTTCAGCAAAATAAACCATTTCTGAATAATTTTGGTTTAAAAGTATTTCTATCTGGAGCCCAAAAGTTTGAAGGTTTCCAATGCCATCTAATCTAATAAAATCAATGTTTTCAACATCAAAATATTTTAGAAAGAGTTCTTCATATGTTGGTGGACAACCATCTAATAATACAATCATTTTTACATTAAGATCTCCTAAAGATTCTTTGAAGGATTTTAAACAAAATTCAGATAATTTGTACTTATCACTGCTAAAAACTGCGGGTGAACGGGATATTTCGGGATATATTCTATATGCTACTGTTAAATCATATTTTTCCATGAGTTACCTCTATTTGTTTTTGGGTTATTCAAAAATATGAGAAATTGGTCTATAAATGTTATGAGTTGTATTTAAATATCTATTTAATTAATCTAATTAATTGTTTTCACTACTAATTCCTATTTTTCTTTAAAATTTTGAGAATTACATATATTAAAATGCTTATGAAATTATTAATAAAGTAAAAATGGGCTTGAGGCCCTTCAAAATCGGTTAATTTTGTATAAAGTAGAATATATCATTATTGTAAGTAAAATTATCTGATGATTGTAAAACATATTGCATAAACGGGGATATTTACAATTTCAGGTATTGGAATATCTGCATAGTTATACTTAATAATAAATGTAATTATCTAGTTTAATTCTTAAAAAATTGAGTTTATAAATAATTTCATAACTTTAAATAAATTAGCCAAAAGATAGTTAATTATTAATATTCAATCTTTTTTATTGAATTTAAATGATATAAATCCTTCATTACAAATTCAAAGAATTTTTTTCCAAAAAAATATATAGAATCAAATCTTAAATAATAATAGAGTTAGTCTTCTATTTTGGAGGAAAAAAATTATGAAAGCAGATGCAATAAAAATAACAGATGGTGTTTACTGGGTTGGAGTTTTAGACTGGGATCTACGAGATTATCATGGTTATACGCTTAATGGAACTACTTACAATGCGTATCTAGTTTTTGGGGATAAAGTAGCACTTATTGATAATACATATCCCGGAAGTTCAGCTCAGTTATGGGGCAGAATTAATGATGCTTTTGAAAAGGAAAATAGGGAATTCAAACTGGATTTCATAATACAAAATCATATTGAGATGGATCACAGCGGTGCGTTAACAGAAATACACAAGAAATTCCCTGAAGCACCTGTTTATTGTACTGCAGCGGCTGTTACCGGGTTGAAGATTCATTATCCCTCCCTTGAAAGTGTGGATTTCAGGGTAGTTAAAACAGGGGAAAGCTTGGATCTGGGAGGTAAACAATTTGTATTCCTTGAGGCACAGATGCTTCACTGGCCTGACAGTATGTTTAGTCTTCTTTTAGAGGATGGAATACTATTTTCAAATGATGCATTTGGTCAGCACCTCTGCTTCAATGATCGTTATGACACTGATATTTCGGAAAATGTGCTAATGGATGCTGCAGCCAAGTTTTATGCCAACTTACTAACACCATTGTCTGGACTTATACTAAATAAATTCAAACAAGTCACGAGCTTAGAATTGTTGAATAAAATAAACATGATTGCACCATCACATGGCCAGATCTGGACAGACCCAATGAAGATAATAAATGCATATACCGGATGGGCCACAGGAAAATGTGAGGATAAGGTAACAATTGTTTACGATACAATGCATGGTTCAACACAATTAATGGCACAGGCATTAGCAGAAGGGATTATTAGTCAGGATGTTGATGTTGCAATGCACTTCCTACATACAGATGAACGTAGCAGCATTGTAACGGATATATTGGAAAGTAAAGCAGTTTCATTTGGTGCACCAACCATGTTCAACCAAGTGTTCCCAAGTATGGGGGATCTAATCTTTTATTTAAGAGGTTTAAACTTCGCTAAAACAGGTATCAAACGAAAAGCAATAACATTTGGATCTATGGGTTGGAGTGGGGAAGCACCAAAGATACTTGCAGAAGAACTTGAAAAATGTGGATTTGAAATATTTGAACAGATTAAGGTTAAATATGTGCCAACAGAGGAAGAATTAGAGAAGTGTTATGAATTGGGTGTTAAATTAGGTTCAGAAATTAAACAATAAATAATTTGCCTTGGATTATAGGAGGTATAAAAATGAAAAATTTAGAATTTGACAGTGCATTGGACTCCAGAAAAAAACTTATGACAATATTGTTTTGGACTAATAGAAAAACTGCGAGAACAGAAGGATGTGCGCCATTTTTATTAAAGAAAATAGTAACAGATAAAGACACCTATACTCCAGAAGATCCTAAACTCCTTAAATTAACAAATGCAATTATTGATGATATTCTAGAATCAATGGATGAAAATAAACCTGTAAAATTTGAAATAGCGATGGGAAATGAATATATAACCACAGAAATTGAAGGGAATATTTTATCTGTAAACACTGAAAACAACTTAGAAATTGAAGATGAAATCATTGAAAAACTCGATCAAGAACTAAATAAAAAATACCCCAGTGTCTGCGAATCGTTTAAACCTCGTGTTACACCTAACGAATAATAAAATACTTTACCTTGGATGTGAATCATCCAACTATTTTTATTTTCTTTGAAATAATTGGATTTAAAGGAATTAATTTTTTTAAATTTTAATTGCCCTTATAATATCACCATCGGATATTATTCCAACAATATTATGATTGTTGTCGATAACAATTAGTTGGTTTATAATATCCCCTTCTGATCCAAATTCATTCATCTTTCTTACAGTTGTTAAAAGATCATCATCTGGATTCACACATACAACATCTTTTACCATAACCTTTTCAACAACTGTACCAATTTCATATTTATCTAATATTAGGTTGTGTCCAAGATCAGTAGCTGTTACAATACCAACAAGTTCATCTCCATTAATAACAGGGAGAGAACTAATTTTATGTTTCATTAACTTTTCAAAGGCAAATACAACATCTTCACTTGGGGGAACACTAATAACTTTAGTGCTCATTACGTCTTTAACTTTTAATTTTTCTAACATCTTCTTCACTTCCATATGTCTTAGTAATGGTCTCTATTATGGAGTCTATAGTAGTTGTAACATCGATGTTCTCAATAACGGGAATATGATGCTTATTTGCCTGGCTTTCAAAATATTTATGTGTTCGCCGTATAGCTCCAAAAGAGTCCATATAACGTTTAAGAGGCCTTCTAGCCCACTGCTGTCGGCATCTAGAATAAAATCTTCCTTTATGAACCTCTTCATCCTGAAGAGTCAGTACAAACATGTTTACATTGTGTTTACTAACAAGATCTTCACTAATAAACCCTGGAACAATATGTACTCCTTCAATAACTATGCTAATACCTTCCTTTAGAGCCCTTTCTATAACAGCTTCAACTCCAATACTCACTGTATCAACATGGTCACGGAATCCAATCAAAACTTCATCAAATTCTGGTGGTGGAGGTATTCTTAGTGAACGGTAAGCTGTATAACTAGACTCGTATATAGTTGGAAGAAGCTCTTTAGAAACGATTTTACGCATTACCTCACGGATCATATCAGTACTGATCATATTTCTTATGCCCAGCCTGTTGGCCACTTCAAATGCAATAGAAGAAGTTCCAACACCAGATGCACCTCCAATCAGTACAATAAGAGGTTCATCACATTTTCTGATCCTCTTCCAAAGTCCATATTTCTCTGCAATCTCGCCCTCTTCTTCTCTTAGTTTTTCATGGACAATCATGATCAGATCATCCAGATTTATGACCTTCACTCCTTCGTCCATTAGATGAGCTTCAATCTGGGATGCGAAGGTGTAAGCTTTATCAGGATCCATCTCTGCCCTAGTTAATGACCTGGAAAGAACTCCCTTTGAAAAGGGTTCCCTATATTTTTTTCCACCTACTTCACCTTCTACCATTACCTTTTTCAATTTCTCACCTCAACTTAAAGGGGCAAAAATAGAACATCTAATCTATTTTAACTCAATAAATTTATGTATGCATAGCTTAAATTATTTTCTATTATTTAAAATACAAATTAAAACATATGCCAATTGATATTATAGTTATTTATATTCTTAATTAGTTTATTTCAATAAAAAAATTTGTTATTAAATACTAATAATTTCTGGAATTGCCTTTATATTATCCTCATCAGAATCATCTATATTAATTATGCATGCATGCCCTTCTTTAAGCATACCGGGATTAATAATAGTAGTCTTTCCTATTTTATCAATCGCTATAGACTCGTGGATATGACCACAAATATTTATTGAAGGTTGAAATTCTTCAATAATTTTCCTTAGACTCTCACTTCCTACATGTTTTCCTGATGGAAGTAGATCTGTTTTTGTTCCCAATGGGGGTGCGTGTGTAACAAATAGAGTTACTTCATGATTTTTTATTTCTTCCATTACCCTTCGGGCATTATCATAGATTTCAATTTCATCAAATTCTAATGGAGTGTTAAAAGGTGTTGGATTAGAACCTCCAAAACCACATATTCCTATATTTTTGATAGTAACACTTTTACCATGAATATTAACGGCTTTAGAGTTATCTATACTCCCATAAAGATTTATTGGATCACAGTTTCCTGGAATTGCTAACACTGGAATATTAAAAGAACTTATTTCATTAAGTATTTCTTCAGCTAGTTCATTTGGGCCAAAATCTGTAATATCCCCAGTTAGTATAATAAGGTCAACAGTATTTTTCTTGAGGTAATCAATGATCTTAATATATTTACCATGAATATCGCTTACTGCAAGGATTTTCATTGATGACATCCTCCAAAAAAGGGTATAAATTTCTATTTATATATTTTTTAATTCAAGTATTGTAATTGTTTTTTATTTATAAAAATAATTAAATATTAAATTGAAATTGAAATTGAATTATCAATCATTTTCTATCTGCTCTGTGAAAAACGATGATATTTCCTTTAAACTATCCTGAATGTTTTGTTTATCGCCATATATTGCAATTATTGTGTCTGTTAAGAATTCTATAATCACATTATGGTATTCTGCTATATCCTGGATCCTTTCCTCATCCAATGGTATCTTGAAGGTAACTCTTACCATGGAAAATCCTGGCGGTGCACCAACAACAAATTCAGACTTTTTATCGGGTAGATCATAGATTTTTTCCCCCCGAGAGGCTTTTGTGAGTTTTTTTATCCACTGATCAACATATTCTTTACCTTCTTCTTCAGCTAAATCCAATAACTTGCTTTGAGCCGTATTTAAAAAGTCATTTATCCTTTTAACTTCATTTAACCTCTCTGGATCAGCAGGATTAACCTTATAGAAGTTGATGGTGGTTTTAGCCAGTCTTATGTCTTTGGGAATATCAGGATCTATTTCCACATTCCTTTTTCGAAGGTCGCTTAAAAGTTCAACCAAAACCATCCATGTCTGTTCAACAGGTAAATCGCTCATAAATGTCCTTCCAATATTTTTTTGCTGTTGTAATTTAATTCAGCATCAACCAACTTTAATTCTTCCATTATTTCCTTAACATTCTTATATGAATCTAAGAAGAGTACATGATTACTTTCTGTACCTGCTATATTCACTATAGCTATTTGATCTTCATCATCAATGGTTTTTTTCTCAAGTAAAGCTTTATGCTGTACAAATGGCCCGTATTTTTCTGGTAGATCTTTAAAACGGAATACTCCAACTAAACTTGCAACGAACAAAAAAACACCTCTCATTTTTTTAATTCAATATTAATTCTAAACCTTTAAAAACAGATTAATCTTTGGTTTTTGAATTTAATATTTTTTACTATGATATCCCAATTATAAAAAAATCGATACAAAAATAATTTATTAAAAATAAAAAAATAATTTAAAGGAGAATAGTAATTTATTCTCCTCCAGTGATCTCATCGAGTTTTTTAATAGCTGGGTCTGTGCTTGTTATATGAGCATCGACAGTTAGATCTTCTCGTTTTAATCCCATTGCAAGCCCGTAGAGCTGAGCAAGGTGGAACACTGGAATTTTGTAGTCTGTTCCGTACTTCTTGTTAACTTCTGTTTGACCTACATCGAATTGTAGATGGCAGAATGGGCACACATTTACAATTGCATCTACTCCTGCATCTGTCATGTTGTCGAGTTTTTCCTTGGTGTAGTCTAGGGTGACATCTATATCACGTGATCTTAGACCTCCACCTGCACCGCAGCACATCATTTTGTCTTTGTAGTCAACTGATTTTGCACCTGTTACCTCAACGAGTTCGTCAAGGATTGTTGGTTTATGTGGGTTGTCAATGTTAATTTCTGCACTTGGTTTAAGGAAATGGCAACCATAGTGAACTGCTACGTTTAGATTTAATGGTGTTGTAACAGCTTCATTAAGTTTATCAAGTCCAACATCGTTGTAGAGAATTTCTGCGAAGTGTCTAACACTTACTTCTCCCTTGAATTCCCTTCCAGCTTCAGCTAAAACTCCGTTTATTTTACCTTTCATCTCTTCGTCTTCCTTGAGGAGATGGTTGGTTTCAAAGAGTGAACCGAAACATCCATTACATTCTGTCATGATATCTGAGTTCATGTCTTCTGCTATGGTTATGTTTCTTGCAGCTATTGCAGCCCATGTTGTTTTATCGAATGATCCGAAAACACCTGGTGCAGGGCAGCAGGATGCTCCTTCCATATCGTTGAGCTCAATATCTAGTTTGTCAAACATTACCCTAGTTGCTTTTTCAATTCCAGGGTATCTGTTGTTCATTATACATCCTAAGAAATATGCAAATGCCATTGTGATTCCTCCTTATTCTAGCTCCCCTTTTTCCCAATTCCAGCCAATAAGATTGTCGAATCCTGTGGCTTTAAATATTTTCTGAACTTCTTCAAGTGCTTCAGGGAACTGGTGGGTTGTTGGTGGTAATTCATCGAGTCCAACGCTTTTTCTAAGTGCCATTGTGGCATCGTTAATAGGGACTCCGTGTCCTGTTTTTATAACAAATGAACCAGTCATTTTGTGTGCAGGTGCCATGTATCCTGCCTGTGCAGCGAAGTTCCTCACTGTTTTAACAACGTCCACAATTTTAATTCCTCTTGGACATCTTTCCTGGCATTCGTAACATGTTGCACACATCCAAATGGTATCATCGGATATTACTTCTTCTTTAAGTCCCATAACAGACTTTCTTACAACATTCCTAATCCTGTAAGGTGTTCTCCTTCCAGAAGGACATGCACCGGTACATGTACCACACTGGAAACATAAAGCTACTGATTCAGCACCAGCATCCATAATTTCCTGTTTGAAATCTTCATCAATATTTTTACGGGTTATCACTTCTTCTTCTCTTCCTTCGAGTAAAGTCATCTTACCACTCCTATCTGTTTTGGATTTTTCAGGTTTTAAATCTTTTTTTTCAGTTTTTGAAACTTTAGAGTTTACATTTTTTGCAACATCTTTGGCTTTGGATTTTACACCCTTTGCCTTGGATTTCACATTTTCTGCAATATCTTTAGCTTCTGATTTAATTGTTTTATCGTTATCTTTTGTTGTTTCTTCTTTTTTATCTGTTGAAGTTTTTGCTTCAGTTACTGTTTCTCCTTCAGGAGTCTCTGTTTTCTCTTCTTCTTTATTCTCTTCTCCACTTAATATATTTTTTAAGCGTTTTAATGTTTTCATTCTGTTTCACGCCCTGATCAAATGATCGTATTCGGCCCTATGTGAAAACTTGTGATTTTCATATCGTAGGTTTAATTTAAGCATATATAAGATTGTGTAAAAATCATCAACTGTAACCTTTTAGGTTACATTCTTGTTTTTAAAAACAGAAAATAACATTACATTAAACAATCTACTATTAGTTAGATGATAATTTCCTTATTAAACTGTAATTTATAATTACGATGTAAATTTTACCTGTGATCAATATGATGGAAATAAAAATGCACGATGGACCAGCTAGACTTGGTAAATACTCTGGAATAGAAACACCAGCAATAATTGATGTAGAAAAATCATTGAAAATATTAAAAGATGAACCAATGCCATATAATGTTCCAAAAAAACTTGCATCATGGTCTGTAAATTGTACTGTGGAAAATGCTAGATTAAGCGATGAAACTGGTGTGGGTGTTGTACATGGCTCAAAATATCCTGATTTGAGGGTTCACTGTGCCAAAGAATTGGAAGATCTTGGCAATACTGTTTTAATGATTGCAAATCCCGAAGAATTAATGAAAAGATCCAGAGATCTTGTAGAGATATTGGTTATGATACGTGAGAACATTAATCCAAATACAATGATTTATTTTCCGCTAGCAGAACCATCTTTCATACCATTTCTGGCGTATGTGGGGGTTGATCTCTTTGATAATACTTCAGGAATGTTTTATGCTAGTTTAAATACAATGTTAACTCCTTCAATGAAATATGACCTTGAAAAATATAAGATATTTGACATGAACCAAGATGAACTTATAGATTATAATACAAAAACAATGGAATTCTCAATCAAGGAAGTACAGGAACATATCAAAAATGGTACCCTAAGAAATTTAGTTGAAGAAAGGAGCTGCTCCTCACCAGAAGCAATGACTGCTTTAAGGCTACTCGACAGAGACCATTCAGATTTCCTTGATAAATACACACAGCTTTACTAAACCCCTTAAAGATATAATTTCCAAAATAATTTTTTTATCCAATTATTAAAATAAATAAAAAAAAGTGATATCCAAAAATTAGATATCCAATTTCTTAAATCACTTCTTCAATACACCCTTAACCATATAATGATATTCTCCTATCTCCTGTGAGTCAACAACTTCAAATTCGTATTTTTTGAGTATGTTACCTACTTCTTCCGGAGATATTCTTACATGGAATGGAGGTCCTCTACTACTTTCAATTTTACGGAATTCTACCACCGCAAAAATACCTCCAGGTTTTAAAACATTTACAATATTGGACATTACTTGGTCTACTTCGCCACCATCTACAAAGCCATGTAGTACATTGGACATCAAAGCAAGGTCTATTGAATTTTCATTCAATGGTAACTTTTTGGTAATATCTTCTATTATTGCTTCAATGTTTTTTAAGTTCCTTTTTTTAATTTCATTTTTTACAATATCAATTGAATCGGGATAAACATCAACAGCAAAAACTTTACCATCACTTCCCACATTATCAGATGCTTCAATTGATACATAACCATCACCACATCCTGCATCAAGGAATTTATCTCCTTTTTTGATATCTGCTGCTTTTAAAATTACATCAGCACTCAGTATGTCCCTAGATGATTTCCCATGATGTTGATGTCCATGTTTCTCAGTCATTTTTTGTTCCCCCCCCTAAAATTCATAGTTTTTAACTTTCTGCCTTTAATCGAGTCTTTGAAAATAAAAGTACTCCAATTAAAAAAAGGATCACCGCTAAAACTGCACTGATTTCAATTTGATAAGCAACTTCATTTAATCCTGATCCAAATACTAATACTGATCTCAGAGCATTTAATGTGTGAGTCCAAGGCAATATATCGTATATTTGGAATGTATGGCCCAATACTGTAACAAATTCTTGAGGAAGCTGGAAAAATGCCCCTGTAAGAAAACTCGTAGGCACTACTATTAAAGTTCCTAGATTTGCAGCCTGTCTATCGTTTTTAGCAAATGATGCTATGATCATTGCTAATGCAATTGAGGCTATACCACCTATAATTCCTATAAATATTGCAAGAATAATCGAATTAAAACTTCCTTGCCAGTGGAGTCCTAAAATTATAGCCACTATAAGAAGGATAACTACCTGTGCACCTGCAATAAGTGACCAGGGTATTAATCCGCCGAACAGAAGGTCAAATGAACTCATTTTAGACATTTTTAATCTTTCCAATGTTCCGCTTTCAACTTCTCTTGTTAAAATTGCTGCAATTGTTGTTGCAAGAAGGAGAATTGCGAATACTATCATACCCGGTGCAAGGTAATCAAATTGAGTGAACGTTGATGTTCCAGGTATGGATTCTACCTTTGTGTCTATAAACTTGGTAGGTTCAGCTCCAGGAGTTCCAGCAATCTGGTTTGTGATGTTAGTTACCACATTTTGCTGATACTTTCCGAATACTCCTGCAAGTACTCCCTGTGCTACTCCAAATCCCATGAATCCCGGGTCACCGGTTATTATAACTGTTGAAGTGATATTGGTGGAAGCTGTGTTAATCACAGATGTTTGTCCTGTGCTTGACAGAACTGTGTTATTAATAAGACCTTGAACTGAATTAGAAAATCCATCTGGAATTATTACTTCAGCGTCTACAGTTCGCTGCTTTAGAAGATCTTTTGCATTTTTATCTGTGGTAGTTGTTATGTTAAATAACTTAACATCACTGCTTTCATAATTAGTATCCTGGAGTTCTGTTATAAGATTGTTACTGTAGCTGATGTTTCCTCCCGTTGAATTGATTGTTCCCTGATCATTGTTTACAATTGCTATGTTTATTGGAGTAGTATTTTGTCCCATACCCCCAAATGCAAATCCAAATATCATCATAAAGAATATTGGGAATAATAAGATAAAAAATAGTCCCCGTCTATCTCTAATAAGTTCTTTAAAGTCTTTAACAGCAATACTTGTAAATTTCATTTTATTCCCTCAATCCTGTTCCTGTAAGTTCTATGAAGACATCTTCAAGTGTGTTCTGTCGTACTGATATATCTTCAACAACAACACCCAACTTTTCAACTCTTTGCATCATTTTCGGTAGCTTTCCAATTGCATTCAATGCTCTGATGTTGATCCTTCCCTTTACTTCCACTACAGAAATAATATCTTCTTGAGGAGTAAGTTCTTGTATTAAATCCTGATTTTTTAATGGATCTGATAATTTCATATCAACAACATCTCCCTCACCTATTTCTTTTTTTAGGTTTGCAGGAGTATCAAGGCGAATCAACTTTCCATGGTCTATGATTGCTATCCTATCACTAAGCTGGTCAGCTTCATCCATTATATGTGTTGTTAAAATAACAGTTTTTCCTTCCACATCTCTCATTGCACGTATGTAATTCCATAAAACACGACGTGATTGTGGATCTAGACCCTCTGATGGTTCATCTAGTACAACTATCTCAGGTTCATGGATAACTGCAAGTGCAAGGTTAAGACGTCTTTTCATACCCCCTGAAAGTTTAGAAACCACAGTATCTGCTTTTTCAGAAAGGAATAGATCATCCAAAAGTTTCTGAACCCTTGGATCCCTTATATTTTTCGGGACTTCATACATGTCTGCCATAAGATTAAGACTTTCTTTACAGGTTAAATTTTCCCATAGCATAAGTTCCTGAGGACACATACCAATGGTTCCCTTTTCAATGTTTTTAATATCTTTTCCATTAACAATTACCTTACCACTTGTTGGACGTAAAAGCCCCACCATCATCTTAATGGAAGTTGTCTTACCTGCACCATTGGGTCCTAAAAATCCAAAAACTTCTCCCTTTTTTATACCTATACTAAGATTATCAACAGCTGTTAAGCCCTCATATTTTTTTGTTAGATCTTGAGCTTCTATCATATAATCCATAATTCAATCCACTCCTCAATTAATGAATATTAATTAATGTTAAACTTGGTTTAACTATTTTAAATAGTATTATTTAGTTACCATAGGTAATTTCTGTTACCTCCGGTAACATTTTAATCTTGGTATCTATTCATATAAAAAGATTTCTAAAAAAAAACATGTAATTCTAAAACTGAAGATATTTGCAACATGAAAAATATATTAAATAATATGATTAATCCAAGGGTGATTTAATATGATAGAAAAAATCGAAGTCGGTATGGCCAGCGGTGATGTGCATAACTTCAAAAGGGGAGAATTTGGAGTTGAAAGTATGGAAATAGATGAATTAAGAGGTTTAATCCAAATAAGTTATGGAAAAAAGGAAGGAGGACAAAAATACGTGTTAATACCTTTACAAAATGTTGAAAAATGTGAATATTTAGATAAAGAAGTTATTAACACTTCCCCAACAACTACCGGAACAAAAATTGAAAGTGGAACACAACTTTTAGACAAGGTTTAACAACATAAACGGAACCATTTATGAGTATAAAAGTATTAAAAATTCCTTACAATTAACTCATTGATAGTTCCCCTACCAGAGGAATCTCGATTAATATTTCTTTTTGCATAAACAATATCAATATTAAATTCGCTGTATAAATTATCGAAAAATTTATCTGTTAAATCTTCATTTTTTGGGTCAGAATTACTTAACATTAAATATGCACCCTTCTGATCCATTTTTTTAAAAAATGTAGCGAGCTTTAACTGATCAAAATCTGTAAATCCTTCTTTAGAATACGATGTAAAATTGGATGTTTTGCTTAGGGGCCTATATGGAGGATCAAGGTAAACAAATGCATCTTCCACAATGTATTTATCAGAATTTATAAAATCAGAGCATATTATTTCGGTATCACTGAGAGCTTGGTGAACCAAATTTATATTGGTTTTATCACATATTTTTGGATTTTTATATAGTCCAAATGGCACATTGAATTTTCCATTCTTATTTTGGCGGAATAACCCATTGAAACAAGTTTTATTCATAAATATAAAGTAGCTGGTTCTTTCAATCCATGGATAATTGTAATTTTCATAATCAAAATCCTCTACTTCTGAGTTATAAATATCCCTGATTCGGTAATAATTCTCTTTACGTGCAATTTCATCTTTTTTTAAATGGTTTTCTTCAATATCATTCAATATATCTATCAATATTTTATGATCATTTTTCATTACTTGATAAGCCATTACAAGTTCTCTGTTAATGTCTAAAAGAATAGATTCCTTGACTTTGTAATGTTTTTTAAGGTTAAAGAACATTGCACCTCCACCAACGAATGGTTCCACATATCTTTCTATGGTCCTTGTATCCTTTAAATACGGAGGTAATCTATTATTAAGTTCGTTTAGGAGTTGATTCTTCCCACCTGCCCATTTTAAGAATGGTTTTGCACTAGAGATATTTTTATTCATTCAATTCTCCAAATAATATTATAAATTTATATTTAAATACTAAATTAAATCTTCAAAAAGTTCTTTAGGTGCATCTGCAAGTTCAACAAGAGCTTCAGCTTCCATAAAATGAAGGTCACCTGGAATCATCAGACAGTGTAATGGACCGCCAAAATCAGAGTTAATAAGGTTTTTAATTCTATCAGCACGTACTAAAGGATTACCTGACCCTGCACGTGCAACTACAACAACCACAGTTTCTTCTGTTGCAATTTTTAGTTTTTTATCTGTTTCTGCTAGCAACAAATATTCCATTCCCTGGTTTGCCGTCATATACCTATTTTCATGAGCCATTATATCTAAAAGAACTAGTGTATGTAATTTTGAATCCATATTGGCTTTAATTGCGAGATAGGGTGAATGGGGAAAGTAGTTCTCTTCTGTAAATGGTATTGTTGTTACTTTACCAAATTTATATGCCTGAAGACCAGCTATTCCTGGTGCAGCAGAAAGAATTGAAGAAGAATGAATAACTGTAGTTTTTATTCCTGCTTTTTTCGCTTCTATTAACATTTCAGAGTGAGTTGTTGCAATTAAAGGATCTCCTGCACTTAAAAATGCAACATCTTTTATTTTTGCCTCTTTCAAAGGGAGATTCTCCTCTTCAACTTCTTCTCGGGTTAATATTTTTATTTCATTCCCAATAATTTCCTCAAGTGAGCTGATACTTCCCCCAAATAGTTTTGCTGTGTAAAATTCTGCGTAAACTGCTTCAACCTTTTTAAGTGCTTCTACGCCCTTGACTGATATATCCTTTTCATCGTAAAGTCCTAGACCAATAAAATAAAACATTGGGTTCACCTTCAATCCTTTTTATATTTAATATTCTATTTGAATTATTGATAAAATTTATAATCATTGGTATTAATATTAAATTACTGATGTAAAAATGTATGAGGAATCTAATGATCGGTTTAAAAGTTCTAAAAAACAATGCAGATAGAATTCGTAGATTTCTATTGAAACAATCACTTATAAATCTTGACATGAAAATAAAGCGTGTTGATGACTTTGTTTACATTCCATTAATTAAAATGCCTGATAATGAGTTAATGGAAGAAATAAAAGTTGATAATGTTGAAATTGTTGATACTAATTTTGAAATCCATAAAAAAGGACCTAAAAGCCTTAAAGATTATTTAAAAAATAAAGTAGACAACGGTAAAATTGAAGACATAAAAAAATCCTTTGACATAATTGGCAATATTGTAATACTTGAAATTCCAGAAGACTTTGACGACCACAAATATATAATTGGAGAAGCCGCCCTAAAATTCACCAAACGCAACTCGGTATACCGGAAAATCAGTGAAATAAAAGGAATTGTAAGAACAAGGGAACTTGAATATCTATCTGGCGAAGATGTGTCAGAAACCGTGCATAAAGAATTTGGCTCCAGATTCCTGCTTGATGTTAAAAAGGTATATTTCAGTCCGCGTCTTGCTACTGAACGAAAAAGAATCACAGACCATGTCAAAAATAATGAAATAATAGTTGATATGTTTACAGGTATAGGTCCATTTTCAATTTCAATTGCAAGAAAACATAAAGTGAAAATTTACGCTATTGATATTAATCCCTATGCATACAAATATCTAAAAAAGAATATTAATTTAAATAAATTGGAAGGAAACATTATTCCAATTCTAGGCGATGTTGAAGAAGTATTAAATGGTTTAAATTTAAAAGCAGATCGAATTATCATGAACTTACCCGGAACTGCTTGGAATTTTCTTGATACAGCAATTAAATCTCTTAAACCCGGAGGAATTCTTCACTACTATGAATTTGCATCTGATTATCAGCAACCAATTGAAAGGATAATTGAGACTGCCTACCCACGTAAGGTAGAAATTCTAAATTCAAGGAAGGTTAAATCAAAAAGTCCTGGTGTTTGGCATATGGGTATCGATGCCAGGATATATTAACTAAATATTTTGTTAAATAGGTTTGATAATTCCGTCTTCAGTTATTATACCTGTAATAAGATCTGATGGTACTATATCAAAGGCAGGATTTTCAATTTCTGTTCCTTCAGGTGCCACTCTACATTTACCAAAGTATAACACTTCATCAGCATCTCTTTCTTCTATTTCAACATCGTAAATAGAGTTTTCACTGTCAAATGTACTTTTAGGCGCTGCAACATAGAAGGGAATATTAAATCTTTTTGCAGCAAGTGCAACCAGTAACGAGCCTATTTTATTTGCTACTCCTCCCTTGGCTACCCTATCTGCACCAATAACAACTTTATTAACCATACCTTTTTGCATTAAATGTCCTGCAGCGCTGTCCACAGCCAATTTCACAGGGATTTTTTCTTGTTGCATTTCAAATACACTCAATCGAGCTCCTTGGCAAAGAGGGCGTGTTTCATCACAGATAACCTTAATTCTCTTTCCTTCCTCATTTGCAGCACGTAAAACTCCAAGAGCAGTTCCATAATCAACACAAGCAAGTGCACCAGCATTACAATGGGTTAATATCGTGTCTCCATCATCTATCACTGCTGCCCCATTTTTGCCAATAGCCTTGTTGGTCTGGATATCCTCATTATACATAAGCATTGCTTCATCAATGAATGATTCAGAATTTAAAACCCGATCAACTGCCCAAGAGAGATTTACGGCTGTAGGTCTTGCGTTTTTAATTTTATCTGCAGCTTTTTCTATATTTTCTCCAGCAATTTCTGCAAGTACCATCCCAAATGCTGCTGCAACTCCAATTGCAGGAGCACCACGAACCTTCATAGTTTTTATTGCAGTTATAACATCTTCATAAGTTTTACATTCGTGATAAACAATTTCATCGGGCAAGAGGGTCTGATCTATTAAAAATAGTTTATTATCCTTCCAGTACATTGTTTTCATTTGATAACACGTTCCATTATATAATACAAAAGTTGTTAATTAAAAAAATAAAAAAAAATTGGAATTAAATTTCATTCATAATTTTTTTAGTAATGGCTCGAAGGTGTCATGTCAAGATGTTTGTCTTCTTTTCCTGGAACACCATAAGCATCTGCCCTACATTGCGTGCAAGCCCTGAAAACAGGTATTATCTCTTCAACAGCATCTCTTACCTCACTTAATTCTGCACAACCGGGTTTTGGAGTGTCTTTGAATTTGTGCATAGGAATTAAAGGTATAACATTCATTAGTGAAGCTCCCTGTTCTTTAACCTTCTTTGCGATATCTAGTATATGTTTATCGTTAACACCAGGAATTAATACTGCATTAACCTTTACAACAACTCCCCTTTCAGCTAGCATTTTTATACCTTCAAGCTGGTTTTTGGATAATATATTGAAAGCCTCTTCTCCAGTATAAAGTTCACCGTTGTAAAATACATTCGAATATATTTTGCTACCAATCTTAGGGTCAATTGCATTAACAGTAACAGTAACAGTATTTATATGAAGATCTGCTATTTCATCTGCCTTTTCTGGAAGTAAAAGTCCATTGGTACTCATACATTTGATGAGATCTGGAAATTCTTCATCCATACGTTTAAAAAATTCAAATGTTTCATTGTTAAAAAGAGCATCTCCTGGTCCAGCAACTCCCACAACTGCTATGTTCATTTCTGAAGTCACTTTTTTGACATGTTCCACTGCCTGATCCACTGTCATTACACGAGATGCAACACCTGGACGTTGTTCACATTTATTTATCTCCCTCGTACAGAAGTCACAGTGAATATTACATTTTGGTGCGATAGGAACATGTATTCTCCCTACTTTGTCGTGCATTTTCTCGTTGAAACATGGATGCACCTTGGTTATATGGGCAAATTTTGATTCATTCATTTTTAACCTCCTCAATGATTTCGTCGGTTTTTCTAAGCCATTCATCCTTCATAATTTCATCTGTACATGTTAAAGCAATAATATTTCCTACGGATTTATGATCTATAACCCTGAAACCCTCAGGAATAATTCTAAATATAGCATCGTAAACTTTATTTCTAAGGTCATCCTGCGGGTCACGTACAACCATTCCTTTTAATTCTGTTTGAGGATCGTCTATGATAACTTCAAAACGATTAGGCTGGTGTATTTTGTTTCTTCCTTCAGTTTTCCAAAGTTTTTCTAATAAGTCAGGCAGGTATGTTTCATCATTGATCTTTATAAACATTTCATTTCCTTCTTTGTTGAATTTATATTCTGCAAAATCATCAATAACAATTGGTTGAGAAGCCTTTTCTAATTTAACAACAATTATAAAAATGGGTTCTCTGGGATCAACGTAAACCCGAAGATCACCTATTGATCTAGACACTTGAACTTCTTGTAATATATGTCTAATTATCATGTCATAGACTTCTGCCCCATTTTCATCGTAGCATTCTACCTTCATTTCTTAACTCCTAATCCGGATACTAAAAGTGCTGAACCAACAGCTCCTATGTACTGCGAGTTTTCGGGTACTATGACTTCAATTCCACCTAATACTGTGCTTACCGCTTCAACAAGACCGCCTATAAGTGATGTACCTCCAACTTGGATAAGAGGTTCCCTTAGATCAATCTCTTGAAGTTGTTGTTCGTAAACCTGTTCTGCAACCGAATAACAAGCTGCGGCTGCTACATCTTCCTTGGATCCTCCTGCTGCCAATGATGTTACAAGGTCTTGAATTCCAAATACTATACAGTAACTGTTTAATGCTGCATTTTTGTAGTTTCCTTTTAGTGCTAATGGGCCAAGTTCGCTTATATCTATGCCTAATCTTCTGGCGGTCATTTCAAGGAATCTTCCAGATGCACCTGCACATATTCCTCCCATTGTGAAGTTGTCAGGTATTCCATCATTTACTGTTATGACCTTGTTATCCATTCCTCCAATATCAAGAACTGTTGCTTCACCTTTCTGCCTGTTTGCAAGGTAAACTGCACCTTTTGAGTTAACGCTGAGCTCTTCTTGGATAAGTTGAGCATTCATATGGTGTCCTATTCTCAGTCTTCCATATCCTGTAACACCCACACCATCAACATCCTCAAGTTTGTAATCTGTTTCCTTGAAAGCCTGTTCCATTCCAATGTTAGCTGTTTCTATAACATCTGCTGTGGGTAACCAACCAGTACCTATTACCTTGTTATCCTCCATAAGAACTACTTTTGTTGTTGAAGAACCTGAATCTATACCTAATGTAAGGCCTTCCTGCTTTTCTCTTGCAAGTAGGCTTTTTCTAGCAACTATAGTTGAAAGTGCTTCCATTCTTATGAATAGTTCATCTGCCTTGGTTCGTTCTGTAAATGAATATGTTACAACGGGTAGATTGGTGTTCTTTTGTATGAATCTCCTTATCTCATTCCTTACAAGTGCACCTTCTGCACATCTAAAACAAGTAGCTATAAAAACTGCATCTGCATCTGTTTTTCCTTCGACTATGGATGTGGCTCTAGCTATCATCAGTCTTATACCAGTACTTGCTGCATTAAATCCAAACTTTTTATAAGCTTCATCTATGTAGTCCAGATCTGCTTCAGGTATGATTATTTGGGCCCCAAATGTTTCTGCGGCCTTTTCTATCTCTTTTTGAATACCACTGTAATCTGTTCCGCATGATATTTGAGCTATTTTAACCATTTGATTCCTCCGACTTCTCTAACTGGTCTAAGAATGTATTGATCTTGTTGACAACTTCCATTGTTTCTTCTTTGGTTGTTGGATAATGTAGTTCTAAAAGAGGTATTCCACGTTTTCTGAGGCAGAACATTGAAAGTTCATTGGTTCTAGCACACCCAATACATCCAAAACCAAAAGGTGCATCTTCCATTATTATTGCTGCTTCAGCAGCATCTATTAAAGGACCAAATATTGCCATTCTTCCTCTAACACCTGAAGGTACTTCAATTGCAGCATATTTAAGCCCTTTAATAGGTTCTTCTGCTGTAATATTTAATGGTGGTGAATCTATCTCAACATCAGTAACCCTCTTTCTGATCTCTTTTTGCAAAACAAGAGGTTCATGGCCCCTTCTTTCAATGAGATCTGCAAGTATAAGTGAGTTGGGTGGGAAAATTGCTATTTTCAATAAAATTCCCCCCTCGAGTTATCTTTATCAAACTGTTCTGGTCGTTTAGTTATTTGCATTATATCACTGTAAATTCCTTTTGTTGTATCTACAACACCTATTGAAGCTATTACTTCATCATTTTCTAATAAAGGAACCACTAGAACTGGTACGCCTTTGTAAGGACCATGATTCGGAGTTTCACTGGATATTTTTCCATTTTCAAGTACTTTTTCAAGAATTGGGCCTGAATAATCATTGTCAATTACTTTACCCTCTTCGATTCTAACTCCTCTTGTGTTTTTTGTTCGCATGGTTATGGGAAGTCTGTTCACGAGTTCGTGTATTGCAAGTGCCAGGGGTGTAATTTCATCCCCAGTTGATGATTTTGTAAGGTTCATTTTTCACTCTCCTCCGCAATTTTTTTAAATGTATCAACCGATATCTTCCCTGGTTTTTTAAGACTAACTTTTTTAGGATGTTCAAGGGCTTCACTTACATAGCCCAGTAGTTCAAACTCCTTTTCAAGCTGGTGAAATCCTTCCCTTGCACCGCCCCTTTTTGCCCTGCATCTTCTTGGATCTCCCGGTGGAAATCCTCTGTCTTTGGTGAATATATTACAATAGTCAAGTTTCCGAATTTCCTCAACAGCCTTGTTAACATTAGATTCATCACCATTAATAATTGCACCATAACATGTTGATTTAATTGTGAGTGGAATTTCCATCATATGAAGCTTTCTTACAAGTTCTGTTTGACTTATATTTGCAGCAGGTCCTAAAATAATCATACGGGTAACTTTAGAGCTTTCTTCTTGCGACATAAACTGTGTCTCCTTCCTTGAATTTTTCAAGATTCTCTATTCCCTTAACAATTTTTCCAATTATATTGGTTCCTAAAAATGGTTCTCCTGTGGGTCCAAATTCATCGTTGTCTTCAAATCTCACTCCAACAACACCTATTTGTCTTCTTGACATATTAGTTATTCCTATCTCCCCAGCTTTTACACAGCCTTTAGGTGGGTTTTCTGGTATAAGTCCTTTGGATTCCATTGGATTACCCTTGAACATCATTACTTTCATTCCTGGAAAAGCAAACATTACATCCAATGAACCAACAGGTGAATCTAGAAGTCCTGTGATTTTCTGGAAGTACCATGATGATTTAGGTGCTTTATCGGTAATATCAATATATACTATCTTATCTTCAGGAACACCTACTGTTTTAACCTGATTTTTCTCTATTATTTCCATTGTAAATTGTGGTTGCTGTTCAACAATCACTGCATCATCATCATCTGATCCTTCCCTTATCTGTTCAATGCCCCGAGAGTCTAAAAATTCTTTTGCTTCCTTTTGAGTCATAGAAAGAGTCGTAACCCTCTCTGGAACCGTTTTAATAGTTATTTTATCATCTTTATTTGCAATATCTATGAGCTGTATTCCCTTGGTTATCTTACCCACAATCGTATGGTTTGGTGTTGAAACCCTATCTTCTCTGTACGCATATATACGACCTATACCTTTTCCTTTATTTCTTAAGGTAACGGTTCCTCTTTTTCTTTGATCTATATATTCTGCATCCTTACCAAGTCCTTGTAATCCATAAAATCCAATAAATGAATCAGATTCATAATCCACATGGAGTTCACCCTTTTCTGAAAGTGCAAAGAAGTGTTCAACTGAACTTGGAGATTTTTTTGTTGGCTCAATCAGAACATAGGTAAATATTTCATTTCCATGAGTAATTTTAGTTTCAAGTTTAGTTATTGCAGCGCTTTGAACAATACTTTTTCTTTCAACAACTGGTGTAACACTTTTAATATAATCTTCATCTGTAAGTTTCATTATTGTTCTTTTTCCACCTACAACCCTTGCAAAAACACCTCTATTCTCTTTAGGAGCACCGTAAACTCCTTTGTGTTTTTCCTTACTGAATATTATATGTGTTGCTTCAGCTGTAAATCCTGAAAGACTTAATATTACATCCCAATTCTGATACTCGTATTCTTCCCTTGATGGTGTGAGATTAGTTGTGATTGGTCCTATTGCTACTTCGTTAGAAGTTGTCCATCGTATCCTTAGCTTTTCTAATTCACTGTAATGATGTTTCCATGTATCAAGCAGTATGTCAGGACAGTCTTTTAAAAGTTCGATTATTATGCTGCCCCTTGTTGTTTTAAACCTATACTTATTAACATGTCTTTCAATCTCTTCTTGGCCTTTGATTACTCCTAAAACACAACCCTCTTTATATGGTGCGCCAGAAGCATTCACCGCATCCTTTATTGTAGAACCATCTGGGAGTTCGATTTCCTCCCCATTAACCTTCACAAGCATAAGATCTCCTCTTTTAGGATTTTAATTAAGATCTCTCTTCTTTAATACCCATAATTATATCATGGTTAAAATCAAAAACAACTTTTTCTTGATTATCATGTCTCAAGTTAAGCTTTTTATCTTCTGTTATTATACCTGCAACTTGAGAGGTGATGTTAACTTCCTGTAACATTTCAATGCATTCTTTAACATTTTCTTCCTTTGAAGTTAGCACAAACCCAGATCCCGGATAAACTTTTAACCATTCATCCCAGCTTACTTTTTTGTTTCTAGGGATTTTTTCGAGTTCAACTATTGCTCCAACTCCAGAGGCTTCTAAAAGCATTCCAAGGGTTCCAAGTATTCCAGGATTACTAATATCCTTACCTGCTGTTAAAAGATGTTTTTTTGCAATACTGTTCATAACTGTGATCTGTGACTGGACCAGTTCGGGTGTCTTGTGTGATGTAGTATCCCAATTCAATGGAAATTTAGGATGCTGTCGACCATCTAGATCCATTCCAATAATAACACTGTCACCTATCTTTGCCCCACAACTGGTAATTACATCATCTTTACCTACTATTCCAGTTATTGAAACATCAAGAGCTGTGTATGGTGTGTCTGGATGAATATGTCCACCTACCATTGGAATTCCAAATTTTTCAACACCCTCTTTAATTCCCAACATTATTTCATTGCAAATATCTTCTTTGTTTACTGAAATCACATTGGTCATTCCCATTGGTACACCACCCATCGCTGCAATGTCATTGACATTGACTAAAACAGAACAGTATCCTGCCCAACGTGGATCACCCTCTATAAGCCTTCCCCACATTCCATCAGCAGCCATGAGTAATAAAGTATCATTTCCAATATCTAATGCTGAAGCATCATCACCAAATCCTAGAGCGGTTCTACCTCCAATATTGTATGTTTCATCAAGTATCTGAGTAGCTCCTCTTATAAAATTTTTCCGGGTAATTCCATCATAATTTCTTAAAGAATTAATAAGAATGTCTAAATCCAAATTTCCACCTCATTTTAGGTTAATAATTCTAGTTGTATTTTAAATTATATCTGTTGGTGGTGTTGCTAATAATCTGTATTATTTTACTTTTAAAATTTTCTAAATTTTCGATTTCCATGGTCTGTTTACCATTAAATAGTTCTAAAAATATCTTATTGCCTATTATATCATCCAAACCACTTTCAAGCTCCACTATCATCGATCCAACTGTTTTAAATCCTTCTTCTACAACTTTGTCCAGATCTCCATCAGTTATCCCTATTATCGGTACTTTGAATCTATAAAGTATATCTCCTGCAACCAGTGTTGTGTCATCTCCAACAGTTACAACAAGATCAGAATCTTTTAATTGGTAAATGTCCTCAGCAGCATGGCTTAAATAGGATATATTCAATTTGGAATTATGTTTATTGTATTCCTTTCTTTCTAATATCCTTGGATGGATTCGAGATCTTCTTAACAATCCTGTTTTAACCACTGCACTGTTTAGATCTATGATTCCAAGTTTTTCAACACCATGATCCTTAATTTCTCCGCCAATAATATTTTTTAATATCCCTCTTTCTGCTACAAGTATGACTTCTGAAGAAGTTGACTTCCCAACTACTATGCCATTTAGGAAAATGTTTTCATTCTTTGATACACCTGCAATTTTTCTGTAAACAGTTGTTTCATTTTCTATTGTATTGTATAATGTATCATTTTCCATTTTTTTAATTACAGTTGAAGGTCTCAAAACTTTTAGATCTAATTTTCTAGCTAATTTTTCTGCTAGATCAATCTGATTTTCATTCCACGGTATTACTGTTCCATCGGGTTCTCCGGGCCTTTCAATTTGAATAAGTTCTGGAACACCTTTGCACCTTCTAAAAACCTTGTATCCAAATGCATGTCCAGTAATATTGGATTTACCATAATTAATTAAAATAACTACATCTGAATTTTCTGAAATTTTGTCAATTGACTGGCTTGGAAGCAGCTTTTGGTTGATATCTATTACTTTTTCCATTTCCGCATCAATAACGGCTGTTCGACCCATTGTACCCCCTAGCCTAGCTGTTACATTGCCATAATTTTCTAGAAGTCCCAATATCTTCTTGGCAAAACCAGTGTCAACTATTTGAGGTCCATGAACAACAACACCTATTTTAATCATCTTTGGTTCATTTTGTTTACTGATTAATTTTTTATTCATAACAAATCTTGTTTTTATTTGTTTCATAGATGTATTAATTTTTTGCATTAATTAATTTAGAAGTTCAAATGTAAGTTTTGATGAATCATAATTAAACAAATAAAATAGTTTCTCCAGATATTCTGCTACACATTATATTAATATGTGGCTGATTGTGTTCCATCTTTATGTCTGCCTAGTTTACTTCTTCATACGAAAGTATGATGAAATACGTTCTTATATCTTGAATATTTAAATTGTTAATAATATAAATAATGCATCAAATAATAATTTATAATTATTATTAAGAGGTTTTATTTGTGATTGAATTGTAAAAAATCATTGAAAATGGAGAATCTGAAAAAATAGAGTTTAAAAACTCTTTATCATTGTCTAATGCCCTTTATACGGCTATTTCTGCTTTTTCTAATAAAAATGGAGGTTCAATATTTGTAGGAATAAATAATAACAATCAAGCAGTTGGGATAAGTTTAGGTAAGAATACTTTGGAAAATTTAGCCAATAATATTCAGAGAAATACTGATCCTTCGATATTTCCTACAATTAAAGTCGTACAAGAGAAGGGTAAAAATATTATTATCATTAAAATCGAAGAAAATGAAGAAAAACCCGTATTTTTTAGGGATAAATCATTTATTAGAGTTGGAAAAACTAATCAAAGACTTTCTTCATCAGAAATTAGAAGAATGGTTCCAGATGGTCATAGTGGAGTATATTGGGATGAAAAAATTTGTGAAAATGCCCTAATAGAAGATATTGATATAGAAAAACTCAAATGGTTTTTAAAGGAAAGCAATAACGAAAGAAATCGAGATTTAGATCCTGAATTACCTATTAAAGAAGTTTTAAACAAATTAGATTTAATTAAAGATAATAAACTTACTAATGCTGCTATTTTACTTTTTGGTAAAGATCCTCAAAGATTTTTTAGACAAGCCGAAGTACAATGTGCTAGATTTAAAGGTACAAATCCCATTGATTTTGCGGATAGAAAAGTTTTTAGTGGAAATATTATTGATCAAAGAGATAAAGCCACGGATTTTGTGAAGGATCATATAAAACTCGAAACGACTATAATTGGAACTGAAAGGATTGATAAATGGGAATATCCAATTGAAGCTATTAGGGAAGCTATTACTAATTGCATATGCCACAGGGACTATAAATTAAATTCCAATATTCAAGTTAGGATTTTCAATGATCGAATAGGAATTTGGGGATGTGGACCACTTCCAGATCATCTGACAATTAAAGAAATAGAAAAACCTCACAATTCCCATCCTAGAAATCCTTTAATTGCAAAACGATTTTTTGATATAAAATTCATAGAACATTGGGGAACAGGAATAGAACGAATAATACAAAGTTGTTTAGACGCAGGACTTCCAAAACCTCTTTTTGAGATTAAATCCGGAGATTTTGTCGTAACACTTAAAAAATACAAAATAACAGACGAAATATTAAAAGAATTAAACAGAAGACAAAAAAAAGCTATAGATTATTTACTCGAAAAAGGTAGCATAACGAACAAAGAATATAGAACCATAAACCCTGAAATTAGTCGACGTACAGCATTGAATGACTTAAGAAAAATGGTTGACAAAAAACTTATTAGTTTAGAAGGATCCGGATCCTCCTCATATTATATTTTGGTTTATTAAATACAACCACTGCGCAACCACTCTCAAAAATGATTGGTATTTATTATCAAATATGATAAGTTTATTACTAATTTCGACATACTAATTATAAAATATATAATACAGAATAATTATAGGTTTGATACTATTTAATTTTTGACTTTTAAATCAATTAGAATTAATAAATGTCCAATTACCATTTATTTTAGCTTTGGGCAGCTAATAATATCGCTAAAAAACCTTTCAGTAGTCTCTGCAGCTTCAATAGCATCATCACTTGTAGTTACATTTCCAAGTGTTAGAACTCTCTGACTATGAGGTTCATGGTGGACTATGTCATGTCTATGTCTGATGAGTTCATTAACTTCAGGAAAATCTACTTTTAATTCAGATTTCATTAACTTTCTGTATTTTCTAGAAATATTACCCTTCCTAAAGCTATTTGTATAAGTAGAAGGTTTTGTGAATCGACTATATTCTAAAAGGAAAGCTTCAATAGCATTTGTACTCATAGATATGGCTGCCATTGCCAAACAACTAATTTCTATATCATCACTGGAATGCATGGCCATTAGCTAATCTCTTAATACAACATGACAAATTTGGGCTCAAACTTACTAAATATTCGACCTATCTGTAATCATCAACATTGTTAAATTTCCTACACATCTAATAATTTGAATATTATAGAATTAAATATGTTTTATATTCATTTAAGATTTCTTTTTGAGATTAAATCCGGAGATTTTGTTGTAAACACTTAAAAAATACAAAATAACAGACGAAATATTAAATGAATTAAATCTAAGGCAACGAAAAGCAATGGATTTTTATTCAAATAACAAAGAATGATTATAGGAGTATCAATCCAGGTATCAGTAGATCTACAGCATTAAGCGACTTAAAAGAGTTAGTTGATAAAGGACTTATAGCTTTAGAAGGTTCTGGACCGGGCGCACATTATATTTTAGTTTCCTAAAATCAATAACTAATCATCTTGGTATGTTAAATCGAATACTTTTAAGTTAGAGTAGTTTTATTTTAATGCAGTCCTTTTATAATCTGCATTTTTTACATTCCTCTCTTGATACTTAGTTTTCGTATGTATTGCAGTTCTTATCTGATAAGATTTATCTACATCAGATTGTTATTATCACTCATTTAAAATGGAATGAAAGAAGATTACTAACGGGATAACTAGATATTTCCACTGAATTACTATCATATTTTACTTTGATTATCTGATTTTCTTCATCAATACCAAATCATTTTCGAGTTTAAGTGTTTTTATAATTATCTATAAAAAAAATTCATAATATTTTAACATAATCTGATAAAAACATGAATATTTGATGATTCAAAAAATGAGCTTATTCTAATTCAATATTTATATTAAACTACTTTTTTAACCTTTTTTTTATAATACGAGTTCCACATATTTCACATTCATCATACATATATTCTGGAGGGTATTTTTTTTTACATCCCTTGCACACTTTTACCCACCCATATATCCCCTTAATTCCCTCGGTTAAAACACTCCTGTAGGGCATTTCAACTATTTTAAGAACATTTTGCATCGAATAATCATCTGTAACAACTACAGGATTCATAGATTCTCTTTTAAGTCTAAATGCAAGTGCTATAAGATTTTTATCGGCTTCAGAAAGTCTTAGTACATCCCCTGATTTTATTATAATCTTAGAAACATTTTTAATATCTATTAATTCAGGTTCCAAAATCCGTATAGATCTTTGCTCAATTGCAGATTCTAGAATCAATTTAGATTTCAAATCTTTTATCTCTGAAATAACTGATGCTGTAATAAAATTCTGGTACTTTTTTGAGGAAAAACCACCTATAATTGCAGATGCATCAAGAACATATACTTTATGGTACATATAATCATTTATTTCTTCTTTAAATAATATAAATTGATTAGTTTTAATGAAAAGTAAAAAATAACATAAATAATTAAATCAAAAAACCTCCTGTTTACTCTTTTATTTTAATTATTGGAGCTTAAAGATCGCTTTTTATAATTTTAAGGGCCGATGTGGAAAAGTTTTTATGTTATAAAAAACATACACTACCGATGAGGGAGGGTATAATTAGACTCCTCTTAATTTTTTTCGCAAAAAATTAACCGCCTCCGATTTGGACCTAATGCCCTCCCTCACCCCATAAGGAATAAATTAACATCATTTAACTAGTTTTTTTAATAATAAACCCTTTTTTTGTATATTCTATTTCGATTAATATTAAATACCAAATTTAAATTGCAAAATAATTTTAATTCCAATAAACAAAATATATTTAAAAACTTTATAATGAATTTAGATTGAAAATAATTAACCATATTATATCAATCAATTGGTGATCTTATGAAAAGTAAAAGCATGGAAGAACACAAGAAGAATGTGCCTAAATCAGTAAAATTTGGAATTATTACATTAAGTGACAGTAAACATAAAGATTTTTTAGAAAATAAAACCACAGACATATCTGGTAACTTAATAATAGATTCACTGAAAAAAGAACACAAATTAGTATTCTATTCAGTAATTCCTGATGATTCAGAACTACTACTTTTGACTGTTGAGGACATTATAAAAGAGCGCGGTGTAGATGTGATAATCACAACTGGTGGCACTGGTATTGGGGTTAGAGATATAACAATTGAGACTTTAAAACCACTTTTAGAAAAGGAAATCACTGGTTTTGGTGAAATATTCAGATATGAATCATACAAAGAACTGGGTACAGGAGCCATATTAAGCCGTGCAACTGCAGGTGTTTATAAAGATACACTAATTATTTCATTACCCGGGTCTCCAAATGCTGTAAATACTGGTTTAAAGATCATCACCCCCGAATTAAAACATCTTGTAAAACATGTGCATGAGGGATTATAGGATCTTGTATATTGAAAAAAAAAATAATATAAAAAAAATTTGTCATCTAAAAGAAATCATTTACTGAAACTAAAGGTTCTAATTCAATTCCTTCCTTTTTTAAATTATCAATGGCACCTTCATCTCTATCAACAATTACAAATGCTTTTTTAACCAATCCTCCGTTTTCTGATACTGCCTTAACAGCTTTAATAAGGGAACCCCCTGTAGTTGTAACATCTTCAAGAACAATAACTTTATCACCCTCTTGAAGGTCTCCTTCTATTAGTTCTGAAGTCCCATAACCTTTTTTTTCCTTTCTTATCATCAGCATGGGTATTGAAGACAAAATAGAAACAGCAGTAACTATTGGAATAGCCCCAAGTGCAGGCCCTGCTATTTTATCCACATCGTTGGTATCTAATTTTTCAGATATTATTTCAGCTACCTTTGTAAGGATTATAGGGTCTGTTATGGCTCTTTTCATGTCAACATAATAGTTGCTTTCTTTACCGGAAGATAGGGTGAACTTTCCATATTTCACTACATGGTTATCTTTCAGAAGTTTTATGAGTTGATTTTTAGTGTTTTCCATTGGGATCACTTGAAAATATAGATTTTTATTACTTATATTTGAATTTATATAATTGTTAAATTGTGATCATTTGAATGATTTATTGCTATCTCCAGTTTTGAAACTTTCACAAGATTTACAAACTGCCTTTTGAATATTGTAACATTTTCCACAGATTATGCTGCCACAAAGAGTGCATGTGTACATTTTACCTGGTCTGCCACATATACTACAGATACCACTAACTTCCAAATTATTCACCTACTAAAAAAAATCAGTATTATATGAAACATAATTTTAATTTGTAATATCTTTTTTATAAGATAAAAAATTAGTTTAATTTAATTTACTGTTCAGTTCCTTCCCCTTCTTTGATGGTGTCTTTTAATAGTATTTTATCGCCAATCTTCTTTACCATGTCATAAGGTACTATTGTTTCACCCTTAGATATTCCAAGACCCTCTGAAATTCCGCCCTTTCCAAGTATGAATGCTTCTAATGTTTTGGTTTCAAAATCTACCTCTACATCCTTCACCTTACCAATTACAATTGCAGAACTATCAAGAACTTCTTTTCCAATAATTTCTTCTATTATCCTCATGGTTTCACCTTTATATAACTATGATTAGCTTACAAAATTACAATCTTATTTAAGTTTAATATTATACTTAAAGTTTTATTTTAAAAAAGAAAGGGAATCTGCATGTTTTATTATTATAAATAACTAAAATTGAAACTAGACTATATTGGGAATAATTTATTGTTAGAAATTAGTTCTTTTTATTTGAAGTATTTTAATATTTCAAAAATAAAATAAAAAAAAATAATAGAAGAAATGGGTCTGTTTATCCCACATCTTTAAATGCTTTGTCTAGTATTTCCTTACTTGGCGGTTTAGTGAGTAAACTAACAACTATTGTTAATATAAATGCTAGAGGAACACCAATAACCAAAGGATCTACTGTTGGCCAAGGCATAGTTGTTATTAGAATCACTTTACCTGTCAAAGCTTTGCTTACTCCAAGGGCTGCTGCTGCTTTCTGGTTTATAAACAGATATGAGATAGCTGTGTATAGTGTTCCAACAACAAGTCCCGCAATTGCACCTTCCTTGGTTGTACGTTTCCAGAATAATGCACAAACGTACATGGCAAGGAAAGCAACCGCTGTCAAACTGAACCACATAGCAGTACCTACGGCAATGATGTTTGCTGGGAGTATAAAACCGAGTATAACTGCTATGAAAACAGCAACAACAATACCTGCTCTAGCAACCATCACAGAGGATCCACCTACTTTATTTGACAACGTTTCATATATGTCTCTTCCAAGAGCTGTTCCCTGAACATGGAACTGTGCGCTTAATGTTGACATTGCTGCTGACAGTAGTGTTATCATGAACAGATATGCAAACCACAGAGGCATAGCAGTTGATATAAAGAGAGGTATTATTTTATCAGCGTTACCTCCTGCTGCTTGAACAGCTAGCTGTCCAGAATGTTGCATAAAGTAAACATTTGATAAAGCACCCACAATGAATGCTGTTCCAGTCATCAGGGCTATGAAAACTCCACCAATTAAAACAGCTCTGTTAAGTTCTTTGTTGGATTTTACTGTCATGAATCTTACAACAAGTTGTGGTTGAGATAAAACTCCTATTCCCACTCCCAATATCAGCGTACTAACAAGCGTCCACCAGAAGGGACTGCCAAGTGTTGGCATCGTTGTCCATCCTGTAGACCCTGTACTTGATGCTGCGGCTGGTACCATTGCAGACATTCCAGAAAGTAATTCATTGGCATGAACAACCCCACCAAGAAGCCAGTAAGTTGATACTAAAAGGAATGCCATTCCAAAGAACATTATGGTTCCTTGAAGGGCGTCAGTATACATAACACCCCTTATTCCTCCGAAAACAACATAAACAGCAACTATCACTGCCATTGTAATCAGTGCTATATTGTAGTTAAGACCCAATGTTGTTTCAACAAATCTGGCCATACCTATTAAAACCACCCCTGCATAAAGGGGCATTGCAAGGAATATAACCAACCCACTGAAATATTGTATAAAACGACTATTAAATCTCTTAGATAAAAATTCCGGGAATGTTAATGCACTTAAATTGTGCCCCATTTTTCGGGTTCTTTTCCCAAAGAATACAAATGCAATAAAAATTCCAACTAGAATGTTCAAAAATGTGAGCCATAAAAGACCCATACCATAAACACCTGCTGTTCCCCCAAAACCAACAATTGCAGCGGTACTTATGAAAGTAGCACCATAACTTAATGCCATAATATAAGGATGAGTATTCCTACCTGCAACCATGTAATCCTCAGAACTTTTGGTTCGTTTCCATGCAACAAAACCAACATAGAAGATCATGAGGAGATAAATTAAAACTACTATACTGAGTATGAACAAATCCATTTAAATCAAACTCCTAACCCTCTTCATCCCATAATCCGAGTTCTTTTTCTTCCATATCCTTTTCTTTATCATACCATGCTATTTCTTCCGAAATTTGCCCATTTTCATCATCTCCGCCCTTATTCCAGTTTATAACACCATAAACTACACATAAAAGCGTTACTAGGATACAACCAATATATGCAGCTGAAATCCAAGGATCGCTTATTCCTAAAACCACTGTCGCACCTCCATAAAGATTTAAATTTTATAAACTATATACATTAATAATGTTAAATCTAAAAACCTTTTAAATCTTTCTATTAGTTCTTAGGTTTAGTTAAAATAGTTCAACTTTTTCATAAGACTTCTGAATAAATTTTAATATATCTTCAATTGTTAAATATTATTAACAACATAATTAATCCAGAAAATAATGGATTATTAATTGGATAATAGTTTCAATTGTAAATTAGTATCATTTATTTAAGTGATTTAAATCCCAATATATGTTTATAACCTGCAATTACATTTATTAAGGACATTTTGAGTTTATTTAGGAGGTTAAAATTTGATCACCAAGTTTGAAGAGGTCTTTGATAAAATAAAATCACATCCAAAAAAACAGATTGCTGTAGCGGTAGCACATGATTCAACGGTTCTTGAAGCAGTTACAATGGCAGAAGAGCTAAATATCACAGATTATATACTCGTAGGTGATGAACAAAAAATATTAGACATATCAAAGAATGCAGGATTTGAAATTAATGAAAATAAAATTTACAACGAACCTAATAATATAAAAGCTGTTAAAAAGGCTGTACAACTTGTTAAAAGTAATAGAGCAGATATATTGATGAAGGGTTTTGTGAATACAGACGATTTTTTGCGTGGAGTATTAGACAGGGATAATGGTTTAAGAACTGGTAAAGTAATGAGCCATGTGTATGTACTTGAAAGCTCAGCACTTAAGCGATTGCTCTTTATTACAGACGGTTCTATGAACATATATCCAGATCTAGAAACTAAATGTAGTATTATATTAAATTCAATATACCTTGCAAATATCTTTGAAATAGAAGAACCTAAAGTAGCCATTACTACTGCAATAGAACTTGCTAACCCTAAAATGCCATCTACAATTGATGCAGCAGTACTTGCTAAAATGAGCCAACGTGGACAGTTCAGTGGTAAAATTATAGACGGACCTCTTGCACTTGATAATGCAATCAGTCCATGGGCAGCCGAACATAAAGGAATAGGTGGGCCAGTAGCAGGCAAAGCAGACATTATAGTAGTTCCCTCAATTGAGGCAGGTAATATATTATGTAAAGCCCATGTTTACCTTACAGGCGGTAACCTTGCAGGTGTGGTTATAGGGGCTGCAGCTCCAATAGTATTAACTTCCCGTGCAGATACTTCGCAGTCTAAACTTAATTCTATTGCAACTGCGGTTTTGACAGCAAATATGGAGAGAACTCTCAGTATCAAATTTGGAAATGTACATTACTAAACAAAAATTATAGAAATTAATTTTTATAAATTAGTTTAAAAATGAAAAAAATTATTGGAATGTAGTTGGCTTAATCATTTTGGAATAACATTATTATTCCCATGATTAACAGCCACAGACCAATTAATATTCCTAAATAGATTGGGTTGGTTACTATTGATCCTACGATTATGTACAATAAACCAATAATAATTGATACTACACCATTCCATCTACTATTTCCCGCCTTTGTGATTACACCGATTATACCAGCTATCACAAAGAATATACCTACAATGTATATAATTAATCCTGCTAAGAAAGCAAAAAGAGCAGGGTTGAAGATAAAGCCTATTCCAAGAATCAATGCTATTATACCCAGAAGTATCTCTAGAATTCCTAGAATTATACTCTCACTAATTTCAAATAATCCTCCAAATAGCATCCCTAGACCAAAAAGAAGGACTAAAAATCCTGTGATTACAGCTGCAGGTACAACTCCTAAAACAGGAAATGCCAAAACAATTAGACCAAGAATAATAAGAATTATTGCAATGCCCATTTTTTGCATATTTTAACCTCCATGTTTATCCAACAAACCTCTAATTCTGTTGTATTATATATAATTAGTTAAATATAAATTTTATTGTTGGAAATGCATGATATTATCCGGTTCCAGACATCAATAAATAGAAAAATCATATTATTGTTAAAATTTAATTATGTTAAAAAACAAAGATTATAGTAATTAACAACACACAATTATGAGGTGATATTTTTGGCATACATATCTGAACCAATTACTTTCAGTAAAGAAATTGAAGGTTTAACAAATGATTTAATAGTACCAGAAGGTTTTGTAAAGGATTTCCATTTTTCTACAGAGAAACATCTTATGGTTATTATGCGAGTTGTTGGACCAGACACAAATAAAGTTGTAGATTTTTTTGAAAATGGTGAAGACAATGTTTATAACATACAAACCGTTTCAGCTCTTGATGGTAGGGAAATAAATGATGATTTCATATTAACAGACCTCTATCTTGATGAAGGGCCTAACTTATCGGTAGATATTGATATAGAACCTCCTATGGTCAGAGTAATTTTAGACTTTTTAATGAAATAAATTCAATATATAGTTTGAGAAAGTCCAACAATATCAAATATGTAATTTCTGACAGAAATTTTTAGGAGATAATATGGAAGAAAGGGTTTTTATTGAAGAACAACCTAAGCCAGCTGAAGAATCTTTGCAAAATGCATTTGGAGAAAGTTACAGATATTTCAAAGGACTGATGGATATTTCAGATTCCTATACTAAAGATTGGAATTTCTCTAAAACAAGCGGGTGGATGTTAAAAGTTCATGATAATAAAAAAGCACTTTTCTATATTACACCATTAAAGAATGAGTTCAAAATAAGTATGGCAATCAGGAAAAGTGAATTAAATACCTTCCTAAAGGATATTGATTTGAAAAAAATTCATAAAAAGTTATTAGATACAAAAGAATATAGAGAAGGATTTGTTATCAGATTTAAAACTAATGATGATGATTACAAAAACTTTGAACTTCTTATAATGAAATTAATATCCATTAGAAATTAAAATCATAAAATTGATATATTAATTGAATAATTTGAATTAGTGAAAATTTCTATTACTATTTTTTTTTAATATGTATTTTTAATTTTAGAACTCAATAAACTCCCATAATTTAGTGATATGTAAAATAAAAACTTAGCAGAGATATGAATTACATCGATTATTTCTTGATGCTTATTATAAAAGCTCGTGGCCAGATAATACTTTGACTTCAGGATATTCTAATAAAAATTCACATATCTGTTCTAAAGTCTTTTGTGCCAGAGTTATATCTTCAGTATAATCACATGGAGCTATTTTAAGTCTTAAATTGTCACTTATAAAACTTGCATCCATTGTAAGTAAAATTGGCCCATCTAGACCGTTTATTAAATATGAAATATGTCCTTTTGTGTGTCCTGGAGTTGAAATTGCCCATAGTGATCCATCTCCAAGAAGATCTGCACATGGACCCCATGGTGGTATCTCATTTAATATGGAGAAGTCTATTTCATATAACGTATCAATATCCTTTAAAAAATCTCCATATATTTCTGGCTGATATTGTTCTATTTCTCCCTTTCCAACAATGTAAGGAATTTCTTTAGGCAGTTCTCTTACACCAGCTATGTGATCCGGGTGTAAATGACTTAGAAAAATACCTTCAAGCTTTATTCTATTATTTTTCAGGTGGAATCCAATATTTTCATTTTTCTCTTGGAAGAATTCATCTGCAAATTTTCCTTTCACTCCTCCATACGGATCATATGTGTACATTGCATCCAATCCTGCATCAATAAGGTAATTTCCAAATACATTGTGCTTAATTAAATGTGAAATAATAGGTACATTGAGTATTTGATCCTTAATGTAGCCAGCGTGGGGATGTTTAATGTTGATGGTTCCTCTTCTATTAATTTTTACAGAACCTGTTTTGAAACTTTCGAGGATTATATCACGTGGATTTTGAAAGATTTCACTCCAGCTTTTCTGTGCACTTTTTTTAATTTTAAACTCTTTTATCTTCATTTTAAAACCAGGAAAGAAAAATAAATATTTGGAATGGAATTATTTTCTTTCCACTCCATTAAATATCTTATCAATGAATTCCTTTTCAGGAGGTTTAGTTAAGTATGTTACAACTATTGTTGCAATTATTGCAATGGGTAATGCAATAATAATAGGGTCTACAGTAGGCCATGGTAAAGTGGTTATAATAACTGTCTTTCCAGTTAATACTTTTGATATCCCAACTGCCTCTGCTGATTTCTTGAAACCAAATAATAACCAGAAAAGGCTTGTAAGTGATCCTGAAACAAGCCCTGCAATTGCCCCAGCTTTAGTAACTCTTTTCCAATATAATGCTGCAACATACATTGAAAGAAATGCTGCAGCAGTTATTCCAAACCATATGGAGGTTCCAACTGCTATTACACTTGCTGGCAAAATAAATCCTAATATCACAGCAATTATAACAGCTACAACAATCCCCGCTCTTGCAACAAGAACGGAAGATCCTCCTGTTTTACCAGATAATGTCTCATAAATATCCCTACCCAGGGCTGTTCCCTGAACATGGAACTGAGCACTTAATGTTGACATTGCAGCAGATAGTAAAGTGATCATGAAAAAATATGCAAACCATAACGGCATTGCAGCAGCAATAAAAGTTGGTATTACAGTATCTAAGTTTCCACCCGAAGCTTGAACCGCTGTTAAACCAGTATGTTGGTAGAAATACAGGTTAGATAATGCACCCACAACGTATGCACCAAATGTCATAACAAATATGAAAACACCTCCAATTAAAACTGCCCTATTAAGCTCTCTATTGGATTTAACAGTCATAAATCGTACAACTAGCTGTGGTTGAGAAAGTACACCAATACCCACTCCCAGTATAAGACTTGAAACAAGAGTCCACCAGAAGGGACTACCAAAAGATGGCATGGATGTCCAGCCGGTAAATCCTGTTGCCACAGCTTTGGCAGTTGCATTTTGAGGAACAATATTTACAAGATTACTTAGAGCCTGATTTGCATCAATAACTCCACCCAACATCCAGTATACAGCACCTAAAAGAATAATCATTCCAAAGAACATTATGGTTCCCTGCAGTGCATCTGTATACATTACGCCCCTTATTCCCCCAAATACAACATAAACTGCAACTATTATTGCCATTGCAACAAGTGCAAAACTGTAATTTATTTGAAGTGTGGTTTCAACAAACCTCGCCATTCCAATAAGAACAACAGAGGCATAGAGAGGCATTCCTAAAAATATCACTGCCCCTGAGAAATACTGTATGAATTTACTGTTAAAACGACGTGAAACAAACTCTGGAAATGTCAAAGCATTTAAATTATGCCCCATCTTCCTTGTTCGTTTACCAAAGAAAACAAATGCAATAAATATTCCAACGATAATATTTAAAAAAACAAGCCATAAAATTCCCAAACCATAATTTGCGGCTACTCCTCCAAAACCCACAATTGCGGCGGTACTTATAAATGTAGCACCATAACTTAGGGCCATTATGTAGGGATGAGTGTTCCTTCCAGCCACCATGTAGTCCTCAGAACTCTTAGTTCGTCTCCATGCTACATAACCTACATAACCTACCATTAGGAGGTAAAACAATACAATTATACTCAACATAAAAATGTTCACAATACCCCTCCGTTTAACATAATAATATCTATTGTTACTTATTACTCACAATACCAGAAACAACTCAATGACCACCTAAGATCCATTTGATGTATCTAATCTTTGTAATTCTTAGTTAATATTAATCTAATTTATAACGAGTGTATAAAACTTTTTCTTAAATGCATTGAACACTTTTAGTAACCAGCATGTAAATGACATGGATTAATGAAATATTTTAATAAAATATTAATATTAAAATTTAAATGCCAAACTTTTATTAATCCATCAGTTAAATTCAAACATGGAAATTTCAAGTGAGTTAATTGTGATCATCATTTTAATCATGAATAACTGGTTATAATTCATTTGGATAGTTATGGGGGATAAAATGATCTGGAATAAAGAAGCAGAATGTATGTCTGATGATACTAAAGAAAATTTACAACTTAAAAGGTTAAAGGAAGCAGTTGAAAATGCATATAATAATGTTCCATATTATAAAAAGCGTTTAGATGAAATGAACATTAACCCCGAAGATATAAAAACTCTTAAAGACATTGAAAAACTTCCTTTTACAACGAAAGATGATTTAAGGGAAGCCTACCCTTTTGAAATGTTTGCAGTTCCTAGAAAAGAAATAGTAGAAGTTCACACATCATCAGGTACAACTGGCAAACCTACTGTATCAGGCTACACAAGGGGAGATATAGAAATATGGAGTGAAGTCATGGCCAGGGGTTTATCAATGGCAGGGGTCACTGATGATGACATAATCCAAAATACACATGGTTATGGTTTATTTACAGGTGGTTTTGGTGTTCATTATGGTGCTCAAAAAATAGGAGCCACAGTAATTCCAATTTCAACAGGTCAAACCAAAAGACAAATTGAAATCATGCAAGACTTTGGAACTACTGTCATGATATTTACTCCATCATATGGACTTTACCTAGCTGAAGAAATCGAAGAAGAAGGAGTAAAAACAGAAGATCTCGATTTTAAAGCCATTGGATTCGGAGCAGAAATGTGGACAGAAGAAATGCGTCAAAAAATTGAAAAACGATTCAATGCACCCGCCTATAACATTTATGGACTCACCGAAATAATGGGGCCTGGTGTCGGGCTTGAATGCAGTGAACAAGAAGGTCTACATATTTTCGAAGATCATTTCTATCCTGAAATAATTGATCCTGAAACCCTTCAAACATTGCCTGATGGAGAGACAGGAGAACTTGTTTTAACTACTTTAACTCGTGAAGGTACCCCATTAATACGTTTTAGAACCAAAGACGTTACACGGCTTAAAAGAGGTAAGTGTGGGTGTGGAAGAAATCTTGTTAAAATGGATCGAATTACAGGCCGTACAGATGACATGATGAAGATTAGAGGCGTTTCAGTATTCCCATCACAAATTGAGAAGGCTCTTCTAAGAATTGACGGAGTGGAACCCCATTATCAAATAATTGTTACAAGACCACATTTAATGGATGAACTCGAAGTAAGGGTTGAAGCATCTGAAGGACTTTTCTCAGACGAAATTAAGGAACTTGTGGGAATAAGACAAAAAATTGAAAATTATATACATAACGAAATAGGTTTAAGAGTCAAAGTAACGCTTGTCGAGCCTAAAACACTTCCTAGAAGTGAAGGAAAAGCTGTGAGAGTAATTGATAAAAGGGAACTATAATCTGAGTAATATTACACTGATTATCAAAATCAAAATCATAAGGGGATTAAAATGAAAATAAAACAGTTGTCTATATTTTTGGAAAACAGAAAAGGTAGAATGAAAAATGCATTAGATGTACTTGAAAAAGGTGGAGTAAACATTAGAGCCTTATCAATAGCAGACACTTCAGATTTTGGAATTTTAAGGTTAATTGTTCCAGATCCTGAAGAAACCAAAAAATTACTCGAAGACAACAATTTCATTGTGAAAATTGGGGAGGTTATAGCCGTAAGAATGGCAGATCATCCTGGAGGATTGGGTGTAATCCTTGGAATTCTGGATGATAATAATATCAATCTTGAATATTTATATGCATTTGTAGAAGAAAAAGAAGAAATGGCAATTGTACTTTTGCACCCAGAAAATATTGACGCAGGAATTAAAGCACTGCAAAATGGAGGAGCAAAAGTAATTTCAGCAAAGGAAATATATGGGTTGTGAACTACCCCTTCCTTTCGGAAGGAGCTTCTTCCTTCATTAAATCCACTAATGTGGTTTTTTTCAGAGAAGCTTTAATTTCCGTAGTTCCTACGGTACTGATTAGATTAAGTGTAGTATGCTTGGTTATCGCATACGATAATATTAATTATTGTTAAACTATTATTTATATGTAGTGGTTGGATTCATCCCCACCCTCACACATGGGGTATTCTCCAACATTAAGATAAATTAACCTAGCCATTTAATTATCTTCTTTATTTCCATTTTATTTTCAAAAAAGATGATGAAAAATTGTAAATTATTAAAATTCAGGGAATAAATAAATGAAGGAATTATTTAGTTAGGATGATTTAATAGAATCAAATCCACGTTCAAATGCATTCAGATTGATATCCAAACTCTTTTCAGGCAAATTTGCCTTCATAGAATCAATGACAATTTCTTTTTTGAGAGGAAATCCATTTACAGCAGCTGCTCCTCCAAGCATGACCATGTTCATTGATAGCAAATGCCCAGATTCCTTTGCAATTTGATCGGCATTAAATGCATAAACTTTCATTGATTTATTGTTAAGTTCGCATAGTATATCTTCAATTTTAGGATAGGAAAATTCACCTGCATTTAGGTTAAAAGGATATATTGTGGATGTATTAACTATCACAGATGTTTTACGACTTAACTTTGGAATAGCACGTAATGCTTCTATAGGTTCAAAGGATATTAACAAATCTGCTGAACCATATTCTATTATGGGACTGTATGCATCACCAATCTTAAGTTCGGTTGACACGCCTCCACCTCGCTGAGCCATACCATGTACCTCGCTCATAACAACAGGCATACTACTTTTCATAGCTGCTTCTCCAAGAACAGTTGAAGTCTTTATGATTCCCTGCCCTCCAACCCCTGAAATATAAATATTGTAAGGTTTCATTATTCATCGCTCCAATAAATAAATTTAGAATTTGATTATTTGTTAAAACTATTTTTTTATCCCTATTGCTTTTTCAGGGCAAATTTGTACACATACATTGCATTTATTGCAGATCTGAGGGTCAATATGAATTGAACCATCTTCATCAGTATATATAGCTGTACATGCAAATTCTGTGACACATTTAGCACATGAATCACATTTATTCTGTTTCACTTCAAGGCTGAGGTCACTTTTTCTTCCTCTCTTAATGAGCATGCAGGGATATCTGGATATTACAACTGCAACTCCATTGAATTCCAGTGCCTCTTTAAACGTTTCCTGAGACTTTTTAACGTTTAATGGATTTATTAATCTTAAAAATTTAACACCTGTAGCTTTTACTATTTCTTCAATTGAAATTTCAGGAGCTTCCCATCCCATACCATCCACAGGCAGTCCCGGATGTGGTTGGCCTCCTGTCATTGCAGTTGTTCTGTTATCCAAAATAACCAGAACAAATCTGTTTTTATTATGAACTGCATTTATGAGCGGAGGTATTCCTGCATGGAAAAAAGTTGAATCACCAATAAAACTCACAACATTTTGATCTGTTGCCTTTGAAAATCCACAACTAGTTCCAATAGAAGAACCCATGGAAAGCAAATAATCAGCTGAATTATATGGTGAAGCCACTCCAAGCGTATAACAACCAATATCAGTCGGATAAATCACATTTTCTAGACTAAGTTCTGCAACTGCTTTTTTAACAGAATAATATGCTGCCCTATGGGGACATCCAGGACACAGAGTAGGTTGACGTTCGGGAATGGCAATTTTACTCACATTTGCATTGCATATATTCAAATTAGAATCAATAACTTTGTTCAAAGCATTAAGAACAATGTTTGGGCTGTACTCATATATCATTGGCAATGTACCATCCAGTTTGCCATGAATATTTTTTTTAAGCCCATTTTGCCCTATAATTGACAGTACTTCCTTTTCCATTATGGGATCAACCTCTTCAACAATAATCACAGTTTCAAGGTCTTTAATGAAATCCAGTACAAGTTGATCTGGAAATGGGTAAGATAATGTTATCTTCAAAACATTAATTTCAAGCTGGTTCTCCTCAACAGCATCCATAACATAATTAAATGCACTTCCACTTGAAATTACACCTATTTTTCCATTTTTATTAACAATTGTGTTCAATGGAGAGTTGTTGGTAATATTCTTTAGTTTTTCCATTTTTTCCACAAGAATTTTATGCATCTGCATTGCTGTGGAAGGTACAGGAACAAATCTTTTGGGATCCCATTTGAAAAACCCCTTTTTGGGTTTATCTACATTAGTACCTGTTTTAACTACTCCCCTCATATGAGAAACCCGTGTTGTAGTCCTCATAAGTATTGGCAATTTAAATTCTTCAGATAACTCATAGCTGTATTTCATAAGATCCTTTATTTCCTGCGGATTTGAAGGTTCAACCATGGGGATATTTGCAAGTCTTGCATAGTGCCGGTTATCTTGTTCATTCTGTGATGAAAACATTGATGGATCATCTGCAGATAAAATAACCATACCTCCCTCAACACTTGTATATGCCACACTCATAAAGGAATCTGATGCAACATTTAAACCAACATGTTTCATGAAGGTAAAGGATCTTACACCTGAAGCTGCTGAAGCTGCAGCAACTTCTAGAGCTACCTTTTCATTAGTCGAAAATTCAAAATATATTCCTGCATCGGTTGCAATCTTAGAAAATACATCTCCAATCTCTGATGAAGGAGTACCAGGATAAGTGGATGCTAATCCAACCCCTGCTTCTATTGCACCTCTTACAGTTGCTTCATTTCCGAGCAAGAATAAATTTTCATTTTCGCTTGCTGTTAAAATTTCTTTTATATCCATGATGATCACTTAAAATTAAAATCATTATATTTCTGATATAGCTTTTATTATTTAAATGAATAAACAAATTATGTAAATTATTAATTTCTAATTATTTAATTAACAATAGTTCCATTTCACATTATTGATATGTAACACAAGAATATATTTGTTTATCAATCCTATGCAGATTTTAAAATTAAATATTTCTTGATCAATTAATTAATTTAAAATCATAGTTCTAAGTAATAATACACATTAAAAATAGTTATGGACATATAAATGATTAAAAAAGCCAAGATCCAAGATATGGAAGTTGAATATGAAGTTATCCATAGAAAAGTTAAATACGCTAGATTAGAAATTAAAACTGATAAATTGCGGATTATAATGCCTTTAAATTATAATAAAGAAGAAGAAATTATAAAAAAACATGAAAATTGGATATATAAAAAGTTAAGCAGAATAAAAGCATCCCAAGAAGAGGCAAATAATAAAGAACTAAACTTTCTCATGACCGAACCAGAATTCAGAGCGATTGTTTTGTTATTTGTTGAAAATTTATCCAATGATTTGAATGTAAAAGTGAATAAAGTTTATTTCAAGAAGATGAAAACTCGATGGGGAAGCTGTAGCTCAAAAAAGAATATTAACATAAACATTTACTTAATGCATCTCCCCATTTATCTTATAGAATATGTAATATTCCATGAATTAACCCATCTAGTTGAAATGGGACATAACAAAAGATTTTGGAGCATAATATCCACAAAATATCCTGATTACAAAAAACAAGAACACGAACTATTAATTTATTGGCTTCTAGTAAGAAAACTCATTGATACAGAACATTGAATCAATAAACATTTTGGAGAATATATTTCACTACTTATAAATTATTTATAATATATGAACCAATATCTAACCATCTAAATTAAATGGAATTTATTCATTCAGAAAGGTTAAATGATTTAATAATAAGAATTAATGAGCTTTTAATTTAAATAAATCTTTTTTAATTAGATTTTTAGTAAAAAAATTGGAGATAGAAATGTTAAAGGTTAATGTTCTGAGGCAAGACCCAGACATGGGTGAAAAACCTCATTTAGAAAGTTATAGTGTTCCTGAAAATGATAAGATGAAAATTCTGGATGCGCTGAATTATATCAACACAAAGTACAATGCAAATATAGCCTACAGATGCTCTTGCAGAGCAGGTCAATGTGGATCATGTGCTTTGAAAATGAATGGGAACGTGGTTTTAGCTTGCAAAGCCGAAATAACAAATAATGCAATTATTGAACCACTTGACTTTGATGTGATCAAAGATTTGGTAGTTGACAGGTCCAAATTTGATAAAAAAGTTGGAAAATTGGATCTTTATTTAGAAGGTGAATGTACAAATCAGGAATGTCCTGCTGTAATAAATCCTGAAGAATATGCAGACACAAAAAAGATTAGAAGCTGTATTGAATGTTTATCCTGTATATCCGCATGTCCGGTAGTAAACGAAACATCGGAATTTGCAGGTCCATACTTCATGCGGTACATTTCCAAATTTGCAATGGATCCAAGAGACTGCGCAGATCGTGCTAGTGAAGGGTTTGACGAAGGACTTTATTGCTGTACATCTTGTGGAAAATGTGCAGAAGTCTGTCCAAAGGAAATAAACACCTTTGGATCCGCCATTGAAAAATTGAGAGCAATTGCATGCCAAGAAGATGTAGGTCCTCTACCTATTCACAAAGAAGTTATGGAGCTCATAAAAAAAACAGGCCGCTCAGTTGAACCACTTGGCAAAGGAACCATGGGAAAAGGGTTTATAAAAGCAGTTTCAGAGGGAAAAATAGATATCGCGAACAGTAAACAATCAGGAATAAATAGTGAAGCCAATTCAGAATCTAAAACAAAAAAACCAAAAGTAGCATTTTTCACAGGTTGTATGGTTGATTACAAGATTCCAGAGATAGGAGTTGCATTTCTGAAAGTGTTGGAAGACAATGATATAGATGTTATTGTTCCAGAAGATCAAGTGTGTTGTGGTTCACCATTACTTAGAACTGGACAGACAGATCTGGTTTCTGATCTTGTTAAGAAAAATGAAGAAGTCTTCAAAGACTACGATACCATAGTTACAGTATGTGCTGGATGCGGTTCAACCCTTAAAAATGACTATCCAAAATATGGAGTTAATCTGAATGTGGTGGATATAAGTGAATTTTTAGCTGAAAGATTAAACACAGCAGATATGAAACCAGTTAACATGCGAGTAACATACCATGACCCATGCCATCTTGTTAGAGGGCAAGGAATAAGTAAAGAACCTCGAGAAATACTTAAAAAAATTAAAGGGCTCGAATTTGTAGAAATGGAATTTCCTGACCAGTGCTGTGGTGCAGGTGGAGGTGTAAGGGCAGGAAAACCTGAAATAGCAGCGGGGCTTGGTAAAAAAAAGGTTGATATGGTTAAAGATTTGGGTGTAGATGCAGTTATAACCATATGTCCATTCTGTGAATACAATATCAGAGATAGTTTAGAGAAAGCAGGAATAGAAAATGTAAAGGTTATGAATATTCTGAAGCTTCTTGAAATGGCCTATGATTGTTAAATTAATGAATTAAAGTATTTTAACCTAAAAATTTAAGTGAAAAATATGATTTACGTTGTTTTTGTAGAACCTGAATCCCCTGGAAATATTGGTTTCCTTGCAAGGACCATGAAAAATTTTGGATTAACAAATTTAGTCCTTATAAATCCATGTGAATTAAAAAATGAAAGTTACTTTCAAGCAATGCATGCAAGAGATGTTGTAAGCAACTCTGTAACGTATGATTCGCTTGAAAATTTTTTAATTGATGCTAAAATTGACTCAGCAGTTGGGACTACAGGTACTGCAGGTGGAAGTTATAATGTAGCCAGAATAGCTGTAAGTCCAGAACAACTTGCAGATTCAATTAACTACCAAGGTAATGTGGCTTTAATCTTCGGTAGAGAAGGTAATGGGCTTTCAAATCAAGAAATTAAGTTATGTGATGTGATTGTAAGTATTCCCACCCATGATTATTACCCCATACTTAACATAACCCATGCCGCAGCCATCATATTCTATGAAATGTTTAAGAGAGAAAAGTCTTATCCTGTTGATGGGCTTGAAGCTGCAACAAAAGCTGAAAAAGAGAGCTTGATGATATACATGGAGGATATAATCCAAAAATTAGGTTATCCCACTCATAAAAGCAAAAATGCATCCCTGGTATTTAAACGAATTATTGAAAGGGCATTTATATCTGGAAGAGAAGCTCATACCTTGAAAGGAACTTTAAGGAGAATAAACGCACGCATAAAAGAAAAAGGAAATGAAGGTGAAAAATAATGTTCCTTGGAATTACCCCCTTCGATATAATCACGATAGTGGTCATAATACTACTGATAATAATGCTTCCAATTCTTCTTAAAATGAGAATAAATTCTTCAATCTCACGTTACACATTTGAACTTGAAGCAATGGTCAAAGAATCCAAAAAAACATTGGTAAAAATATGTGTGGAAAAGGGAAATCCAGTAAATGATCCAAGTGATGCCGTTGATAATTTCATGGAATTTTTTATTGTCCCTCCTGTTGCACTTGATCCTGCAGGTATAATGGATAAATTTGAATCAATTATGGATTTAGGCGAAGAACGATTTAAACAAATGACCAAAACAATTGCACCTCAAGCAGACGATGAATGGAGATCAAATATAATCATGACGCTCAAAGCAACACTGGGTATAAATGGCGTTGCAAAGATGGTTAGACACAATCTGGAGCTTTCAAAAAAAACGGGTAATCTTCAAATACTTCTAATGCTTCAGATGAGCCTTCCACTCATCATGAGATTGGTTAAAGCTCAGTATGAAGGTGCAAATGCATTTTCAGAAGGAAAACCTGTTGGAGATGGTATAGGTCCATTGGTAACAGGAATGCTCTTAAAAGATCTTCCAGAAAATGAACTTAATTATATTGAAGACGATCTTATTGTTGGTGAACTAAACATAAACAATAGGAATATTGTTGTAATGCGCGCCAAAGGTCCTGGTGCAAGAGTTGGTAAAATTGGGAAAAATGTTACTTCAATTATGGAAAAGAGGAATATTAAAAGATTAATTACTGTTGATGCTGCTCAAAAACTTGAAGGAGAAGAAACTGGATCTGTTGCAGAAGGAATTGGTGTTGTGATAGGTGGGTTTGGAGTTGACAAGTGGCTTATAGAGGAGCAAATGGTGAAAAAGGATCTTCAAGTAGATGCAATTATTGTTAAGATGAGTCCTGAAGAAGCCATGTACCAGATGTCAAAGAAAATTCTTGAATCATCTGAAAAAGCTCTTGAAGTTCTTAAAAATTCAATTTTAGAATCTGAAACTGGTACCAAAATTATGGTACTGGGTGTTGGAAACAGCTGTGGAATACCCAATACAGTCAAAGATATATCTAAGATAAACGTAAAAGAAGATATCAAAAAAGATAAAAGAGGGCAATAAATGGCCATTCTAAGTGATAAAGATATAAAAAAACATATTAAATCTGGAAAAATAGTTATAGAACCATTAAATGAGCCAGAAAGACAAATTCAACCATCTTCAGTTGATTTAAGGATCGGAAATGAATTTAAAAGCTTCAGAATAATAAGGAAGCCTTGTATCGATCCAATGGACAAATCAGACATTGAAGGTTACATGGAATCATTTTATATAGAAGAAGGAGAACCATTTATTATTCATCCTGGTGAATTTGCTCTGGCAACGACCTATGAAACTGTTGAACTTCCTGATAACCTTGTTGCGAGGGTTGAAGGCAGATCATCAATGGGTAGGCTAGGAATAACCATGCATGTTACAGCAGGGTACATAGATCCAGGTTTCTGTGGAAAAATTACTCTAGAAATATCCAACATAGGGAAAATGCCTGTTGCGCTATATACCGGTCAGAGAGTTTGTCAAATAGTCTTTGAGACGATGACATCACCAGCAGATAGGCCATACGGACACCCTGAGCGAGACAGCAAATATATGAACCAGAGTCGTCCTGTTACAAGTAAAATTAAACACGATTATGAACTTATAAGAGGATCCACCCTAAAAAAGAGTTAGATTCAAGAAATTATTATATTTTTGAAATAAATTTTATTGAGAGGATTTATCATGACAGACAGCAAGGTAATGAACATAGCCAAGAAAAGAGGATTTCTTTGGTCTTCATTTGAAATATATTCAGGATCAGCAGGTTTCTTTGATTACGGCCCATTAGGTGCAATACTCAAAAACAACATCATTGAAAAATGGAGAAACTACTATATAATACACGAAGGTTTCTATGAAATAGAATCACCAACCATAATGCCTGAGGAAGCACTTAAAGCTTCAGGACATGTTGACCATTTTACTGACCCCATGACAGAATGTAAAGAATGCATGGAAGTTTACAGGGCAGATCATATAATTGAAGCAGCCATAAATGAAGATGTAGAGGGACTAGAAGATCAGATATTGACTGAAATGTTATCAGATAACGAAATTAGATGTCCTAAGTGCGGTGGGCCGCTAACACATGTATGGAGCTATAACTTAATGTTTCAAACATTAATAGGTGCAAAGGGCAAAAAAACAGGTTATATGCGTCCTGAAACTGCACAGGGAATTTTCATTCCATTTAAAAGATTATTAAGATTTTTCAGGGGAAAACTTCCATTTGGAGTAGTTCAAATTGGTAAAGCTTACCGTAATGAAATCTCTCCCCGTCAAGGAGTTATTAGATTAAGGGAATTTACCCAAGCAGAAGCAGAAATATTTGTTGATCCTTCAAACAAATCCCATCCTCAATTCAATGCCATAGCAGATGATATTCTAACTCTTTTCTCAGCAGAAAATCAGATAAAAAAACAAAATTCAGAAAGAGTGAATGCTAGAAAGGCTGTTAAAGAAGGATTGATATCCAGTGAAATTTTAACTTATCAATTATGCCTAGCAGCAAGATTTTTATCAGATATAGGAATTCCATCAGAGGTTATAAGATTCAGACAGCATCTTCCAACCGAAATGGCCCATTATGCAATTGACTGTTGGGATGTGGAAGTGAAAACAGACAGGTTTGGATGGATCGAAATAATAGGAATAGCCGATCGAACAGATTTTGATCTAAAATCTCATAGCAAACACAGCAACGAAGATCTTAGTGTTTTCATTGAATACAATGAACCCAAAACAGTTACTAAACTGGTTGTGAAGCCAAATATGAAGAAATTTGGTCCACTCTTCAAGGCTGATGCACCAAGAATACTCAGTGCATTAGAAGATTTAAAAGCATCAGATATACAAAAAGCCTTTAAAAATGAGGGCATATTCAAAATAGAAATTGATGATAAATCTTATGAATTATCTCCAGAAATTATATCTTTCGAAGAGATTGAAGATATTATTCGGGGTGAAAAGGTTATTCCCCATGTAATTGAACCTTCATATGGAATTGACCGAATAATCTACTCTGTACTCCTTCATTCCTATGCTGAAGATGATGAAAGATCATTTTTAAAGTTAGCAAAAGGAATAGCTCCTATTGGAGTTAGTGTTTTTCCACTTTTAAACAATAAAGATCTGGTTAAAATAGCACATTCTATAAGGGATGAATTTAGAAATCAAAACATAATTTCAGAATATGATGGATCAGGAACAATAGGACGTAGATATGCTCGTTCTGATGAGATAGGCATACCATTCGCAGTCACTGTTGATCATGAAACTCTTGAGAATAATACAGTGACCATACGAAACAGAGACAACTTGAAACAGACAAGAATCCCTATAAAAAATATCTACAATATTTTAAAGGATCTTCTTGAGGGAAGACTTGATTTTGAAGATATTTAATTTATTTTTTTTATTTATTTTTAAAATAACAATTAATTTAATTTATTATCCGAGTTACAAATAAGAGCCTCTGACTCTCTTTTTTGGATTTAATTTAGCAATTTTAATCTTGATTCGGTCATCATCCCAGTCTTATCATTTTTAATGCAATTTATTTAATAGGTATTAGGTGATATATTCTTACAATTCTTTACAACCCCCTTCTCTTCGATTAAAATTAGGAAAACCATATAACCAAGTTATTTTGTCTAACAAAAATATTTATATCCTTCTTAAATTGAATACATGATTTATTAATTAAAAAAAGCATACAAAATAAATAAAATTCAGAATTGCTCTTAAAAGGTGATAATATATGATAGATGCACATATACATGCAGATACAAGACCATATGAAGATTTTGAAAAAATGGCAGTGGCAGGTATTAAAAAAGCAGTTAGCTGTGCACACGATCCCATGAAAATGAGTACATCCGCAGTTGTTTTGGATCATATACACAGAATTATGGAAAATGACACCCAAAGAGCAGGAAAGAATGGATTAAAATTGTATGCTGCTGTTGGTCTTCACCCTAGGAGCATATCTTCCGATTACATAAGAGTTATAGAAAAGCTTCCAGAACTGCTTGCTAATAAAAATGTTGTGGCACTTGGAGAAATAGGGCTTGAAACTGCATCTGAAATGGAGATAAAAGTGTTTAAACAACAACTGAAAATTGCACAAGATATGGGTATAAAAGTTGTTGTTCACACACCCAGAACCAATAAAAAGGATATAACTAATATAACAGCATCAATAATTGAAGATAATATCGAAACATCCCTTATTCTACTTGACCATGTAGACAATTCAATAATAGATAGAGTTAGGAATTTTGAAGGAGTACTTGGAATTACTGTTCAACCTCAAAAAATGACACCTGAAGAAGCTGTTATCTTGATGGATGAATATGGCTATGATAGATTTGTACTGGATAGTGATATGAGTTCATCACCATCAGATCCTTTATCAGTTCCAAAAACAGTTCATAAACTTAGACTTGCTGGTGTAAATGAAAAGGATATAAAAAGAGTATCATATAACAATGCATCGGAATTTTTTGATATATAATTTATAAAATTTATTAAAATACAGAATTTATTTAAATTCTGAACTATTAAAAGCCCCAAGTTTTGTTATACAACTTGAAGCAGATTGATTTCCAAGTTTAAGGCAATCTTTAAGTTCATTTTTTTTAAAAAATGCTGTTATGAATCCTGCTGCAAAAGAATCCCCAGCTCCTGTTGTATCTATAGCATTTAGTTCCTTTGTAGGATAATGAATTTGATTATTTTCAGTATATACTTTCGAACCTTCCTTTCCCATTGTTACTACAACCAAAGGAACACCATTATCAACTATGAGTTTAGCTCCTTCTTCATAATTTCTACCTGTTAAAAGTGTGACTTCCTTCTTGTTTAAAAACAATATATGAGTTCTTTTAAGGATTTTATCTAGGGATTCCAACCCGTATGATGATAACAAATTGCCAGGATTGAATGAAAGTAATTTTGCATGTTTCGAAGCTTCTTCAACAACTTCAATGTACATGCCAGTTATGTGAAGTATTTCAGAATGTTTAATAAGGGTTATATCTTCCCTTTCAAGATTGAACTTTGAATTTGAACCCATAAACGTATAAATAGATCTTTCACCATCTGGTTCAATTGCAATAAATGCCATTCCTGTTTTTTCATCTATCGAAATCAGCCTTTTGGTGTTAATTCCTTCTTTTTCTAATTCAGAGCGAATATGCTTACCAAAAATATCATTACCAATTCTTGCCATTATACCAGTTTTCAAGCCATATCTTGATACACCAACAGCAAAATTGGCAGCTGAACCACCGATTAATGTACTAAGATTTCTAATATCCACTTCATCATCATCACCGGAAAAACGTTCCACATTCATTAAAAAATCAGTATTACATGTTCCAAGTCCTAAAACATCTAATTTGAGATCTTTCATGTTTTCGCCAAATAGATCTAGTTAAATTATTTCTTATTATATGATTATTAAATTTCTGTTATTTAATTTATAAAAAAATATTTTATTTATTCATCGGGTAGTAATCCAACAAATTTCTTGATCCTACCAACAATTCCTTCTTTATTAGGTTCAATTGGTTTATATTCTTTTCCGAGAAGATCAGCTGCAAGTTGCATAACTGCATTGCTTGTTGGGGAAGATGGGTTCACTTCAACCACAGATCTTCCAAGAGCCATAGATCTTTCCACTTCCCTATCGTAGGGAATTAAACCAATCATTGGAACTTCCAGTATAGATTCTATTTCATTTTCGGATAATAAAAATTTATCATCGTACCACATATTAAGAACAAAACCACTTATCTTAATGTTTAATTCATTGAAAAGTATTCTTATTTTCAGGGCATCTGCAACAGAGGGCATGGTGGATTGTGTCACTAATATTGCCTCTGTGTTTTCAGGAAGCCCCTCAAATACATTGGCGTTTATTCCAGCAGGAAGATCCATTAAAAAAATATCGCCATAATCAGATATCTCGTTCATTATCTTGTTCCATGAGATATAGTTGGGATTTATATGTTTCAAAGTTTCAAAATGGATTCCCGTAGGAACCACGCGAATTCCTTGGTTAACTTCATAAACACATTCATCTATGGATTTATCCCTCACTAAAACATCATGTAATGTTACATCAGGATTTAAAAGACCTGTAATAACGTCCAAATTAGCCATTACCAGATCTAAGTCCAGCATGACAACTTCCTCACCAAAAAGTGAAAGTGCAACCCCAAGGTTAAATGTTATGGATGTTCTTCCTACTCCACCTTTTCCTGAAGCAAATGCTATGAATCTTGACATTTTATACCATTTTCCAGCCTGTAATTCCAATCAATATTAATTTATCTCCTTCCAAGAAGTCCTTCAACGAGTTTAGCAATAACTCCCTTCTTATCTGGTTCAATTGGCTGGTATTCTTCACCTATAAGATCAGCACCTAATTGCATTATGGCATTGCTTGTTGGTGATTTAGGATTTTTAATAATTAAAGGCTCACCAAAAGCTGCTGCCCTGCTAACCTCAGGATCATCTGGTATGACTGCTATAACAGGTACTTCGAGAATAGTTTCTATTTCAGTAATTGTTAAAAAGGTTTTATCGTGTTGCTCCCTGTTTATTACAACACCTATAATATCGACTCCAAGTTTGTTTGCTATGATCTTAGTTTTTAGAGCATCACTTATGGAAGGAACTTCCGGAGTTGTAACTAGTATCATCTCCTGAGCCGCAGCTATAGCCGCCAAAGCGTCTTTTTCAAGTCCTGCAGGCGCATCTATAAGCAATATATCCGCATTTTCAACTAATATCTCCAATGCACTCTCCAATCTATCCATTTTAATTTTACGAAGGCCTTCAAGTGAAATTCCTGCCGGAACAACTTTTACTCCTCCAGGTCCCTCGTATATAGCATCTTCAATAGATGCAGATCCAGAAAGAACATCATGCAATGTTACAGATTTTCCTTCCATGCCCAGAATGAGTTCGAGGTTGGCCATTGCAACATCTGCATCAAGCACTATAGTCTCTTCTCCATAAGTTGATAATGCAACACCTAAATTGGCTGTGATAGTTGTCTTCCCTACACCGCCCTTTCCTGAAGCAACTGTTATAACTCTTGTCATCTGATAACCTCCTAACTAATCTCTACATTAACATCAAATTTATCTACAATTTCAGGATATTTCCTGAAACTTTTTCTTATTTCTATTTGAGATATATTTATTATCTGTCTTTCCAGATTAATATCCTTTGAATCACCCATAATACGAGATAAGAATCCTTTAGATTCTAATTCGATCATAATATTGACCTTACCACTCAATCCATCCGTGTTTTCAAGAAAAACCATTACCTCGGCTCCTTTAATTTTAGGTATTGGTAATATTGATTTTTTGATCTTATTCATTAACGTCAATTCAATCTTTTCAATATCTTCATCTCTTACTGAACCACCTTTATATGATTCAAGTATATTATCAACATCTTCCTCTTGAATGTCTTTGATACCATATTTTTTCATCAATTCGGACCTGTCAACCAAAGGCATTTCTGCATTTTCCTTTTCTTCCTTTAAATTGGTTTCAAGATCGTCTTCTAAAGTAGAATCTATATCTTGAACAGATTCCTCTGTAGAGGGGATATTAGATTCATCTGTTACAGATTCTATTTTCAATTCATCAGAAGGTTTTTCCTGTTCCGATTCTATTACAGATTCACTATTCATTTCAGTAACAGGATCAGGAATTTGCTGATTAGTTTGCTTCTCCTTTGTGTCATTCTCACCTAATTGTTCTGCATTAGTTTTTGGTTTGATAATTTCAGGAACAACATCTTTAACAGAATTACTTTCTAATTCAGATTTTTCAATTGGTTCATTTGGAGCTTCTTTTGTTTCAGATAGAATTTCTGGATCATTTGAAGACACTTCTTTGCTAACTATCTCATCATCATTTTGGGGAACTTGTTTTGGTTCAATTGTTTCAATTGTTTCAGTTTTTGTAGGCTTTATAGATTCAGGATTATTTTCAGATTCTTTTATAGCTTCTGAAACAGGTTTCGCTGTAGGAACTGCCTTCGGCTCTGGAGTTTTTTCTGTTTCTATGTTTGTTAAGTCCTTGGATTTTTTAATCTCATCTATAAGCTCATATGCATCTGAACCAATAATATATGGCTTGTTAATATCCATAAAGAAATCAATTTGGGTTGGACGTACATCAAAAATTTCAATTAGAGTTCCTTTATTATTCATTGCATCACTAATTTTTTCGATAGCATCAACCCTAGAATGTCTATCATAAGATGCTGCAATTTCTTTACCTTGTTTAAAAAGAATAAATCCTTCTTCGGAACCTGATGTAATCCTAATGAATCCATTATGTCTTTTTAAAGAAAGATCCTTCAATAACTCTGCGAATTCAATTTCATCCGCATAGCAGATCATGGAAGGTCTAGTTATTGGTAACTCCATTGATATCCCCCAATCCCCACACAAAACTAATTTTAATTATTTTTTAGTGAGGAATAGTTTATTATAAATTATCTTTATTATTAAATCTTTAAGTATCTAAATATTATTTTTCACTTTCGTATAAGCTTGATCTCGGGGGGAGTGATGATAATAATATTTTTACCATTTTTACATAGTAATATTGCTTCTCCTCCAGTTTTATCCCTGAATGCCTTTAATTTTTCTCCAGCTAACTTAAATTCTTCGGGCCTATCCCTTTCAAGGTAGCTCATGTCCATTATAATAGGATTTTTCTCTTCGGTGATCTGACTCAATGCAAAGTCAAAATCATCTAAGTTCTTGGCTTTCATTAGGATTATCTCATAGAAAGAATGTTCAGGAACAATTATGGTTTCCTGTTCTTCTTTTTCATCATTTTCATCATCTATACCAATATTTTTCTTTATAATATCCAGTACATCCTTCATTTCTACAAGTCCCCTATATAATCAATAATTACATCTAGCAATCTTGATGCTCCGCCATTTTTAACATCAACAGCGGGCAACCCATATTTACTTTCATAATTATTTAATTCATTTTTGTCACTAACATTTCTTAGATTCAAAGATAATCCAACTACTTTTGTGGGTTCTAATGCTTCAATAGCCTTAACTTCAAATTCTATACCTCTAGGTTCTCTGTATGGGTGGTTGGGTCTGTGACACACAATAGTTGCATTGGGCGTTGCACCTATAAGAATAGAAGCTGAAAGTCCTCTTGGATGAGGGTTACCTCTTTCTGTTAGGCTTGATTGACCTTCAATGAATATAATATCAGGATTCTTCTGTTCCTCCATATATTTAATAGATCCAATAACTGCAGAAGCAACATCCATCACAGAGAGGCTTCCTGCCCGGAAATTCATATCAACAGGTTGTTCAAATCCCATCTCATCAGTTGAGATTACAACTGCATTTAAACCCCTTTCTAAAGCTGCTTTACCCAATAATCTTGTTGTGGTTCTTTTTCCACACTCTTGTGAAGTACCTCCAACGAATACTATAGGAGTTTTGGGTTTGTAATCGAGTTTTGGTAAAATTTCTGTACACATTGGGGGTGCGGTACCAAATATTTTCCTTATAACATCCAGTCGAGGGCTGATTTCCTTTAAAATTACGCCTTTAGCATCTGCAAACTTAATAATAGATTCATTCTGTGAAATCGGTAATGATCTAAATGAAGTAACAACATTTTTACCATTATCAATTGCTTCAACAGCATATTTGAGTGCTGTTCCTTCAGCACCTATTGGCAGCATAATGGCTACGCTCTTGGCATTTGTCTTTTGAAGGACTTCTGTTAGATCTCGAGATATAACATTATTGCAAAATTCTTGGCCTTGCTTTTCAATATCATCATCAATGAAACCAACAGCTTCCACACCCTCAAAATTAGAGAATTTTTCTCCGCCACCTCCACATCCTATTATAACAAATGGGTTGAGGTCTTGAATTTCCTTAAGAGAAGTTATAAAATACAAAGGATCACTCCTATAAATTTTGGTGAATTTACTGTTAAACTTAACAATATTAGTAATTTTAGTGAATAACTGTGAAACTTTACATTACCTATTTATTTAATAAATGTTAAACCAAGATATATACTTTGGGTAGATTACTCAATTCTATTGTGGAGGCATAGGTATGATAGAAAGAATACTTAAGGATTTAGGAAGGATCAACGGTGTAAGTGGATCACTGGTAGTTGGAAAAGATGGTTTAATCATCGAAAGTGAAGTACCAGGAGACATAGATTCGGAACTTGTTGCTGCCATGGCTTCTGCTGTTTTCGGTACAGCTGAAAGATCTGCAGAAGAAATGAAACATGAGCCACTTCAACAAGTTATGATAGAGGGGGAAAAGGGAAAAACTTTAATGATAGATGCAGGGGAAGGAATTTTAGTAGTCATAACCGACATAGCAATTAATCTCGGTTTAATAAGAATTGAGATGAGAAGAAGTGCTGAACGTGTAGTTGACATGTTAACATAAGTTTTAAATCGGCAAATACCTAAATTTAAGACAATTGGGGAGGGAAAAATTGAGAAAACCCTACGTTATACTAATTGGAAGTGCATCAGGCATTGGAAAATCAACTATAGCCTCTGAACTGGCAAAAGAATTGGGAATAAAACATTTAATTGAAACTGACTTTATAAGAGCCATAGTCCGTGGAATAATAGGTCCGGACTATGCACCATCACTTCATAAATCCTCATTTGATGCTTACACAACACTTAGAGACAAAGAACGGTTTGAAGATAATGATTCACTGATCGAAGCTGGTTTTGAGGATCATGCTTCATTTGTTATTCCTGCTATTGAGAGGGTGATTAGAAGAGCAGTGGATGATTATGATGATGTTGTAATAGAAGGTGTACATTTAGTTCCGGGTTTCATTGACATTGAAAAATTCAAAAAAGATGCTTCGATTCATTTTTTTATATTAACCGCTGATAAAGAAGTTCACAAAGAAAGATTTGTTAAAAGAGCCATGAAAATAAAACGTGGCGGCAAACACTTGGAATATTTCAAGGAAAACAGGATCATAAACGACTACCTTGTGAAAAGTGCAGTGGAACATGGAGTACCAGTCATTAATAATATAAAAATTGAAAGTTCGCTCAAACGAATGCTAACTTTAATAAGAGAAATATGTAAAGTTATGCTTTTTAAACATTCTGTTGACCAATTAGAAGATGAAACATCCATAATACTAGATAAATATGGTGGTAGAATGGTGGATGTATCATATTTTCTTCCAGGTTTTGGAGAACCTTTAAACAGGAAGGTGAATGTATTTGATCCGGTGGAAGCTAGACGTTTCATAGACAGGTTGGAAAAAAATCCTAAGAGGAAAAAAGATTTGGAAAATCTGTACAGTCTATCAGATAATATTCATAGTCATAAGATTTGTGCGCCTGATAGAGAAAGTCTAGAAAATATGATAAAAGATCTTGATGATAAAGGTTTTATTTACAAAAATAAAAAAAAATAAAAACGAAACCTATTCTAGAACAGGACCTCAAACATCTTAAGTAGATTAAAAATAAGTAAATTGCCTAAATTTTAAATATGTGGGGAACTACTATTGAATAATATTACAACAGATTGTCCAGTATGTAGGGGTAAGAATACCCTAAATATGACCAGTAAAACAGAGAAAATACCCTATTTTGGGGAAATTATGGAATCAACTCTGCTTTGTTCAGATTGTGGATATAAACATTCTGATACCATCTGTTTGGAGCAGAAAGAACCAGTGAAATACACACTCAAAATCAGTAAAGATAAACTAAATACAAGAATTGTTAAATCCCAATCTGCAACTCTTAGCATACCCGAATTAGGTCTTAAGGTTGAACCAGGTCCCAAATCACAGGGTTACGTTTCTAATGTAGAAGGAGTCATTAATAGATTTGAATCTGCTGTTGCCACAGCAATGGAATGGGCAGAAGAAAAACAAATACAGGAAAATGCCCTTAAAATACTTGAAAAAATTGAAGAATTGAAAACTGGAAATGAAATAGCAACTTTAGTTTTGGAAGATCCATTTGGACACAGCATAATAGTGGACAATGATGCAAAACACAGAAAATTAACTGAAGAAGAAATAAATGAACTTAATACTGGTTTTATGACCATTGAAAATGAATGATAAATTATATTTTATCATTGGATTATTAATTTTTTTTTATTTTATTTGTACAATTTTATAACTTGTTGATTTATTAGGAGGAGTTATATGGAATTTTTAAACCTGGTTAAAAACAGATTCAGTGTAAGAAGTTACAAACCTGACGATGTAGAGGAAGAAAAATTAGATGTTATATTTGAAGCAGCCCGTCTTGCACCTACAGCTGTGAATTATCAGCCATTTCAATTGATTGTAATAAAAACACAAGGAGTTGAAAATAAATTAAACCGTATTTATCCTGCAAAATGGTTCAGTGAAGCTCCTTTAGTGATCTGTTTGTGTGTAATCCCTTCTAAAGCTTGGAATCGTAAAGATGGAAAAAATTATGCAGATGTAGATGGATCAATTGTAATGGATCATATTATTTTAGCTGCAACCAGTTTGGGACTTGGTACTTGTTGGGTTGGTGCTTTTGATCCGGATGCGGCTCGTGAAATTTTAGATTTGCCTGAAAATGTTGAACCACTTGTATTTACTCCATTAGGATATCCTGCAGAAGAACCAAAAGTTAAACAACGCAAAAAACTGTCTGAAATAGTTAAATTCAAGGATTTAAAATAAATTCATAAATATTTAATTTATTTTGAATAAAATCGGGGTTATCAGAATCATAATTCAAGAAATGAAGAGATATCAGAATATCTCATCACTCTCATCATCAACATCTTTAAGTTTGAGAGATTTTTTGACATCCATTGTTAATGCATCACAATCTGCTTTTATAGCTTCTAGATGTTTTAATATCCTGAATTTCTCCTCATTAATCCTCTTAATATTGGTGTAAGGATATATTGATTCTTTGAGCATTTCATATTCAATGGTTGTGTAAGGATAATCATTAAGTTGTTCACAGACCCGTTCTAGTACTTCGCCAAGGAACTTGTTCATCTCAACTTTAACCCTTTCCCTTATCATCTTGTCCTTATCAAGATTTCGTTTCATGAGCCTTACAACTTCAGCCTTTGCAAAGGGTAAATCTTCACCTTCGTCTTCTTCTCCCTCTTCATCAAACTCTTCTTCTAAATCTGCATCTAATTCTTCTTCATTTTCTTCAGTAGAATCAGTATTTAATTCTTCAGTTGAATCTTGATTTGAATCAGTATTTAATTCTTCAGTTGAATCTTGATTTGAATCAGTATTTAATTCTTCAGTTGAATTTTCGGTATTATCTTCATCCAATTCTTTGTATTCTTCATCATTGTGATCTAGCATAAAATGCCTCCAATATTCTTTATAAATGATCTGTAAAAAAACCTATATAAACTTATTGCATTATATTGTAGTTTCCCCTAATAATTTAGATAAGACAAAGGAAAATCCTAATAATTATCAACCAAGGAATGAAAAATATGAAAAGGTTGATATTTAAATAAAATATTAATTAAATAAACAATTTACTCTTCCTTTATATTATTTCAAGACTCATATCAAGCGATTTTGCAGAATGAGTTATATAACCAGTTGAAATTACATCAACTCCCGTTTTTACATAATCAACAATATTATCCGGATTAATCCCGCCTGAAACTTCTATTAAAATTTTATTTCTAAGTCCTTTATTTTCAAGAGCATTTAAAACATTTCGTATTTCATCGGGATTCATATTGTCCAGCATGATTATATCTACCCCAGCCATGGCAGCTTCAAGTGCATCCTTTGTGCTTTCAACTTCTACTTCAACCTTTTTTGTAAAACTAACATAGCCTTTAGCCATCTCAACTGCTTCTTTCACACTGCCCACTATTGCAATGTGGTTATCTTTTATAAGGATGCAGTCATCTAGCCTGAATCGATGAGTATCGCCACCGCCCACCCTTATGGCTTCTTTTTCTAAAAATTGAAGTCCCGGTGTAGTTTTACGTGTCCCTGCTATGATCACATTGTTGTTAACCTTTTCAATCAGCATTGCAGTTATAGTAGAAATCCCACTCATCCTCATGAGTATATTAAGAACTGTTCTCTCAACACTGAGTATTGTACTTGCATCACCATCAATCTCCATAATAATATCATCTTCAGCAAGTTTCTCCCCATCATGTTTTTTTATAGTGGTATTAATTGAGAACTCCTGAAAAATATTATCAACTAGATCAATACCGGATAAAATTCCCTTTTCTCTGCTGATGATCTTGGCCTTTATCAATTTATCTGGAGGTATTAGGGCTTTAGTGGTTATATCTTCAAAACCAATGTCTTGGTACACCATTTTAATTATTTCCCTTACATCATACTTCATTTATATCACTTTACCTTAAAAAATTAGATAAATGGTTTCTTTTACATATATTTTAATAACTTCTATGGGTATTTCTATATAAAATAAAAGATATAAATGTTCATTAAGTTAAGGGGTCATAGGAACCCATTTAACAATAACAAAATGAATTAATGAATATAATTTAATTTAGGATTATCTAAAATTAAATAAAATTTTCTTTACAAAAATTATTAAATAATATTTATAGGATTGGAACAAATGGAACTAATATTTCTAGGGACATCATCAGCAATACCAACCAACCACAGAAACCACTCTGCAATAGCATTAAAAAGTTTTGGAGAGATTATATTATTTGACTGTGGAGAAGGAACTCAACGACAAATGACAAGGGCCAGATTAAGTCCCATGAAAATAAGTAAAATATTCATAACACATTTTCATGGTGACCATATCCTTGGTGTTCCAGGGATTATACAATCAATGGCTTTCCGTGGCAGAACCGAACCACTTAACATATATGGACCTCCAGGTCTTTCAGAATTTGTTAAACATATCAAAAATTTCGGTTACTTTGCACTTTCATTCGATATAATAGAAAACACTATTTCGGATGGAATTGTATTAGATGAAGAAGAATATACTGTTATGTGCTGTAAAACGGAACATTCAGTAACAAATTTTGCCTACAGTATAAATGAGAAGAGATCACCTAAATTCCTTAAAGAAAATGCTTTAAAGTTTGGTGTGAAACCTGGACCCGATTTTGGCAAGCTTCAAAGTGGAATTGCTGTTAAAGTTGGTGAAAAAATAATTAAACCCGAACAGGTACTTGGTGAAAATAGAAAGGGACGGAAAATAGTATATTCTGGTGATACCCGACCATGCGAACAGATGATAGAATTTTCTAGTGATGCAGACATTTTGATACATGAATCAACATTTAACGACAGTCATATGGATAAATCTTACGAAACAGGGCATTCAACAGCTTCAATGGCAGCGGAAATAGCTAAAAAAGCTAATGTAAACAAACTAGTTCTCACCCATATCAGTACAAGATATAAAGATAATAAAACAATTGAAAAGGAAGCATTAGAAGTATTTGAAAATTCTATTGTTGCAGAGGATATGATGATTCTTGAGGTGAAACGGAATGAACCTTGAAACAATACTCAACAACCCCACTTTAAGAGACATTATTGTTACTATTCTTATTCTAGGTGTATCAACATTAATAATTAAATGGTCATCAATTTTCATAATTAGAACTGGTAAAAGATTTGAGTCAGATGATACCCTAATCCAAGTTGTAAATGAAATTATCAAATATACTATCTATGCACTTGCTGTAACAATAATACTCAATGAACTTGGAATAAATATAACAGCTATAGCCGTGAGTTTAGGTATTGTAGGTATAGCTGTGGGTTTTGCAGCAAGAGACACCATATCAAACTTTATTTCAGGGCTTTTTGTTCTGGGAGATAAAAGTTTCAAAGTAGGGGATATTATTGAAATATCTGATCAAAAAGGTAAAGTTTTGATCATGGGTTTCAGAGTCACCAAACTTGTGACTCCTGACAATAATATTATAACAATTCCAAATTCAAATTTTTCAAGAAATTTACTTGTAAATCACACACCTCTAGAGGAGAAGAGGGTTGATCTAGATATTACAATACCTTACTCTGTAAATGTGGAAGAAATAGCTGAGAGATTCAAAAATTTAACATTAAGATTTAAATGGGCTCTGGATTTACCAAAACCAGATTTAATTATAAATGAACTTGCAGATACTGGTATCAAAGCCATGTTAAGTGTCTGGGTAGATGATCCATGGAAGGTTGCTGAGTACAGATCTATTATAGCAAAGGAAATAGGACCATTATTGGTTGATAAATATGAATAGAAACAGAATATTCTCGGTTGCAATACTATTAGGATGCGTATTTTTATCCTTAACAATAGTCATGGCAGGTTTTGAACAGTCAAAAGAACTTGGTAAAGCACAAAAGAGTTTAAAAGATTATAATGAAAAGATGAGTAATCCTGTTGATGCCTTAGATCCACTCAGTTCAAGTGGAGGTGCTTCAATCGGAGAACTTGTGATACCAAAACTTGGAGTGGATTGCACAATACGTTCTGATACTGTTAATGCTTACAACGCTGTTTTTCACTATTCTGAAAGTGTATACCCAGGGCAACCTGGAGAATGTGGTATTTTAGGCCATAGAACAACATATTCAGGATTATTCCGAAACTTAGGTTCGCTACAAATCGGTGACAAAGTAATAATCATAGATGCTGTAATGAAGAAAAAATACACTTATTCAGTTACTTCAAACGGTGATGACATACGTTGGGATTATAAAACTAATCCTGTTAGATTTGCACAGGAAGGGGATGCAAGATTAATGTTAATGACGTGTTATCCTCCTGGAAAAAAAGAAGCAGCATACATAACCCATTGTAAGCTTGTTTCAACTGAGGATATTTAATTTTTTTTCAGAAAATCTGATATTATGCCTTATTTAACTGTTTATGACCTTTTCGATAGTGGTAATTATCAATAAATATTTTTTGAAAAATTCTTTTTTTATTTGGGGTGAACCTTATTAATAATGAGTAATCTATATATTAAGATTAATAATGCATTGTCAAAAATCATATATAGGTCAAATGGAATGATTTTGTAACTGTTGAAATCTTCCATTACCAAAAAAAATATTAAGAGGCGTACAGATGGTAAAAATAGAAATAGACGAAAATGCTTGTGTTGGTTGCGGTTCTTGTGTGGACGATTGCCCCAACGATGTCTATGAAATGGATGAAACAAAAAACAAGAGCAAAGTTGTTAAGGAAGATGACTGCATGGCTTGTTTGTCATGTCATGAAATCTGTCCATCAGAAGCAATGGAACATAAAAATATACACGTAGCCAAAAGGCTTTACATAGATAGAAGAGTAAGTGGAATACTCAAAAAAATAATATAGGGAGATTCTTATATGGCTCATATGGAATATCAGATAGAAAGGGAAGAAAAAGAAATATTGGGGGATTTCAAACCCGAACTTATTCCGGATGAATGTGGGGGAGGCATAGATGATTATGAAGAAGCCCTTCATGTACTCATGAAATTCGTTGGTTCGATGTCTAGTGCACTTGAACAAGTTTCAGGCCGTGGTGCAAATGCAATTGTATACCAGGCAGGAAAAAGAATGGGGCATGAAGCAGGTAAAATGGTTGAAAAAACCGATGACCTAGAAAAGGCAATGCAAGAGTTAAGTGAAATATTAGGTATTGAATTCTTCTTCGATATGTGGAAACCCGCAGACCAAGCAGAATACACCGTTGAAAAAGGTAATGAAACAGTTGTCAAACTCATATTTAGGGACTGTGTGGTAAGACAAACCCTTAGAAGAGAAGGACTACCTCAAAAAGGACCTCTTTGTTATTTACTCTACGGATACACTGTTGGGGCTGTTGAAGAAGTTATGGGAATAAAGGGAAAATTAGATATTGATCATGTCGGACCAAATGCCTGTCTTAAAACATTAACAATCAAATGGGGAGGCAAATAATGGTTAAATTAGCCCTCGAACTTTTAGCAAGTTGTGCTGGATGCGAAGTATCCATACTCGATCTCCATGAAGATCTTATTGATGTGCTTGAACAGGCAGAACTGGTTTATGCACCTATTCTTATGGATGTTAAGGAAATACCCGAAGACATAGACATAGCCATTGTTTCAGGTTCTGTTAGAAATGAAGAAAATAAGGAAAGACTTGAAGAAATCCGTGAAAAGGCAAAAACAGTTATTGCTTATGGAACATGTGCATGTTACGGAGGAATAACTTGTATGGCGGATCTTTACAGTCCAGAAGATGTTTCAGCCAGGAGTTTTTCTGACAATCCAAGTACAGAATCTTCTGAACAACCCTCTGAAGTTGTTCCAAAGTTATTGCCAATAGTTCATCCAGCAGGAGATATGGCAGAGATAGATTACTATATACCCGGGTGTCCTCCTAAAGAAAATTTAATCAAGGATGTTCTTGTGCCATTAATAGCGGGAGAAATTCCAGAAATACCTAAGAAATCTGTATGTGCAGATTGTAATCGTACAATGGAACATATTGAATTTGATAAGATCCATAGAAGGATAGAAGGAGAACCAGACCAAGAAAAATGTTTCCTTAGTCAAGGATATGTGTGTCTTGGATCTGTAACTCTTGGAAGATGTGGTGCATTGTGTTCAGCTGCTGGAGTTCCATGCCATGGATGTGGTGGACCTTCAATGGATATTTTAAGAGAGCCTAGTCATGATGTTTACAACTGCGTTATTAACCGTATCGCACATATCTCTAAGATGCCCCACAAGGACGTTGAAAAACAACTATACGATATTGGACATATTGTATACGGATTTGTTATTGGAAGCACAATAATGGAGGATAAAAAAGTTTCCTTGATCCCTCAATTGATCAAGAAATAAAAGGTGATACCATGAAACAAATAGAAATAAGCCCAATATCAAGAATTGAAGGGCATGCAAAGATCACTGTTCAAATGGATGATGCAGGAAATGTTTCAGATGCTCATTTCCATGTAATGGAAATAAGGGGTTTTGAAAAATTTTTAGAAGGTGCTGCCATTGAAGAAGCTCCTAGAATAACACCAAGAATATGTGGAGTTTGCCAAACAGCACATCATATAGTTTCTGCAAAGGCCACAGATGCTGTTTTCGGTTTACAACCTCCAGAAACAGCTCAAAAATTAAGGGAATTAACTTTGCTTGGCCAATATATCCATTCTCATTCACTTCACTTCTATTTCTTAGGTGCACCAGATCTAATTCTTGGACCTGATTCTGACCCTGCAGAAAGGAATGTTGTTGGACTCATCAAAAAGAATCCTGACCTTGCAAAAATGGCAATTAAAACCAGGAAAATTGGACAGGAAATAACATCCGTTGTAGGTGGGAAACCTATACATCCTGTTACATCGATTCCAGGAGGCCAATCAAAGCCTCTTACATCAGAAGAAAGAGATGGTTTACTGCCAAAAGTTAAAGAAGGAATAGGATTAGTTGAGTCAGGTTTAGAAGTAGCAAAACCACTTTTTGAACAATATGCCGATGCCATAGAAACACTTGGACCAATTGAAACCCACTTTGGAAGTTTAACCAATGGAGGAGCTCTTGAATTTTACAATGGACCAATGAAGATGATTGACAAAGATGGAAACTCTGTTTCTGAATTTGACCCATCAAATTACTTGGATCATATTGAAGAAAAAGTACAACCATGGTCCTATATGAAATTCCCATTTATGAAACAACTAGGATTCCCCGAGGGAAACTACCGTGTTGGACCTCTTGCAAGAATAAATATTGCAGACAGCATCCCTACTGAGAGAGCATCTGCACTCTATGGAGAATTCAAAGACAAATATGGAATGGCACAAAACCCATTACTCTATCATTATGCCCGGCTTATCGAACTCATGTACTCGGTTGAAAAAGCAGTGGAATTGTTAGAAGACGATGCAATAATTGGCACCAACATAAGAACCGCACTTAGCGAACCATTAATGAGTACCGACGACGCCAAAAATTCAGACAAGAGGATGAGAGGAGTTGGAGTAATAGAAGCACCAAGAGGTACTTTATTCCATGATTACGAAACAGATGGTGCAGGTATTATTCAAAGAGCGAATCTCATTGTTGCAACAGGCCAAAATAATCTCTCCATGGATATAGGTGTTAGAGAAACTGCCAAAGCCATGATTAAAGGTGACGAAGTATCAGAAGGCCTAAAAAATAGGCTTGAAATGATAATAAGGGCTTATGATCCTTGTTTATCATGTGCTACACACATGATAAATGGTGATTCACCTCTTGTTGTGGATATTCATGACAGTGAAGGAATTCTGGTTAAAAGACAAATAATATAAATATGGGAATTAAATTCCCTGTCCTTATTTTTTTTAATTGATAAAAAAATTCCATAAAAACTCTATTCAGCACTCTACTACTGTTAGAACCATAGATTAATATGTATTTCATATAGTAACACAATTTTTTTATTGTGAATTTAAATTATAGAACTCATTTTCATTAAATTATATCTTTTTAAAAACGATAAACATAATAGCTTGAATATTAAGATTAGATTTTAATTACTATCTTAACTGTGATTCAATGAAAGATCATAATCTAGAGGTGGAACTTGAAAGGATCGTTAATGATCTTGGTAAAGTTGATGGGGTGGAAGGAAGCCTAATTATAGATGGCAATGGAGATATACTGAGCCAACGCATATTACAAGACGTAGATATAGGCTTATTTGGACCAATGGCACATGTAATAACCAGTTCATCAAAAAGGTTACTTAACTCTTCTAATCAGGGAGATATTCAACGAATTTTAGTTGAATCTGAAAATGGAAAAGCATTATTCCTCCATTTGGGGAAAGTGCACTTCATTGTTCTAATGAAAAATCGTGCCAACGTAGGATTGATTATGGTTTCATCCAAAAGGGCAGCAGAAAAAATTGTTGAACTAACCAAGGATCTTGAAATAGTAGCAGAAGAAAAGATATCCATAACGCCTGAACCACTTCAAGCAGAACCAATATCGGATGAACCTAAAGAAATAATTTCAGAGAAATTAGAACCTGAAAAAATTATAGCCGACAATCTTTCAGAACAAAGTAACGATATGGGAATAGATAATGAAATTATTTCATCAGATTCTCAAGTAGAAGTACAAGTTGAGACAAAATCGGTTAAACCTGATATTCCAAAAGAAGAAATAATTTCTGAGGAACATACAGCTAAAGAAGTTGAAATAGATTCAGATGTTAAACAAGGAATATCCATCCCTGTAATAAAACCTCCAATTGCATTTCCCGATATTAAAAAGGTAGTTGAGATACCAGAAAATATAACAGAACGTACCGATTTAATTTTAGATATTTATGAAGCTATATTCCGAGCTATGTCAATTGGTGCAAGTAAGATTATGGGAGTTGCACCAGCAAGAGGGTTAACCCAGAAGTTTCTGCCTATTGAACAGTGCAAAAAATTACTCAATGGAGTTAATGTTAAAAGCAACTCTACAATAGATTTCACCAAGATCAGAGAAAATGCAAATAATATCCCAATTGAGGAGAGAGAATCCCAGTATATAGAAGATTTCACCAGAATTTTAGATGTTGTAACAGATAATTACGGAAAAGTTATGGGTTATGGTGCATTCAGAGGGATGGTAAGACCAGAATTTAAGATTATCACCAATTCATATGGGCCTGTTATGAAAAAACTTGGAATCACCACCAAAATGCATCCGGAAATGGCAGAACTATTCGAATAATTTTAATTAAATCTCTTTTTGGAGTTAAAATTCATTGAAACTCTTTTTACACGTTTTTCTATCTTTTCATTTTAGGATATTTTTACAATCCTCAACTTCTGATAAAAGTTAATAATCATAGTATACAATATGAAAGTGGTGATATGGATGAATGGACCATGGGTTGAAAAATACAGACCACAAACCTTAGATGAAGTTGTGGGTCAAGATCATATAATTTTAAGACTTAAAAGATACGTTAAAGAGGGTAGTTTACCCAATCTCATGTTTACAGGCCCTGCTGGTGTTGGAAAAACAACAACAGCAATAGCTCTTGCAAAGGAAGTACTTGGGGAGTATTGGAGACAGAACTTCTTAGAACTCAACGCTTCTGATGCTAGAGGCATAGATACTGTAAGAAATGATATAAAAAGTTTTTCACGTTTAAAAGCCGTTGGATCTCCTTTTAGAATAATTTTCTTAGATGAAGTAGACAATATGACCAAAGATGCCCAACATGCCCTAAGAAGGGAAATGGAAATGTATACTAAGACATCATCTTTCATATTATCATGTAATTACTCATCCAAGATAATTGACCCTATCCAGTCCAGATGTGCAATATTCAGGTTTGCTCCTGTTAAAGGACATCAAATAATTGGAAGGTTAGAATACATTGCAGAGGCTGAAAATCTTAACATTAGTACAGGTGCAATTGAAAGTATTGTTTATTTTGCTGAAGGTGATGTAAGGAGAGCTGTGAATATTTTACAAGCTTCAGCCTCGTTAGATGAAGAAATAACAGAAGATAGTATACATGATGTTGTTTCAAAGGCCAAACCAAAAGATGTGAGAAAGATAGTAAACAAAGCTCTTGATGGTGACTTTCTAAGCGCTAGGGAACTATTAAGAGATGTTATGGTAGTTCAAGGAACTAGTGGAGAAGATATGGTAACCCAGATCTACCAAGAAGTATCAAGAATGGTTTTAGAAAAACGCATAAGAGAAGATATCTATATAAACTTGATTGAAAGTATTGGTGAAACAGATTATCGGATAAGGGAAGGATCCAATCCAAGAATTCAACTTGAAGCACTTTTAACCAAGTTTTTAATAAATGCAAAGGCAGATTAAATGTTGTGGACAGGAAAATACAGTCCTAAGAATTTTGATGAAGTTCTAGGAAACGTCAAGATAAAAGACGCAATAGTGGAATGGACAGAAGAGTGGTTAATGGGTAATACCCAGAACTGCTTACTTCTAATAGGTCCAGCCGGTACTGGAAAAACTACACTTGCACATTTGGCTGCAAATGAGTTTTCAGAATATATTGAACTCAACGCAAGTGACAAGCGATCATACGACATTATTCTAAATACAATAGGAGAAGCCTCTGCATCAAAATCATTATTTGGAGATGGACTTAAACTAATAATATTGGATGAAGTGGATGGAATTCATGGAACTGAAGATAGAGGCGGAACAAGAGCAATAAGTAAAATCATTAAGGAAGGTCATCACCCCCTTATCATGATGGCCAACGATCCATACAGCAAAAGGTTGAAAAGTCTTAAAACTAAATGTAATACTCTAATTTTGCGTAAAGTTCATACAAATTCAATTGTGGCTCTGCTTAAGAGAATATGTGTTAAGGAGGGTGTTGAATTTGAAGAACATGTTATACGGAATCTTGCTAAAAGTTCAAACGGAGATTTAAGATCTGCAATTAATGATCTTGAGGTAATTGCACGTGGAAAAACAAAAATCACTTCTGAAGACCTTGAACTATTATCCAAAAAAGATGATATTATCAATATCTTCGACTCTGTTAGAACAGTTCTTAAGAGTAAAAATCCTCGTAGAATAAAGGATGCAATGAAGGTCGAAGCAGAACCTTCATTTCTTATTGAATTGATAGCTGAAAATATTCCCCGAGAATATGAAAAGGTTGATGAACTTCAGAAAGCTTATGAAATGATATCTCTTGCAGATATCTATCTTGGAAGGGCATTTAATACACGCGTATATTCCTACTGGAAATACACATACGAACTCATGAGCCTGGGTGTTGCACTGTCAAAGGAAGAGACATACAGAAAATTTTCAAGGTTTACAAATTCATCAATCTTTGCAATGCTCTCTAAAAGCAGAGCAAAACGGGATTTAAAAGATAAAGTTGCCAAAAAAATGGGTGAAAAGCTTCACACATCAAAGAAAGTTGTTAAAGAACAATTCCCATACATGGAAATAATGTTCCAAAACGATGAAACAGCCTATGAATTAGCTACCTATTATGGATTAGCTGATGATGAAGTTAAACTTTTCAGATCAAGAAAAATTAAGGTAAAAAAATCTAAAACTAAAAAATCTGTTCCTAAAGATTCCAAACCAGATAGTTTTAATGGATTTAGATCCAAATCTGCAACTAAAAAATCGGATAGTCCTGCAAAAAAGACAGAAAAATCTTTAAATGAAGAAAATAAAGTTTTAAAATCTGAAAATAAAAAGAAAGATAAAAAAAGGAATAATAAGAAGTTATCAGATACTAAATCATCAGTAAAATCAGAAGATAAAGAAAAAAAATCTGATAAAAATGGAAAAGATAATTCACAGACTTCTCTTTTTAATTTCTAGTGAAACATATTTTCTAATAATATATTTCATTTTTTTATAATTTTCTTTCTTTAACTTACTAATTATTGTATACTTTCCTTATCAACGTACAATGCAGATTTTAAAATATTTTCACGTACATCTGGAATGAATCCTTCAAAAAATTCTATTAGATCACTTTCAGTACTTTCATTAGAATATTTATATTCAAAATCAAGTTTTTCAAGCCATGATACCAACCAAGATCTAGGCACGTTTATTAGGGGATATATTAATTTTAAATTGTTTTCAGTATCATATCTATTTTTTAAACTGTAAACTTCAATTTTTTCACCGTTTAAAATCTTTCCAAGGATTTTTTGCACTTCATCATCCAAATTTAATGGTAATGCAACTGAATCTGCATTATGTTTATTTGCATCTTCTAAATCATTACCATAAATTATTTCGATACCATATTTTCTTTTGTAAGGCTCAATAATTACATCCAGGATAAAATTGGAGCATTTATCATTTTCAATTATAAAAATTCTTTCTCCAGGTTTTAATGAATTTGCAAGAATCCTTGAAGCCCGGGTACATATTTTCTGGAATATTTTTGATCTGCTTATGGAAAAACTTGGAAATTTCTTAATGAATGTTTCCTGTCTTTTATTTGAAAATCTTGAAAATCTTTGATTGTTAATTAAGATATGTTCATCAATTATACTGATAAACCTAGTATCAACACCTATCTGGTGTAAAAATTTAATAACATCCCTATTAATTTGTTTTGGGTTCATTTTTATTACCTACAATTGAATATTAGAATCATCATAGATATAAATAATTTAAATATAATCAAAAATCGCCTAATTTATAATTTAATCTGCTAAGAACTATGATTATCCCAGAAATAATATAAGAATATTTGATTTAATATCCTAGGGGAGTTTTAAAAACCCAATTTTTGTTTATCTTCTTAAATACCCCATACATCTAGATAAGAACTACAATTATTATTCTTACAATTTGGAACAGCCTCGTGAAATTGATTTTACAAAGCCTATTGTAAATATAAATAATCAAAAGTCCATATTATATTCATTAATTGTTAAATTAATACAAGATTGTAGAGGGGTTTTAATTGTTTAAAATCTTCGGTAGAAAATCAGAAGACAATAAACCAGATCTATTAGAAATAACACTTCAAAAACCTGTTGACTGTCTCTGCGATTTCACATACAACTTCTACTGGCAACATAATGGTGAAAATCTAGCTCCTGATTGGAAAGTCCCAGATAATAATTTAACTTTTGGAGATCTTATTAAACATTTAAAAAAAGGCGGTAATCTAAAAATAAATGGGAATGTCGGCCACAGATTATGTTCAAGTATGGGTACTGACTTGGTTTACTTTGGAGGTACAGGTAAAGAAATACCTGTAGGAAATGTATATGTTGATGGCAATGTCGATACCAGAATGGGCATCAGTATGACAGGAGGCAATATCTATGTTAAGGGTCATGTTTCTGAACCAATGGGAAATATTTTAGAGGTTAAATCCGATTTAAAGGGTTATAGAAAATTCAGATCAATAACGGATATTGTCTCAAATGGGTTGAAAGGAGACAATCCACTTGGATTTAAACTGCTAGGTAATAAACTAACCATAAACGACCAAACAGTTAAAGATACAGTTGGAGCCAGACTAGATGTTGATTTTGAAATAATTGTAAATGGAAATGTTGATCTAAGCACAGGAATTTTAATGAGGAATGGCTCTGTTAGAGTGAACGGTACAGCGGGGAAAAATACAGGTGCCCTTATGAATGGTGGTACCGTAGTCATTAATGGAGATACTGATGATTTTACTGGTATCGACATGATTAAAGGTCAAATAATAGTAAATGGTGATGCTGGAAAATTTATGGCAGCCAATAAAAAAGGTGGCGTATTAATGGCACATAAAGGAAGCCCAATACCTCCCACTACAATAAAAACACTTGAAACTTCTGATCAAAATTTATTAATTGTAAATGGGTTCAATCCTAGAAATTTTATCAAGTTTGAATAATTTAATTGTCTCAATATTTCATATTTTTTAGATATATTTTAATATTATTACAATATTTTTATAAATAAATAATTAATTTTTTTCAAATCCAAATTAATGTACAATTTGGGAAAAACCTTTTATCTAATGTCAAACTAATTTTGGTTCATGATCGGAATTCTTGAGAACTTAAGCAATTTTGCCATCTATCTCATTCAAAGTCTTGGTTACTGGGGAGTTTTCATAGGTATGACGCTTGAAAGTGCATGTATACCTCTTCCAAGTGAGATTATAATGACCTTTAGTGGATATGTTGTATGGCAGGGTAACACAAACATGACCTTGCTGGGAATAACTCTTGTAGGGGCAGTTGCTAACCTTTTTGGATCATTAATAGCTTATTATGTAGGTTTAATTGGTGGAAGACCTATACTTGAAAAATATGGTAAATATATTCTTATTACACACAGTAATCTAGAACGTGCAGACAAATGGTTTGAAAAGTACGGATACGAAGCCGTATTCATAAGCAGGGTTCTTCCCGGAATCAGAACGTTTATCTCGCTTCCAGCCGGAATTGCACATATGGATATTAAAAAATTCATTATTTACACATTCATTGGATCTCTTCCATGGACATTTGCATTGGGCTATATTGGAGTTCTCTTAGGCCCACACTGGGATTTGATAGAAAGTTACTTTCATATATTGGATATAGTGGTTATTATTGGAATTATAGGGTTCATAGCCTATATTATTTATAAATACAAATATAAACCAAATAAAAATGTATAAATGGGATTATTTTGATCCCTATTAGACGATTATTAATTTTTTTAATCTTTAAATGATTTATAAAATAATATTAGAATTATAATTTAGAATTTAAAGCTAAAAATCAATTTAAAAAAAGTTATTTATAACAGATGGACTATAGAATGAATTATAAAAATTACAGTTTAGGAGATGAATGAATGGTAAGGGCAAATACATTTTTACTCAAATTAAGATTATTTATAGCCACAACTCTATTAATGTTGATTCTTTTGGCTATAATCATAATCATCACTTCATACTTAGGATTTGGAAGTCCGTTGGTCTTCGCTTCATTCGCCATTGTATTGGTCTTTGTTCAATACATGATAGGTCCTAAGATGGTTGAAACCATGATGCATGTACATTATGTTTCTGAACAGGAAGCACCAAATTTACATGCAATGATTGAAGATCTGGCAATGAAAGCTGGGGTGCCAAAGCCAAAAATAGGAATTGCTGAAATAAACATGCCTAATGCCTTTGCTTTTGGAAGAAGTAAAAAAGACGGTAGAATTTGTGTTACCCGAGGTATATTGAAACTTCTGGATAAGGAAGAACTTGAAGCTGTTCTTGGACATGAAATGTCACATATCAAACATAGTGACATGGCTGTAATGACACTAATTAGTGTTGTTCCATTGATATGTTACTACATATTCATTAGTACACTGTTCTCAGGTGGTAGAGACAACAATGGATACGGTGTTATCATAGGCGTAGCTGCATTAGGTGCGTATTTGGTTGGACAACTTTTAGTTCTATTTGTTTCACGTGCTAGAGAATATTATGCCGATGAGGGAAGTGTGGAATTAGGAGGAAAACCTCATAAACTCGCAAGTGCACTATACAAACTTGTTTATGGATCTGCTACAACAAATAAAGATGAACTGAAGGAAGTTGAAGGTTTAAAAGCATTTTTTGTAAATGATATATCAGATGCAGGTAATGAAATAAACGACCTACAACAGCTTGATGTAAACATGGATGGAGTTATTAGTGAAGAAGAACTTGCAAGACTCAGATACTCAGACACCAAAATTGGTACAACTAAGAGTGTTATGGAACTTTTATCAACCCATCCAAATATGGTTAAAAGAGTTAAAAGACTGTCTGAACTCGTTCAATAACTTTCAGACAATCTTTTTTTTTATTTTAAATTTTTTCAATAAAATGATATTTTGTTATTTACTGTTATCCGATACTTCTTTAATAACTTCTTGAACCCTTCCAACTTGCCCATTTTGTAGTCTTACTTTAATGCCATGAGGATGGAAAGATTTTTTGGTCAATAAATCTTTAACAATACCTTTTGTTCTTTTCCCGGTTCTTTGATCCTTTTTCAATACAATATAAACTTCGGATCCAATTTTAATATTCTTTCGATTTTGTCCATTCATTTTTTCATGTCCAATTAATGATAAATGCCTGTCCATCTGCAAAAAAAATAATGGCAGACATATGTGAAATATTTAACCCAATCAGAGCTAAGAAATGATTCAACATTCTATTTCATAGTTACTCTAAAAATCTAATATACTTTCACAACTCCAATTACATTTGCTGTTGGAAGCCAAGTATTCAGTGGAGTTTTTTCAACTGTTACAGTTTCAACAGATCCATTTGGTAGTGTTGTTTGAGTGTTGATTATCTCGATATTTTTGTTGTCACTAGTTAAATAAACTTGATTCACTTCAATAATAGAAAGTCTCTTAACTATCAACCCATATGTTGGATGTATTGCAACTACAATATCCCCAACAGTTAGATTATTAGTTTTAAGTACTAAAATACTCTGTCCATCTTTTAATGTTGGAACCATTGATGTGCCCTTAACTTTTGCTGCCATGGGTAGTTGATTGATACCGTACTGGGAAAAAATGTTAACATTAGCATTATAACCATATTTAGATGCAATTGATTTGATATCTGATTTTATATTATCAACAGTGCTATTAGGTGATTGTACATCTCCAGAAGCTTTATTTTTTATTTCTTTCTCCATTTCAGAAGGCACAGTCCATACTAAAAATGTTTGGTAGTTTACATTTGTACTGGTACCATCTGTGTTTATTGTTATCGACAGGTTATTTGATTCCACAATAGAATAGATTGATAAAGCTAGAATTAACACTAGTACAACTCCTAAAATTAGCCAATTGTTTGATCTCATCAAATTCACCGCCAATTTCCAAGTTTATATAAAAAATTTTTAGTGGTAACTATGTCTAGTTGACCTGGAGCGGATTTATTATTTAATGATGCAAATGTGATTGGAGAACCAAAAAGAGGGGCAATAATCCTTGTATACATTCCAATATCACCCATTGCAATACCAATAGTATCTTGAACCTGGGATAACACATTCAAAACAACAAGTGTATCAGAAATATTTTGGGGCATCACAGAAAACTTAGCAATAACTCCCAGCTTTTTTTCCCTTCTAACTATTTCTAAAAGAAAATCAATTGAAGGTGTTTTATTAAAATCATGATATGAAATAATGGTAGATTTAGAGCCATTAATAATCTTTTTTAAGTATTCATCTTCAGTTTCAAGCTCTATATCGACAATATTAGCGTGTTTAGCTGCCCCCAGTAGAATATCAATTCTTTCAGACTCTGAACCCTTGAAAAAGCCTCCCTCTTCCATTTTTCTATTGGTTGCAATTAATGGAAAGTTAATTTCCTTGATTATGCTTGAAACATCATCAGGATTGGGATTATTCATTACATCTATACGAAGTTCCAGCAAGTCTGCACCTGCTTCAATTGAATTTTTAGCAGATTGTAAAACAGACTCATAATTTTTTTCAAAAATTGGAACACATATCATGGCTCTGTTATTCAATTCCCATCACAACTCCCATTTCATATCCTGCTAAACAAGGATTAAGAATACTTTTGATAATTATTATTGGGTTTTGTTTCATAAATATTCATATGCAATCCATGAAACATGTAATTGTACAGCAATTAACACTGGATAGATCAATATCTTACACAAAAATCTATAAAAACAAGTTCCCACAATATAGCCCTATACCATGGGAATAGGTTACAAGAACAATTAAAAGGTTTAAAAAATCTAAAATCCGAAATGATTTTGTATTTATAATCTAGTAAAACACAACTTGGTAAATGCAAACTCCAATTTATAATGCATCTTAATTGAAACCCACAAATATTGAAGGTGATCTACTTGAAATTAACATCTATTGGTGCAGATGTTTCAGGAAACGATGTTTCCTGCAGCCGAAACATGATACAAAACATTGAGAATGATATACATAAACTTTTAGATATTGGAGCACATAAAGCTGCCTTAACAAATATTACAGGCGATGACATAGTTATAAGTGCGTTTGTACCGGATGATAAACTTGAAACTATCAATCAGGCAATAGTTGAGATTTTAACAGAAAATGCCGAAGATTTAGGTGATATTGGTGGTATCTCCAAAACTCCAGAAGGAGCCGGCGAAGGCATATCTTATGCCGAAGCTAAAATAAATCAAGATCGTTACCCTGATGCAGTTATACTTGCCTTCGACACTTATGGTGGGGAACCTTTTGTTAAGACTGTTGTAAAATCATCTATAGATGCTGCTACAGGTATGGACAATGTCACAGACATAGGTGGTGGAAACTTTGGAATAGTCAAAATACCCGGTGTAGGCTATGTTTCAGAGGAAACAGATGATCCAGTTATCGCAGCCACAATAGAAGATATTGAAAGTGTTGGAATTGTTGCAGGGGCTATGGTAGGTGCAGCACTTGGAAACAAAAATGTTTATCTAGTAAGAAGAGGAACTCCTTCAAATGTTATTCCAGGAAGTGTAATATTATCTGTTTCAGCTTATATGAATGGTAATGTTATGGATCTGGCTGTACCACTAACACAAAGGATGAAAATTTTAGGATGATATGATTATCAAATTTATATTAATTTTATTGATGGATATTAACAATATAAAACATTAGGGCGTGAAAATATGATAATTCTTGATGAAAACACCAGATGTATTGTACAAGGAATTACTGGTAAACAGGGGTCTTTTCATACTGAACAGATGCTGAATTACAGAACTAATGTAGTTGCAGGTACAAGTCCAGGTAAGGGCGGTCAAAAATTTGGAGAACTTCCTATCTACAATTCTATTGAGGAAGCCAAAGAAGATTTGGATATTAATGCATCTATAATATTTGTTCCAGCATCATTTGCTAAGGATGCTGCATTTGAAGCTATATCCCAATTGGATCTTGCAGTTATTATTACTGAACATATACCAGTTCATGACTCAATGGAGATAGTTGAGTATGCTAAGAGGGAAAAAACAACAATTGTTGGCCCTAATACACCAGGCATAATAAGTCCGGGAGTCGGTAAACTAGGAATTATGCCCACACATATCTTCAACGAAGGAAACATAGGAATTGTTTCAAGGAGTGGAACTCTGACATATGAAGTTGCTAACCAAGTAACCAATTCCGGAATGGGAGAAAGCACATGTATAGGTATTGGTGGAGACCCAGTTGTAGGTCTTGACTTTGCAAATGTTTTACAGAGGTTTGAAGATGATGATGATACTGCTGCAATGGTAATGATAGGTGAAATAGGGGGCAATGCTGAAGAAAAAGCTGCAGAGTACATAAATAAAAACATAAGCAAACCCGTTGTAGCGTATATAGCAGGTGTGACTGCCCCACCAGGTAAACGAATGGGGCATGCCGGTGCAATAATTGAGGGAGAAAGTGGTACTGCTGCAAGTAAAATTAATGCATTAGAAGATGCAGGTGTTTATGTAGCAGAAAGGCCATCTGAAATTGCTGATAGAATCTGGGAGCTTTTGTAATTTTTATTTATCAATTAAATATATCAAAATGTATAGATATATTTAGATTAACAATTTTTAACTAAATTTAATATAATACTTCCCATTAACAACATAAAATTTAAATTTTAAAAAAAAACATTTCAAGTGGGTATTATGGTAGAAGAAAAAGAAATCATAGAAAAGCTATTGAATGGAGAATTGAAGATCCGTCAGATAGATGACCTAGTAGGGGATACAGAGAAATCTGTGGACATACGAAGAAAGTTTATCGAAAACGTTTCAAACACAAAACTTGAACATTTATCCAACTACTCACTTTCAATGGAAGAGGCAATAAAGAGGAATATTGAGAATCCAATAGGAACTATTCAAATACCATTAGGAATTGCAGGACCCCTCGAAGTTCATGGGGAATATGCCGATGGAGATTATTATGTTCCTTTAGCAACAACTGAGGGTGCCCTTGTTGCATCTATTAACAGAGGATTTTCAGTTATTAAAGCTGCAGGAGGAACTTCAGCTAGAATAATAGAAGATAAAATGACAAGAGCCCCTGTTATTAAAACAGAATCTGTTTCTGAAGCTATTAAAATTAAAGAGTGGATAAAACTACATTTCAATGATCTTAAAGAAGCTGCCGAATCAACAACCCGACATGGGAAACTTATTAAAATTGATCCAATAATTATTGTTGGAAAATATGTTTATCCCCGATTTGTTTATACAACTGGAGATAGTATGGGTATGAATATGGTTACAATAGCAACTGATACAGCTCTTAAAATTCTTGTTGAAAAAACTTCGGCCCATGTAATTGCTCTAAGCGGTAATGTATGTGTAGATAAAAAAGCTGCAGCAATTAATCTAATTGAAGGTAGAGGTAAAAGTATAGTTGCAGAAATTTCTATTCCAAGGGAAATTGTAGAGAAAAAACTCAAAACAACGCCCGAAGCAATAGTTGAAGTAAATGTATCAAAAAATTTTATAGGATCTGCAATTGCTGGCAGTATGAGCTTTAATGCACAATACGCCAATATGATAGGGGCTATTTTCCTTGCAACTGGTCAGGATGAAGCCCATATAGTTGAGGGTAGCCTTGGAATAACATTTGCAGAAGTAGTTAATGGAGATCTTTACTTTGCTGTAACACTGCCTGATGTGCCATTAGCTACATTTGGTGGTGGAACAAAAATAGAAACTGCCAGGGAGTGCCTTGAGATTATGGGAGTGTACGGCGCTGGTAAAGTTGGGAAGTTTGCGGAAATTGTTGCGGGAACTGTTCTTGCAGGTGAACTTTCACTCATTGGGGCGCTTGCTGCGGGACATCTTGCAAGGGCTCATAAAGATCTTGGAAGGGGATGATAATTTTTTTTTTGATCCAATTTTTTTTATAATAAATTTTTAAATATTATAACTCTTAGATTAAGTTAATTCTTATGATTACAAATGAATAATTGAACTTCAATTTAAGGAGAAATTTTAATAATGAAAATTACTGAATTAATACAGGAATATCTTAAAATGAGCCGTTATGTTGCACTGGGTACTCTAGACGGTATACTGGCAGTTATGGGTGTTACCCTTGCAGCAAGTGGAGTTGCAAGTGCTGGAGGATTACCAATACCTAACTATGTAATAGGTCTTACTGGGTTAAGTGGAGGTATTGCACTCGCACTTTCAAATGCATTTGGATCTTTTATTGGTGAAAGGGCGGAAGAAGCTCGTAATCTTAGGGAACTCGAACAGAAAATGGTTATTGAAGAGGGGACTCTGGATGATACATTAATACATAGACAAGCAAAAAAAAGAGTATATATGAGCATGTTCACTCATGGTTTTTCTAGTTTTATAGGTTCATTTGTACCTGTTTTACCATTTATCATATTAACAAATCGAACAACAGCTACTTTGACTACAATCACTTTTTGTTTCTTTGCTCTTGTACTATTAGGTATTTATCTTGGGAAAGTATCAAGGAAAAGTCTGCTTAAGACTAGTATCGAAATCGTTCTTATTGGTGTCCTTATAGGTGTTGTAAGCTTTATTATTGGTGGAGGACATTGATTTATTATTTTAATTTATTTCCTATTTTTTAGTATATTATACTCCAAGATCAATCCTGTAAATCTTCTCTATATTATCAACATGGATTTTATAGGCATCCTCTTCGCTTAATATTCCCTGTTTTAGATAATCTTTTGTGCGTCTTGGAACTGTTTTCGGGCCTAAAACTGCACCGGGTCTAGTTTTGTCATCTAGATAATCTGTTTCCATGAAAAAATTATTTCCCTTTTTAAGTCCTTCCTTTATAACAGTTTTTGTTGCAATCAATGACGGTGTGAGCCCATGATTTTCTTCTTTTAGAACGCATGCTCCTGAGAAATGTTTTATAATTCGATTTCTTGGGATTCCAACATCATCTGCCATTTCAGCAAATTCAAGAAATTGTTTAGGTCCTGCTGTCTCAGTGTGTAATTGAACTGGGCATTCTGCATCCTTTGCAAGTTCCATTGCATATGAAATCAGTCTGTTATGAACTTCGAGTTCTTCTTCGGATACATCATAGTGTGGTCTTCCAATTTCACCTATTGCCACTGCTTTTTGTTCTAAAACTAGCATCTGTGCAGTTTCGAGAGCATTTCTCATTAATAATTCTGCTTTCTCAATATCCATACCTGATTTTAATCTGCGTGATAATTCAGCAGGATGGGCACCAACAACTGCAAAGGCTTTTACAGGTGTGCATTTTTTGATTTCTTCAACATATTTTATGACTAATTCCATTGATTCCCGAAAACTGCAGTTCTCATTAACTGTCCATGTAGGTTTATTAGGAACTATCATAAAACTACCACCAGCTCTATGGAACTTATTTGCAATTTCAATTGGCCCTTCACCGTTTATAGGGTCTATATGTATATGGTTGTCTGTCACAGGAATATTGTCCATATTATGAATCCTCCATGGAATAATCCATATAAAATTCAGTTAATCATTAAAGGTGTATATCATCTTTATATTATTTCCAAGTTCATCTGATCCATAAGGGCTTTTTTAAAGACTTCTACAGGCGGTTCAATTCCGGTCCAGATCTTAAATGATTCGACTCCTTGGTACATTAACATTTTAACTCCAGAGATAGGTTTTGCTCCTGCCTTTTCAGCTTCATTCAATAAACCAGTTTTTAATGGATTGTAAACTATATCATTAACAACTAGATCTTCATGCATCATATCTGCTGTTACAATTGGTTTTTGACTTATATTCGGATACATTCCAATTGGAGTGGTATTTACAAGAATATCTGTATCTTTGAGTTCTCTTTCAAGTTCATTTCCAAGATCTGTCACTAGTACATTTGGTTCAAGCTTTTCAACAAGATCATCTCTGAGTTCTGATGCCCTTTCAATGGTTCTGTTAGAAATTACAAGATTTTTCGCCCCACTAAGAAGAATCTGAAATGCGACTGCCCGTGCTGCACCACCTGCACCTAATATCATGACTTTCTTATTTTTAACTGAAGTTATCTCATTAATTGCCCTTACAGCCCCAATTCCATCTGTATTATGGCCTACAGCACCGTTTTTTCCAAATTCTATAGTATTTACAGCGCCTATTAATCCTGCGGCAATATCCAGATAATCTAAATATTTAATTACCTCAGTTTTATGAGGTATTGTTATGTTTAAACCTTTAATCCCCAATGCATATGCTCCTGCTATTGCATCTTCAAGTTCTTCTGCATTCACATGGAAAGGCACGTAAATATTATTCATATCCAACTCCTTAAAAGCTGCATTGTGCATCCCTGGCGATAATGTATGTTCCACCGGGTCTCCAATAATACCAAAAACATTCGTTTTGCCATTTATCATTAAAAGGTACCTTCTTTTACATTTTTATTTAATTTCTTAGAATTATTTGATGGTGTATAATATTTGTTTACTCCATGATATCCTTAATTTTTTCTTGTACTGCTTTCCCAAGTTTAAGATGCTCCCCAACATCAGGATGTACACCATCTAGTTCACTTGCAACAATTATTTTGGAAGTATCAAGGAATTCGCAGTTATTATCTTCAGCAATTTTGGCGTAATACTCTGGTAATTTGCATGATACATCATATGAATCTTTAAATTCTTCTGAAATATTTTCTATCTGAGTTAAGTATGGAGGAGCCATTAAAAGAATTTTAGGTGCTGTACCATCTGGCCCTGATCCACTTTTCTTTATAATCTCAACTAATACTGTTATTCCATGTGAAATTTCCAATGCAGATAATGAAAACCTTTTTTTAAGATCATTGGTGCCTAGAAGTAGAATGCAAAGATCAATTGGTTTATGGGTGTGAAGACAAGGTTTTAGATATTTTAACCCATTTTTAGACTCCTGATAAAGTGGATCATCCAAAACTGTCGTTCTACCATTTAATCCCTCTTCAATGATGGTATAACCCTCAAATAAACCTTTTTTGACTAATCCTGTCCATCTTTCATTTGTTTTCATTCTATCCGGTTTTGCAGGGTTATAACCCCAGGTTATGGAGTCACCATAGCAAAGAATGGTTTTCTCTGTCATGAATTATAGTTTATTCTTTATTTGTAATTAATACTTAGTCAATGATAATTGTATCAGATAATAAAATATATTTATTATGATGTATTATAATGAAAAAGGGTGAATTAAGATGATATAGCAATTTAAAAAAAATAATCAAAATGTTTGAGTTAATGTTTGGTTTTATGAATAAATTGCATTGAATAAAAAAAAGAAGTTGATAATATGTGGGGTAGAAAAGAACATATGATGGGTGGAAGTATGATGAATGAAAAAATGATGGAAATGATGAGTAAAGAAGATATGATGGCTATGTACGCTATGAAATTAGATTTTAAAATAGCTAAGATGGAACTCAAACTTGATTATCTGAAAAAAATGCGTGAAATGTTAAAGAAAAAAATGTGAATTAGAAATGGGTAAAAAAAATTAATTTTACCCATACATCATTTTTTTTTTTATGTATAGAAAAATGGAAAAAATAACTGCCCACTTTTCTTTAATTTAGTTAAAAATAGTTGAAATGAATGTTAAACTATTTTCATTGGATCTCATTTTGATAACTCAGTACGATCTCAGCCCAACCCTTTGGGATAGCTACAGAACCCTCTCTTTTTACAGATAACAGATCCTCTATTAACATTTCCAGTATCCCCAATTCCTAACATATCCACAATATTCTAATCTCAGAAACTTTTTATTGGATAATATTAAACAATTTATGATTATTATCATATTTCTCTTTGTTTGATAAATCTGTAAAAATAGGAAATTTGGGTTATTAGAAATTCTTTTATAATGTGGACTTCATATATTCCAATATATAGGAATTATATTGTTGAACTGTTAACAGCCATATATAATATTAAATAATGAGCCTAAACTGTTGGTTTGAGGTGTATAAATGCTAGCAAAACAGAGATTTGTTCTTGATACAACTGCTTTTACAGATACACAGCTTCGTGATGAATTTGGTGATGGAGATCTATCTAAAACTGTTGATGTTTTATTAGATCTCATTGCAAAATCAAGGATCAAACTCAATATAAGCTGTCACATGCCACCAATAACATACAAAGAATTTACAGATTATATGGCACGTTATGACTGTCCAAATACAACCATGATCAAAGCAGAAACATGGATCGTTAAAAAAACACCAAACCGTTATGATACCAAAATCCCTTCTGAAATTTTCTACGAATATGTACAGGATATGAGGGAAAGGATGAATAAAGGGATGAGGATATCTGAAAGTGGAATTTGGGAGGCTGCTGTTGAATCAATGGTTATGATGTCCCGTGGAGAGAAAAAAGTAGATATAGAAGCCAAAGTTTTAAGTAAAGCCATAACTGACTTTAGAAAACGTTACAGGGCTGCGCTAAGAAAGGGAACTTTGGATAGTGCCCCTGATCTAGATGTACTTCTCCTTGCAAAGGAATTAAAGGCAGGAGTAGTGGCTGCAGATGAAGGTATCAAGGTTTGGGCAGAAAGACTTGGACTGAGATTTTTAAGTGCTAAATCATTTCCTAAAATGATGGAGGAATACCTTCAACATTATGATTAGAATTTTTTAAGATTGCTAATTAAAAAAATTTGCATCATGAAATCTTTTTACTGAATAATAATTAATTAAAAAATTCACTGATTAATTACTGTGAACTACCCCTCCCTTTCGGAAGGAGCTTCTTCCTTCATTAAATCCACTAATGTGGTTTTTTTCAGAGAAGCTTTAATTTCCGTAGTTCCTACGGTACTGATTAGATTAAGTGTAGTATGCTTGGTTATCGCATACGATAATATTAATTATTGTTAAATTATTATTTATATGTAGTGGTTGGATTCATCCCCACCCTCACACATGGAGTATTCTCCAACATTAAGATAAATTATTTAAATATGATCAATGAATAGTTTGTAAATTGAGAAACTAATAATTCATTAATTTTTACCCAGATCATAAGGCAGGAGAAAAAATGGAAATACAAAGACCTAGGGGAACACGTGATTTTCTTTTTAAAGAAATGAAAGAAAGAAAAAGCGTTGAAACCACAATGAGACGAATATTTGAAACTTATGGTTACAGTGAAATAAAAACACCAATTTTTGAAGAACTATCACTATTCACAACCAAATCTGGTGAAGGCATAAAGGATCAAATTTATCATTTCCAAGATAAGGGAGGAAGAGACCTTGCACTTAGACCAGAACTCACAGCACCAGTTGCTCGAATGTATATAAAAGAGCTTCAAAAAACACCTAAACCCGTTAAAATGTACTATTTTGGAAGTTGTTTTAGGTATGAACGACCTCAAAAAGGTAGATGGAGACAATTTTGGCAGTTTGGTTGCGAACTAATAGGCGGAAAATCTCCCGGATCTGAAGCAGAAGTAATTAGTATGGCTGCCCACTGCCTTGAGGAACTTGGACTCAAAAACTTTGATATACACATAGGAAATCTTGGAATTTTAAGGAACATATTAATTGATGCAAATATTCTTGGGAAACTACAAGATCAAGTAATGGGAATAATTGACAAGGGTGATATAGAAGAACTTGAAAAACTACTTCAGGATATTGATTTGGATAGTGATTCTAAGGAATTGTTAATGAAACTCATTGTAATGAAAGGTGATAGTTCCATAATTAAGGATGTTGAATCCCTTATCAACTGCAATGAACATGCATGTAACGCTTTATCTGAGCTTGAAAAGCTTCTTGAATCTCTTAAAGCATTTGGTTTCTCAAATTATGTAGTAAATCTGGGAATTGCACGAGGATTGGATTATTATACAGGAACTGTGTTTGAAATTTATGTACACGGTCTTGGTGCACAAAAACAGATAAGTGGTGGAGGAACCTATAATTTAATAGAGTTATTTGGTGGTGAAAATGTTGAATCTACTGGATTCGCATTCGGTTTTGATAGAGTTATGGATGCCCTTAATAAACAAGAAAAATCAATTGAAATTGAAAGATCAGTAAAAGTCTTTGTTGCCCCAATAAAAAATGATTTGAAACTTAAAGCATTTGATATAGCCCAGAAACTAAGGAAAAATGGCATACCAACCGATGTTGATCTAGTTGGAAAGAAACTTAAAAAAATATTGTCATTTGCAGATTCTATGGGAATAAATTACGTGGTATTAGTTGGTGCAAGGGATATAGAAGAGGGTAATGTTACTGTTAAAGATATGACAAGTGGAGAACAGGAAATAATTGATCTTGAAGATATAATAGACACCTTGAAATCTAAATTAATGATTTAAAAAAAATGATTTTCAAAAAAATTTCATTTTTAATTGTAAATTACTATGAATATAACACAATATGGTGCTGACAGTACTGGGAGATGGTTTGATGGATGAAAAAGATCTAAATCTTAATTTCAGGCATGAAGTTGGGGGAGAAAAACTTGTTATAGCAATAGCACAAGATTATGAAAGTTCTGAAGTGATTATGGTTGCTTATATGAATAAGGAAGCCCTGATGAAAACTCTTGAAACAAAAATAGCCCATTATTGGAGTACATCAAGAAATAAACTTTGGCTCAAGGGGGAAAGTTCAGGACATACACAAGAAGTTCAAGAAGTATTAACTGACTGTGATGAAGATGCAGTTCTTTTGAAGGTCAGACAGAATGGAGGGGCTTGTCATGAAGGTTATTATTCTTGTTTCTTTAGAAAAATTCAAGATGGTGGAAATTTAGAAGTGGTTAAAGAAAAAGTTTTTGATCCTGAAAACATTTATGGAGATAAATGATGAAAATAGTTCCAGATACAAGTGTTATAGTTGATGGAAGAATTACTAAACTAGTTCTTGGTAAAGATTACCATGGATGCGATGTTATTGTTCCAAAGGCAGTTATATCAGAACTTGAAAATCAGGCCAATAAAGGTAGAGAAACCGGATTCAATGGGTTAGGGGAGCTTAAGGAACTTCAAAAACTTTGCAGAGAGGGCAAAATAAAACTTTCATACGTTGGTAGAAGACCCACCCCTGATGAAATATCCCTTGCAAAAGGTGGGGAAATTGATGCCATGATAAGGGACACAGCAGGTGACAACGAAGCAACACTCATAACCAGCGACAGAGTTCAAAAAGAAGTAGCCGAAGCCCAGGGACTGGATGCAATTTATTTGAAGCCTGAAATGATAGGATATAAGGAACTAATAATTGCCAAGTACTTCGACAAAGACACTATGTCAATCCATCTCAAGGAAAATGTCACACCAATGGCAAAAAAGGGAACTCCAGGCAATATAAAACTTGTTAAAATCAGACAACGAATTCTGAAACGTGGCGAACTTGAAAAAATGGCCAGAGAAATTACAGAAATGGCAAAAAGTGATTTTAAAAGTTTCATCGAGATAGAGATGGAAGGAGCAACTGTAGTCCAATTTAGAGAATACAGAATATCAATTGCAAGACCACCATTTTCAGATGGAGTGGAAATAACTGTTGTAAGACCTATTACCAAGGTTTCATTAGATGATTATAAACTTCCTGAGAAACTTTTGGATAGATTAAGAAATAGTGCAAAGGGAATTTTAATAGCTGGGCCCCCTGGTGCAGGTAAAACAACTTTTGCTCAAGCAGTAGCAGAATTTTATAGTAGAGATATCGGGGCAATTGTAAAGACCATGGAATCACCAAGGGATCTTCAAGTTGGTGATGAAATTACCCAATATGCACCATTAGAAAAGGATATGGGGAAAACGGCCGATATATTACTTTTAGTAAGGCCAGATTATACTATATACGATGAACTACGTAAAACTAAGGATTTCCGAATATTTGCAGACATGAGGCTTGCAGGTGTGGGTATGGTGGGAGTTGTACATGCAACTAGACCCATAGACGCTATACAAAGGATAATAGGAAGGGTAGAACTTGGAATGATACCGTCAATTGTTGACACAACCATATTCATAAACGATGGGCAAGTTGCAGCCATTTACGATGTTAAACTCACAGTAAAAGTTCCAACAGGAATGATCGAAGCAGATCTTTCAAGGCCAGTAATTGAGATTAGAGACTTTGAAACAGGTGATCTGGCCCATGAAGTCTATACTTATGGAGAACAGACAATTGTAATGGAAGTTGGTGTAGATAAATATGAAAAATCACCAATAGAGAAGATTGCTGAGAAAGAAATAATCAAAGAGATTCGAAGCAGAATACCCGATGCAACTGTAGAAGTGGATATGAAATCTGATAAGCGTGCAACTGTTCATATAGATGAAAAGAATATTGCCAAGTTGATAGGTAAAAAAGGAAAAACCATTGACGAAGTTGAAAAGAAGATTGGAATAAGTATAGGTGTTGAACCACTGGAAATTAATCAAATTAAAGATATGTTCCCTGTTGAAACAGAACTCTCAGGTAATTATGTAATGCTGAACTTCCAAAAAGATACTGTTGGCACTCCATTTGATATATTGGTTGAAGATGAATATCTATTCACAGCAACTGTGGGTAAAAAGGGAAATATTAAGATTAAAAAAGACATAGAACTTGCAACAATAATAATTCGTGCCATGAAAAAGAATATACCCATCTATGCAAGGATAAGGAAAGAATAAATTAAAATTGAATAATTAACTAAGTATATCCACATGCATATACTTTTCAATGCTCAGATAAATCTTGAGAGTGAATCTATGAAAATCAGCGTATCTACACTGGCATTTTTACCAACACCCCTTGAAGATGTACTAGAATGTCTTGAAAATAGAGGTATAAAATATTGTGAAGTAATAAATGAATATCCCTATAATACAATAGATATGGATGTTATTGATTCTCACGATATTAAAATATCTGTACATTCTCCATTATCAGACATTAATATAGCTTCTTACAACGACTCAATAAGAAGATCCTCAGTTTCCCAGATAAAAAATAGTATTGACCTTGCTTCTTCATTGAACACTGAAATTGTAGTTGTACATCCTGGACACATACCTATACTGGGTAAAAAATTTGAGGACAATATCCTTAAAAACAGTGCTGAATCACTTAAAGAATGTTCCAAATATGCTGATGACAGTGGAGTAATGCTCTGCGTTGAAAACATGCCTGATATTGAAGGATTACTATGTAAAGATATAAATCAACTTGATGAAATTGTTCAGGAACTTGATGCGCACATAACAATGGATGTTGGACATGCCAACAACATGAAATTTCCCATTTCTGAGATGCTTAAATCTCCCAGGATAAAACACATCCACCTTTCAGATAATGATGGAAGTTTTGACAGCCACAATGCCCTTGGAAGTGCAAATATTGATTTTAAATCTTTATTTCTAGAACTTAAAAATATTGATTACAAAGGTATTTTAGTTGTGGAAGTGAATAATCCCCAAGCTGTCTTTGAAAGTCTGGATTTCCTTAAAAAAATAATTTAAAATGGATTTAGAATAAATTTTTTTTTTAAGTAGAATTAAAATATTATAATTCATTTTAAAGAATTTATTTTCATTACATGAACATTAAAAATTTCTAGATATGCCTCTACTAAATCCATTCTTATAAATATCTGTTATTATTGGATGAAAAAATCCTATTTTTTATATATAATTTATAATATAGTCATTGCATAGAAACTAAAAGAAATCGATCTTATAATAAAAAAATAAAAGGGGATGTTTAATTGAAAATTGCAATAATTGGTGGAACAGGAGACCAAGGTTTAGGACTTGCATTGAGATTTGCAAAATCTGGAGAACAAGTTTTAGTAGGATCCAGAGATTTGAAAAAAGCAGATAATGCAGTCAATATTATTAAGAACATGTTAAATGACGATGATCTCCCCAATGTAACAGCAATGACCAATGAAGAAGCAACAAAGAATGGTGACATTATTATTTTAACAGTACCCCTTCAAGCCCAGATGATAACTTTGAAAAGCATTAAAGACCATGTGGGTGGTAAAATATTTGTTGATGCGACAGCTCCTCTTGAAGGATGTATAGGAGGGAAACCAACAAGATTTGTTGATCTATGGGAAGGATCAGCATCTGAAAGATCAGCTGCATTTTTAGGTGAAGAAGCCAGAGTTGTATCTGCATTCTGTAATATAAGTGCTGCAAGCCTTACAAATATAGATGAAGATGTACAATGCGACTGCCTTGTTTCGGGTGATGATTCAGATGCCAAAATACCTGTGATGGAACTTGCAGAAACAATTCCCGGAGTTAGAGCAATTGATTGTGGTCCTCTTGAAAATGCAAGGATAGTTGAAAAAATAACACCACTTTTAATCAATCTAAATATTCGAAACAGAATAAAACTTGCAGGTATAAGAATTACCGGATTATAGACCATTAATAATATGAATTATTAAAATTTGAAGGTCTTAAGCATGGAATATATAAAAAAAACAGCAGAAAATATAACAAAACATGCACTGGAAGTTATCAACAGAATAGATGAAGAACAAGTGGATAAAATGATTGAGGTTATTTCTAAATCTGAATCCACGTTCATAGTTGGTAGCGGAAGATCTGAATTGATTGGTATGGCCTTTGCAATGAGATTAATGCATTTAGGATTTGCTGTATATGTTATAGGAGATGTAACAACACCGGCAATAAAAGAAAAAGACTGTCTAATTGCAATATCTGGTTCCGGTGAAACAAGAACAGTAACAATTGCAGCAGAAACAGCTTCAGACTCAGGAGCATCTGTTATAGGTATAACAACTAATACCTCATCAACACTTGGAAAATTCCTCGATGTTGTGATTAACATAGAGAGTAAATCCAAAGAACCTTGGAAACATTACACATCCCATGTTTTAAAGGGAGTATATGATGATTTAACTCCGATGGGAACTTTATTTGAGGACAGTGCCCATTTGTTCCTTGACGGTCTTATAGCCGAATTTATGGCACGTCTTGGAAAAAAAGAGATCGATCTTAAAAAGAGACATGCAACAATCGAATGAACAGGATAAATAATACAAAAACTAATATTGATCTATTTGTAACGTTAATAATGTATTTATTATACTAAATTATTTTAAGGGTGAATCATGAATTCAGAATTATCAGGAGATTTAGTAATTGTCAGAGAAGGCAATATAGCAAAGATCCATGAGAAAAGTCATTATGGAAATATGACCGAAGATGGACTTCAACTTTCTTTAATTGAAGCACTTTATTTGATGGAAAAAGGAAAATTAGATGTTGAAATAGATTCTGAAGATATTTCTATTGAGAAACTCTTTAAGATCATACGCAAACAAGGATCCTTTGCCAATTATATTGTTTTCAGAGATCTTAGAAATAGAGGATATATTGTTAAAACAGGTTTCAAGTATGGATCAGAATTCAGACTATATGAAAGGGGCAAATCACCAGGAGATGGTCATTCCAATTATCTTGTGAAGGTTGCAAACGAAAATAGTGAATTCTTGATGTCAGACCTTTCAAGTTATGTTAGAGTTGCCCATGGTGTGAATAAAAAACTTTTATTTGCTGTTGTTGACGATGAAAATGATATTACCTACTACAATGTAGAATGGACAAGACCCTAAATATAATTGATAAATTAAGGATATCTTAATAAATTTAACTTTATCATGTGAAATTATGAAGAAATAAAAATTTTTTTGTTATTATGAAGGTGATTCAATTGATAGACCCATGGAGTTCAGCGATTGTAGATTATGAAAAACTCATAGAACAGTTTGGGATAAAACCCTTCTCAGATCTTTTGGATGATGTGGAGAACCCTCCTAACCTTATGAAAAGAGGGATTATTTTTGGTCATAGAGATTACGGAAGAATAGTAAAGGCCATGAGAGAGAAAACTGAATTTGCTGTTGTAACTGGTATGATGCCAAGTGGTAAAATGCATATCGGTCACAAGATGATAGTTGATCAGTTAATATGGTATCAAAAACAAGGCGCAGACATTTATATCCCCATAGCAGATATGGAATCCTACTCTGCCAGAAATATTGAATTTAATGAATCAAGAGAACTTGCAATAACAGAGTATCTCACCAACTACATCGCATTGGGACTGGATTTTAATAAAAAGAATATAAACGTTTATTTACAATCAGAAAACAAACTGGTACAAAATCTTGCATATATGCTCGGCCGCAAGGTTAATCTCAATGAGATGAAAGCAATATATGGATTTACCGGATCAACCAATATTTCACATCTTTACGTACCATTAATACAGGTAGCAGATATATTACACCCACAATTAGAAGAATTTGGAGGTCCTAAACCTACTGTAGTTCCTGTTGGCCCGGATCAGGACCCCCATATCCGTCTTACAAGGGATATTGCAGAACGATTCAAAAACAGATTTAAATTTATTGCACCTTCTTCAACTTATCACAGATTTATTACAGGATTAACTGGAGATAAAATGTCCAGCAGCAAACCAAAAACAGCGATATTTCTTAGCGACAGTCCAGAAATTGCTGCAAAAAAAGTTAAATCTGCAAAAACTGGTGGAAGAGAAAGTTTAGAGGATCAACGCCACCATGGCGGTATACCCGAGGAATGTGTTGTTTACGAGATGCTTCTATATCACCTTGTTAACTCTGATAAAGAACTAAAAGAGATGTACCATAACTGTAAAGAAGGAAATGTTATGTGTGGGGAGTGTAAGAATCATGCATCAGAAATGATGATGAAATTCTTTGAACAATTATCAAAGCGAAGGCAAGTTGCAGAACATGAAGCCAGGAAGATTTTAAGTAATAATGTAAGATAGTTAATAAAGATAAAAAAATATTCATTGACATTAAACAAAAATAACGTAAATCTTGGAGTAGGGTACATAATGCTAAAAAAAGAGAAATATGATGGGTTTTTTGGGGGATTGTACAGAAGAAATGAAAAATTTTTGATACTTTCCACAGCTATATTGTTAATTTCCGTTTTCTTAGGTTTTGCTTTGGCAAGTGTTTTAAGCCCAATACTTGGAGTTATGTTTGGTGAATTTAAAAGAAAGGCTGTTCAAGGACAAATACAACTCACAACCCTTTCTATATTCTTCAACAACCTCAGAGTTTCACTTTTCATCTATTTAGGTGGTCTGACTTTTGGAATTTTTACAGTACTCTTTCTATTAACCAATGGATTATTTATTGGTTATGCAGGGACACAATTTCCACTAGGCGATTACATAATATTCACTATTCCACATGGAATTCCCGAAATTATTGGTATTATTATAGCAGGTGCAGCAGGATTTAGACTGACCAGTTGTATATATCATATCTTAGAGGGATTAACACATATGAAAAAGGATATTTCTATGAGAAACCAGTTCAAATATATTTTAGAATTGAATAGTGATGAATTTTGGGAATCTCTAAAGTTAATGGGAATTGCAGTAGTTTTCCTTTTATTAGCTGCGTTTATTGAAGCAAATATTAGTATTGCATGGGGAAACTACATAAAAACATTGACTTGATGTTTCCACTCCAAAATAATTCTATACAGTAATATTTAAAATTTTAAAATTAAAAAAAAATATTACTAACAATTCAAACTTAATTTAAAAATTACAACGGTGATATAATGATGAAGTGTATAACGTGTGGAGAAGAGTATGACCTTGGGGAAATAATTTACACATGTAGTAAATGCGGATCCACACTTGAAGTTATTTGCAGACCGGATGTTTCCAGGGATATTTTTGAATGTAGAAAATCCACTATGTGGAAGTATAAAGAGTTCATGCCAGTTAACGAATCAAAAATAGTGAGTCTTGAAGAAGGTGGAACACCATTTTGCAAATGTCAAAAAATAGGTGATAAGTTAGGAATTGATCTTTATGTAAAAGTTGAGGGATCAAATCCAACAGGAAGTTTTAAAGATAGGGGAATGAGTGTTGGTATAACAAAAGCAGTTGAACTTGGAGTTGACACAGTGGGATGTGCATCTACAGGCAATACATCCGCATCATTAGCAGCCTATGCTGCGCGGGCTGGCAAACGTTGCATAGTATTATTACCTTCTGGAAAGGTTGCGCTTGGAAAACTTGCACAGGCAATGTTCCATGGTGCAGAAGTTATTTCTATAAAGGGCAATTTTGATGAAGCACTTGAAACCGTTACATCTCTTGCACTTGAAGGGCAGCTTTATCTTCTAAATTCAATCAATCCATTTCGTCTGGAAGGCCAGAAATCTATAGGTTTTGAAGTAGTGGATGATCTTGGATGGAAATCTCCAGACAGGATAATTTTGCCTGTTGGAAATGCAGGAAACATATCAGCAATATGGAAGGGTGTATCAGAGTTCCATGAAGCAGGTTTTATTGATGATCTTCCAATGATGACAGGTATACAAGCAGAAGGTGCAGCACCAATCGCCAATGCAGTACGCAAAGGTAAAAATAGTATTGAACCTGTTAACAATCCTGAAACAATCGCAACTGCTATTAGGATTGGTGCACCAGTAAGTGCACAAAAAGCATTGCGTGCAATATATGATTCCAATGGAATTGCAGAAACTGTAACTGATGATGAGATATTAAATGCACAAAAACTACTTGCAAGAACCGAAGGAATTGGTGTGGAACCCGCCTCAGCAGCATCAATTGCTGGGCTTTTGAAACTTGTAGAGAATGGTGAAGTTGATAAGGGAGAACAGGTTGTATGTATTGTAACTGGTCATCTATTAAAAGACCCTAATACTGCTATAAATGCATGTACTAAGCCTGTTGAGATTGATGCTAATGTTAAAGCTCTTTCAAAGATTATAAACTCGTGATATAAATTTCATCATACAAATTTTTTTTGATAAATCTGGACTATTTCTATATCCTAATTTTTTTCTCATCACTAAATACAACACGATTTGTCATGGCGTGTCCAAAGATGATATAGATCATGATGACATGACCCATTAGCATATAGATCATTAAATAATCTCATAAATATACGATAAATATATAAGGGAGTACGACAACAGTGTATATTAACCATTATATAAAAATGAGGTGATTAATGTGGAATTACCAATTGCTCCAATTGGAAGAATAATTAAAAATGCAGGTGCAGAAAGAGTAAGTGACGACGCTAGAGAAGCTTTAGCAAAAGCTTTAGAAGAAAAAGGTGAAATGATAGCTTCTGAAGCAGTCAAACTCGCAAAACACGCTGGAAGAAAAACTGTTAAAGCATCAGACGTAGATTTAGCTGTTAAAAGACTTTAAATAGTTTTTTCTTTTTTCTTTTCTTTTTTTATCTATATATAACTTCTATTTTGATTGTAATTTTAATATTTAAAATGTAATAATCCACAATATTTTTTAGAAATATTTCATGATATTTCCAGTTATTATCGATTCGATTTTGATCATTTAAAAAATTAGAATAATTATTGAATTTAATATTACAAAATTATATATCTTGAATATAGTTCCTGTTTTGTATATTACCTCGGATAATTGTCACATAATTGTATCTAAGGAAAAATATACGAACAAATGCATATACAGAGTTCAAGTTTGAGTATGTTTCTTCGAGCAAACTATATATAACATGATATTGAAATATGCAATAGACTAATTTTGAACTTGAAAAAATCATTCTATGAATTTAATTTGTTTAGAAATTAGAATTTGATTTATCAGTGTTTTATAACAGTCATTTCTGATCGGAAGAACTTTTATATATACTAAATATAAAAGTATGATCTGCCGATGGATGGTTAAAACCAGATGAAAAAGGAGGTATAATAAATGGCAAAAGCAATGTATGTTAAATTCGATACACCAAAGGAAATAGCTGATAAAGCTTACGAAGCTTTAGAAATAGCAAGAGATACAGGTAAAATAGGTAAAGGTACCAATGAGGTAACCAAGATGATTGAAAGGGGTAATGCTCTATTAGTATTTATAGCAGAGGACATAGACCCACCTGAAATAGCTGCACATTTACCTGTACTTGCAGAGGAAAAAGAAATTCCTTACGTTTACCTTCCAACTAAAGACGAACTTGGAGAAGCAGCAGGTTTAAACGTTGGAACAGCATCAGCATGTATCATTGATGCAGGTGAAGCTGAAGATTTAATCAACGATGTAGTTGAGAAAGTCGAAGAACTTAAAAAATAAGTAAAAGACTATTTTTTACAATGAAAGGCCCATGCCTTTCTCATTTTAACTGAAGGTGATTTATATGGAAGATGGAACTCCTGCTGAAATTATAGAAGTTCTGAAAAGAACTGGAATGACTGGAGAAGTCATGCAGGTTAAATGCAGAATACTAGATGGAAGAGACAAGGGAAGGATACTCACAAGAAACGTCATGGGAGCAATACGGGAAGGCGACATTTTGATGTTACTGGATACAATTAGGGAAGCAAAGGAAATCCGTACCCCATAATTAAAAGGTGTTTAATATGAGAACATGTTCATTCTGTAAGGAAGAGATTGAAGAAGGCACAGGAAAGATGTACGTCAAAAAGGATGGTACAGTATATTTCTTCTGCAGCAGCAAATGTGAGAAAAATCAAATTGGACTTGGAAGAGTTCCAAGAAAAGTTAAGTGGGTTAAAAAATGAAACAGAGAAGTTTTGTAATGCTGAAACCTGACGCAGTCAAAAGAAGGCTTGCTGGAGAGGTTCTTACAAGGTTTGAAAAACGCGGCCTCAAGATCATTGCAACCAAAATGATGATCATAGACAGCGACCTTGCAAAAAAGCATTATGGTGAACACTCTGAAAAACCCTTCTTCAAAGACCTGGTTAATTATATAATATCAGGACCAGTTCTTGCAACTGTAATTGAAGGAGAGGAATGCATAAGTCTAATCCGAAAGATGGTTGGTGCTACAAACCCACAGGAAGCTGACCTGGGAACAATCAGAGGCGATTACGCTATTGATACAGGAAGAAATATTATCCATGCATCAGATTCACCTGCTTCAGCAGCAAGAGAAATATCACTATTTTTCGAAGACTCTGAAATCTGTGAGTACACCCTGCCTGATGAAGAACTAATATACGAAGAACCATAATATCTAGAGCCTTAATTTTTTTAAGCTCTTAATTTCATTTGGAGGTTAAAATTGAAGATTCGATCACCCATAGTGTCTGTTTTGGGTCATGTTGACCATGGAAAAACCACCCTTCTTGATTATATAAGGGGCGGCGCAATGGCCCAAAATGAAGCAGGAGGAATAACCCAACACATAGGTGGAACAGAGATCCCTATGGAAGTAATTGAAACCATATGTGGAGATCTCCTGAAAAAACTGGACATCCGTGAAACAATGCCAGGACTATTTTTCATAGACACTCCAGGACACGAAGCTTTCACAACCCTCCGTAAAAGAGGTGGTGCACTTGCAGATCTTGCAATACTCATAGTTGATATCAAAGAGGGATTCAAACCTCAAACCTATGAGGCACTAAATATACTCAAGACATTTAAAACCCCCTTTGTTGTTGCAGCCACCAAGATCGATAAGATTTATGGATGGGAAACACATGAAGGATTATCATTCATTCAAACCTACAAAAAACAAGCCAACAATGTTCAAGAAAAGCTTGACAATGGTATCTATGAACTTGTAGGGATACTTCATGATGAGGGATTTGAATCTGAGAGGTTTGACAGGGTTGAAAACTTTGCAAAACAAATATGCATTATCCCTATTAGTGCAAAAACTGGTGAAGGAATATCTGAACTTCTAACCATGCTGATGGGTCTTGCTCAACAGTATTTAAAGGAACAACTTCAACTAGAACCTGATGCACCTGCAAAGGGAACGATACTTGAAGTAAAAGAAGAGAAAGGATTGGGTGTAACTGTTGATGCAGTTATATACGATGGTATACTAAGGAAAAATGATACCATAGTTTTAACAAGCCGAGATAATGTCATTACAACAAAAATAAGATCATTATTAAAACCAAGACCACTTGAAGAAATGAGAGATTCCAAAAAACGTTTCTTGAAGGTTGACGAAGTTGTTGCCGCTGCAGGCATAAAGATCGTTGCCCCAAAAATAGAAAACGTTATTTCAGGATCCCCCCTCAGGGTTGCAAGGGGAGACTTCGAAGGGGTCAAAGAAGAAATAATGAACGAAATAGAAAGTATTAAAATAGACACCGATGAAATGGGTGTTATAGTAAAGGCCGATACACTAGGATCGCTTGAAGCACTTGTAAGTATGTTAAAGGCAATGGACGTGCCAATAAGAGCAGCTGATATTGGAGATGTTTCACGAAGAGATGTAGTGGATGCATCAATTGTAAAAAATGCCAATCCTGAGTATGGTGTCATAATAGCATTCAACATTAAAATTCTTCCCTCTGCATCTGAGGAAATAAAAACCACAGGTGTTAAATTATTCTCTGCAGACGTAATATACCAACTCACAGAGGATTATGCTGAATGGACCGCAGCAGCAGCAGAAAGAAAGAAAAAAGAGTGGATAGACGCAATCATACGTCCTGCAAAGATAAGAATTATTCCAAAACTCGTGTTCAGATTCAGTAAACCCGCTATCGCAGGTATTGAAGTTCTTGGAGGTACAGTGAAAAAGGATTATATCCTGATTAGAGACACTGGTGAGAGAGTTGGTAAGGTTGAGAGTATGCAGGATAAGGGTGACAATAAACCATCAACATCCAAGGGACAGCAAGTTGCAATGGCAATTAAAGATGCTGTTTATGGAAAGAATTTTGAAGAAGGCGATGTTCTATATGTGGATATACCCGAAAGTCACTACAAAATCCTTGAAACTGAACTCAAATCAAAACTTTCAGAAGATGAACTTCAAATACTAGAAGAACTAGTCAAAATAAAAAGGAAAGAAGACAATCTTTGGGGATTGAGGGTAGAATATTAATTCCATAATTGAATTAAGAATAAATTTAGATATAATTTAATTGATTCTTTTGAATCAAACCATGATCATTGAATTACACAATGGAAAACGATAAATAATATAGATTATATAGAACCAGAATAAGATGGAGGAGATATATTGGCATTTAAATTAGTTATTTCAGAAGGCGAAAAAAGCCACCAAGTCGAAGTAGAATCTGTAGAGTCAAAAAAACTCATTGGATTAATAATCGGTGAGGAATTCGATGCTTCTCTTGTTGGTTTAGCTGGATACAAGCTCAAAATTACCGGTGGAAGCGATAAAAACGGTTTTCCAATGAAAAAAGATGTAGATGGACAGAGGAGAATAAAGAGTCTTCTGGCCGGTGGTATCGGTTTTAATCCAAAAAGAGATGGACAGAGAAGAAGAAAAACTGTTCGTGGAAACACTGTATCCAACGACATAGTGCAGATCAACACTATTGTTACCCAGAAGGGTGAGAAGGATATAAGTGCAATTTTAGAAAGTGAGGAGTAAAGTTTACGGGTGTAATATCGTGAAAGTACAGTCTGAAATAAACATAGGGCTAGTGGGACATGTTGACCACGGCAAAACAACTCTGACAAAAGCCCTATCCGGCATATGGACAGACACTCACAGTGAAGAGACAAAAAGGGGTATTTCAATTAGGTTAGGTTATGCTGATATAACCTTCCGTAGATGCACCAATTGTCCTGCTCCGCAATGTTTCACAACTGCACTTGTATGCAGTCACTGTGGAGAAGAGACCAGTATCCTTAGAAAGGTATCATTTGTTGATTCACCTGGACACGAAACACTGATGGCAACAATGCTTTCAGGTGCGGCCATAATGGATGGTGCTGTTCTTGTGATAGCTGCCAATGAACCATGTCCACAACCACAAACCAAAGAACATTTAATGGCACTGGATGTAATTGGTGTCAAAGATGTTATAGTGGTACAAAATAAGATAGACATTGTTTCAAAGGAAAGGGCAATAGAAAGCTACAATGAAATCAAAGAATTTGTTAAGGGAACATGCGCAGATGAAGCACCGATAATACCTGTTTCAGCACAGCAAGGTGCAAACATTGATATTCTAATAGAAGTTATCCAGGAAACTATAAGAACACCAAGGAGATCTCTCAGAAAATCACCAAGGATGTTTGTTGCAAGGTCCTTCGACATAAACAAACCAGGATCCAGTCCTGATAATATCCAAGGTGGTGTAATAGGTGGCTCTCTTGTTCAGGGAAAACTCAAAGTAGGGGATGAACTGGAAATAAAACCAGGAATACAAATAAAAAACAAAGGTAAACTGGAATGGATGAGTTTACACTCTGAAATTACAGGCCTAGTGGCAGCAGGAGAGTCTGTTGATGAAATTGGTCCTGGAGGATTAATTGGTGTTGGTACAAAACTTGACCCTGCATTAACCAAAGCAGATTCATTATCAGGATCTGTTGCGGGAAAACCAGGAACATTACCCCCAATCATGCACAGCTTCACAATGAAAACTCAACTCCTTGACAGGGTTGTTGGTACCAAGGAAGAACGTAAAGTTGATCCAATTAAATCATCTGAACTCCTCATGATAAACATAGGTACTTCAACATCTGTTGGTGTGGTAACCAGCGCAAGGAAAAATGAAGTTGAAGTTAATCTCAAACTACCAGTTTGTGCCGAGGAAGGGCAGAGAGTTGCACTCAGCAGACGTGTAGGAGCAAGGTGGAGGTTAATTGGATATGGTATCATCAAATAATTGTGAGGCAGTCATAGACGCAAATTTTTTATGATGGCAGCTCAATTTCACATAGAGATTGTTGGTGAACTTGAGCATATCCTACCTTCATGCAAATTCCTTGTCCCATCAGCTATTTTAAGAGAACTTGGACGCATAAAAAATAGATCTAAGGGCAAAAATCGTGTAGCAGCATCTATAGCCCTTAAAATTGCAACTTCTCCCCCATTTGAAGTTATGGAAATGCAAATAATGGATGGAGAAAGTGTTGATGATGCACTTCTAAGGTTATCAGAAAAATCACGGATATTATGTACAAATGACCGTGAATTAAAAAGAAAAGCCCGTGAAATGAACATAAATATTATTTACCTGCGTCAAAGGAAATATTTAGATGTTGATGGGCATTTAAACCTTTGAATATTATTAAAATATGTTAATATAATTAGAAATATTATAATTATTATATAATTCAATTAGAAATTTTATTCAACCTTTAGGTTGCAGGAGGAATATCTATATGAATCTCTGGAAAGACATACCAACTGGGCCATCGGCTCCAGAAGTGATTTACGCTGTTGTGGAAATTCCAAAAGGATCAAGAAACAAATATGAATATGATAAGGATATGGAAGCATTTGCACTTGACAGGGTTCTGTACTCACCATTCCACTATCCTGCAGAGTATGGTATAATACCAAAAACACTCTGGGACGATGGAGATCCAATGGATGTACTTGTAATAATGGATGAGGCAACATTCCCTGGATGCGTCATAGAAACCAGACCCATAGGGGTCATGAGGATGTTAGACGGTGGAGATAGCGATGATAAAATACTTGGGGTTCCAGTGAATGATCCAAGATTTACAGATATCAAAGATATCAGCAATTTACCCAAACAATTCTTAGACGAAATTGAACACTTCTTCACAGACTACAAAAAACTTGAAGGTAAAAAAACCAAGGTTTTAGGCTGGGAAAATGCAGAAAAGGCATTTGAAGCCATTAAACATTCTCAGGAATTGTATAATGAAATGTAGAACAATCCGAAATGTGTAACCCAATAAAGTTCATACACAATGAAGTTCATAATAAATATTTAGATTAAAAATAAACATTTGCTTAAATTTTATTAAAGCAAAGTAGAGGGATTTGATTGTATTTAGTATCCAAAATAGAAGACACTGTGAGAATTCCACCAAACAAGTTTAGTGATCCTTTAGAAGATGTAGCAGTAGAAATTTTAAATGAAAGCTACGTTGGAAAAATCGATAAAAAACTTGGATTGATGGTAACAGTAAAGGAAATAGAAGAAATAGGCACTGGAAAGGTAATAATGGGCGACGGCGCAGCATATCATGACGTCTTGTTTACAGCCCTTTTCTTCAAGCCAGAACTACACGAGATAGTGGAAGGAGAAGTCATAGAAATAACCGAATTCGGAGCATTTATCCGTATAGGACCTATGGACGGACTTGTACACGTATCCCAAGTTACAGATGACTATATAAACTACGATGGAAAGAGGGGAGCATTGATAGGCAAAGAATCCAAAAAAAGCCTTGAAGAGGGTAACAAGGTCCGTGCAAGAATTGTAGCACTGAGCCTAAAAGGAAAATCCTCCAAGGAAACTAAGATAGGCCTTACAATGAGACAACCCGGCCTTGGAAGATTCGAATGGATCGACGAGGAAAAAAATAAAAAGAAACCTACAAAAAAACCTACAAAGGGGAAAAAATAGATGGTTCTAAAAGCATGCACAAGGTGCCACAGACTTATGGAAGAGGATAGATGTGTAATATGTAACATAGCCTCTTCACGGAACTGGAGCGGCTTTTTAATAGTTGTTGATCCTGATAAATCAGATATTGCTAAGGAACTCAACATAACCCTTCCTGGAGAATATGCTCTGAGGGTAAGATAGTGTTAGTACTAAAAAAAGAGATGAGATCAGAGTTTAAAAAACCTATAGGTACTCTATATCCATCAATATCACATGCAAAGGGTTCATTACTCTCAAAAGGAGATAAAAGTCTGGTAATATCCATAGGTGATGTAACAACACGAAAAATGCTTGATGAAGGTATAATACCCGATATAGGCATTGTGGATAATATGATAGAAAGAGAACCTTCTGATCATGAGATATGTTACGATAATGTTACATTAAAAACAAAAAACCCGTCGGGTACCATAACTGATCAACTATGGAGAACAATTAAGGAAGGTTTCAGGCTAGTTGAAAAGGCTGGATACAACGTACTCATAGTTGTTGAAGGAGAGGAAGATCTCTCTGCAATTCCATGTATTGTTATGGCCCCATCTGGCTCATTAATATTTTATGGCCAGCCAGGAGAAGGCGTTGTACTTTGTGAAGTTGATAAAATGAAAGAAAAGGCAGAAGACCTTATCAAAAAGCTAGAGGAGGCATAAATATGGAAATCAATGTAATTGAAAAAATAGAAAATCCACTTTTAAACAGAACTGAAATACACTTTGACTGCACATATCAAGGAGAAGCAACCCCAAAGGTCTTGGATGTAAAAAATAGATTAGTTGCAACTTTAAATGTTGATAAAAATCTTCTGGTGGTCCACAATCTTAAACCATCCTATGGTGAAGGTAAAGCAAATGGATATGCAAAACTCTACGATTCAGAAGAAAACCTAAATAAAATCGAAATGGATCATGTAGTGATGAAAAACAAAGAAGCAACTAAAGAAGAAAAAGAAGAAGCTGAATAAGGAGGAGTTACAATGAAAAAATTCGAACTCTACGAAATTAAAGATAACAAAATTATAAGAAAAAATCCAGAATGTGTTAGATGTTCACATGGAGTATTCATGGCAGACCATGGCGACCGTTTTGCATGCGGAAAATGCGGTTACACACAGTTCAAGGGTAAAGAATCTAAGAAATAATCCAATTAATTTTAGGAAAAATATTAAAAATAGGTGATTTTTTTTTGAATCTGAGATCTGGAAGGCTTAAAGGTAAGATGACTGCAGATGCAGCATCATTCACATCCTCCATCGAATTTGATAGGAGGATCTTTAATGCCGATATAAAGTGCAATATTGCTCATACAACTATGCTCAAAGAGCAAAGAATAATAGAAGCTGCAGATGCTGATAAAATTATAAAAACCCTTAATGAACTTGAATCTGAGGGAATAAGTGTTTTAAAATTGGATCTTTCTGTTGAAGATATACACATGGCACTTGAAAATTATGTTACAGAAAGGATTGGTGAAGTTGCGGGTTTCATGCACACAGGTAAATCAAGAAACGATCAGGTAGCAACAGATCTCAGACTTATTTTAAAGGAAGAAATAGAAGAAATAGAAGATGATATCCTCAATTTTATAGAGAATATCATTGAAATGGCTTCCCAACATACCGAAACAATTATGGTGGGCTACACCCATCTTCAACATGCTCAACCAACCACATTTGCACATCATTTATTAGCCTATGCAAATGAGATAAGGCGTGACTTTGAAAGGATTGCTGACGCAAAAAAACGTGTGGATATGTGTCCACTTGGTGCTGCGGCCATGACAGGAACAGGTTTTCCCATAGATCGTGATAGAACCGCCCAACTTTTGGGTTTCAGCAGGGTTATGGAAAATTCCATGGATGCTGTTAGTTCAAGGGATTTTATGGCTGAAACAGTTTTTGCTCTTGCAATGCTCTCTTCTAACCTCAGTAAAATAAGTGAAGAAATGATTATTTGGAGTACATATGAATTCCGTTTAATTGAGATATCAGATAAATATTCTTCAACATCGTCAATAATGCCTCAAAAAAAGAATCCAGATGTTGCTGAAATATCACGTTCAAAAACAGCTGTTTTATATGGGGAACTTATGACCATATTATCTATACTCAAGGCATTGCCTCACAGCTACAACAGAGACCTTCAGGAAGTTACTCCTCATCTATGGAATGCTATTGATACGGCCCATTCAATGTTGAATATCATGAACGATATGTTATCCTCAGTTAGTTTTAATGCTGAAAGAGGAATTGAACTTGCAATGGCTAACTTCTCAACTGCAACTGAATTAGCAGATCTTATGGTACGTGAAAATAACCTTCCATTTAGAATTGCACATCAAATTGTTGGAAGAACAGTTAGCGAAGCAATTAGTAATGGAATTCGTCCAGAAGATATTGATTCAAAATTTTTAGATAAAATTGCTAGGGATATAAATGGAACTCCACTTAACATAAGTGAAGAACTGGTCGAAAATGCCTTAAATCCCTATGAAATCATTAAAGCCAGAGATGTCAAAGGAGGTCCCTCTCCAAAGGCAGTTACTGAATCAATTTTAAGTCTAAAAGAATTTGTTAAAGCTTCCCGTAGTAATTAATTTATAAAATTTTTTTTTAAACATTTAAATATTTTTATAGTGTAATTCTCGTAGTTATTTTGGTGGAATAATGATTTAAAAAGCTACTATTATTTTTATACTATTGTGCATAATCTTTTTGGACATTTATCATTCAAAATCAAATGCTAAAATACTGTTATTTGCTATTCTTCATTAAAATTATATAGTTGCGGGTACATAATATAGAGTATGAAATCCAATACAAAACGAGAAGTAATGGGCATAATTGCAATAATCGTGGGTATAATATTTATCTTAGATCCTCCGATTGTAGCTTATCTTCTTGGAGTTTTGCTCATTATATATGGAATACTGGAATTGATAAACAGAGGAATGGATTAATTCAAAAATTGAATTATAAAGTCTTTATTATCAAATCCAAAGCTTGACCTGGCTCTAAAACGCCAGCCCTTGTTTCCCTAAGAATCCTCTGAATGGAAAATCTACGCATGTGTGGATGTGCTTTATGAACCTCATTTATGAGAGGACATCCATATCCGCCCCTGCTTTTTATATTGAAGTATGTTGACAAGGATTTTGTTTCACCCTTTGTCGCTGAAAGCATGGCAGGTAAGTTGATCCTCCATAAACCATCTACAGAAACAATGGATTGGGATCCTGTTGCAAGGAAATCTCCGAATATGAGGAAGGGAATTTCTATTTTTTTTGAATATTCTAATAGTGCAGTTTCTATTATTTTTGAACATCTACCACAAGGATGTAACTTACCTTTTAGTGCTTGATCCACAACAGATTCCATTTTAACATCAATATATTCATGTGGAACATTAAGGCTATTGCAAAGACTTTCTACATTATTTCTAAAATAGGAAGGAAGTATAATATTTCCAGGATTGACAGTAACAGCCAATGGATTAAATCCCATTAACTTGGCAATAATAAGTGAAAAACTACTATCAACACCACCTGAAAGAGCTACTACAGCTTTATGTTTCTCATTGACAGGTATGTTATTTGCCTCTTCTGATTTAAAATTGGATAATTCCATATCGAATTCTTTTAAAAAATCAAAACTATCTAAGTTGTTCATTCTAAGCATGATCATATCTTGCAGATTTTTCAGTGGTTGACTATTTTGATTTTCAATGGAGGTTACTATTTTCTCCAATTTTTTCATTGCCAGTTCCATTCTATAAACCCTTATAATCATGTCAGAATAGGCATCTACATGAATATTGTTCACACCAAGCTCTTCTCTAAGTTTTCCAACAACCCATCCGCCCTTTCCTATTATACTAGACTTTTCTGGTCTGTCAGGTGCTGTTATAATTAGATTTCTTGATATATCATCATAGGTTATTTTTTCAATGAAAAATCCAAGATTTTCGGTGAAGTCAATGTCAGATAATTCAAATGATCCATTTGCAATCAATGGCTTTAAAACACTGCTCAGTGTTTCTACCATATATTCAACTTCTAGTTTCATAATATTCTCCTAAAAAATGAAAGGATATGTTTCTCCAAAGTTAATATTGAAAGTTTTGATTTTATGTTCATTTATCTAGTATAGCGACCCATTAAAGAGCCTTCATCTATTATATGGTCTTTCATTGCCTTTAATAGATCTTGCTTTGTGATCTTTGCGGGAATTTCAATTTCAGTATCTAGGGCATAAACTGTAAAGTAGTATCTGTGGGTTCCATCAGGAGGACAAGGACCTCTGTAACCTACAGTTCCAAAATCGTTAAGCCCCTGTTTTGCACCATTTTCGAGCTCTTCACGTTCCATTACCCATTCAGAAAGTCCAGTTGTGTCAGAGGGTATATTAAATATCACCCAATGTGTCCATGTACCTGATGGTGCATCTGGATCCTCACAGATAATTGCATATTTCACTGTTCCAGAAACACTATCCCACTCTAAAGAAGGTGAAACATTCACACCATTACATGCATATCTGTCGGGTATAGGTTCTCCATTTTTAAATATTTCACTGGTTATTTGGATAGTCATGTATTTACACCCCAAAATATTTGTTTAAATTATTTATAAATGAGTTTCGTAAGATTGTTAAAATACAACTAAAACCCATTAAAATCCATTTTAAATTTATTTCTCATGTTTATTTATTTATTTTTTATATCTAAAGTTATGTTTTTGGTTGTACTTTATAATAATCCATAATTTTTATTCCATCAATGGTTTGGATTATCAATGATCTTATCATCACCTGAAGCAAAGTTTTAATTATGTGATGCATGATCAAAAACTCATTGGTGACATATAAGTTATAACAGTTTTTGATGAAGACAGAATAGCTATATGGGTTATCATTAAACATATAAACAACAAATTTAAATACTATGGAGTCTCAATAATTGAATGAGGTGGTATAAATGACTGAATTACCAGTTGCTCCAGTAGGAAGAATCATAAAAAATGCTGGTGCCCAGAGAATAAGCGACGATGCAAGAGACGAGTTAGCCAAAGTGCTTGAAGAAGCAGGTGAAAAAATAGCTGTAGAAGCTGTTAAACTTGCAAAACACGCAGGAAGGAAAACAGTTAAAGCATCAGACATAGAATTAGCTGTTAAAGCAGCTTAATTCTTTTCTTTTTTTTTATTTTGTAATTTTTTTTGTAATTCTTTATTTGATTAAATTTTGAATTGTGTTAAATTAAATTTGACAAATTAAAAAGTACAAAAATTTTATACTAGAAGCACCCCATAACATTAATAATCTTATTAAATTATAGAAAACTCATTTTTTTGGTGATTAACTTGACAAGAATATCCATACTAGACCATGATCGATGCCAGCCCAAAAAATGCAACTATGTTTGCATTGAATACTGTCCTGGTGTTAGAATGGAAGAAGACACCATCATAATTGATTCAAAAACTAAAAAACCAATATTATCCGAAGAACTCTGTTCTGGATGTGGTATATGTACCAACAGATGCCCTTTCAATGCAGTGAGTATTATAAATCTTCCAGAAGCACTTGACGACCCAATACACAGATATGGTCAGAATTTATTCGAACTTTTTGGATTACCTAACATAAAGGAAGGATCTGTTGTTGGAATACTTGGACCCAATGGTATAGGGAAGTCAACTATCATTAGAATACTTTCAGGAGAATTAAAACCCAATCTGGGGAATTACGATGAAGATGTAGCCTGGGAAGATATTATTAATTATTTTAAAGGTTCTCAACTCCAATCTTATTTCACTAAACTTTCAAAAGGAGATTTGAAAGTTGTTCATAAACCACAGATGGTTGATCTCCTTCCAAAATTTGTTAAAGGAAATGTTCAAAAACTAATGGAAGGTGTAGATGAAAGAGGTGCAATGGAGGAAGTAATTGATTTACTTGAACTTGGAAGTATTTTAAAAAGGGATGTTTCTAAGTTGAGTGGAGGAGAACTCCAAAGAGTTGCAATTGCTGCAGCAGCCCTTAGAGAAGCTGATTTTTATTACTTTGATGAACCTACATCATGGCTTGACGTTAGACAGCGTTTAAATGCTGTTAAGGTAGTTCGAAATCTTGCAGAATCAGGTAAATCTGTTATGGTTATTGAACATGATCTTGCTACTTTAGATGCAATATCTGATTATGTCCATATCTTATATGGTCAGCCTGGAGCTTATGGTGTGGTATCGCATATGAGAGGAGTTCGTGTGGGTATCAATACTTATATTAATGGTTTTCTTAGGGAAGAAAATGTTAGATTCCGTAAACAGCCAATTATTTTTGATGTGAAACCGCCGGCATTGGAAATTGAAGCAGAAGTTCTTGCAGATTACTCATCAATTAAAAAATCTTACGATGGATTTTCATTAGATGTAGATGAAGGTGAAGTACAGCATGATGAAATTATCACTGCCTTTGGACCCAATGGTATTGGTAAAACAACCTATGCAAAAATGCTTGCAGGAGTTACAAAACCCAATGAGGGAAAGATCAATAAAAAAGTAACCATAGCCTATAAACCCCAGTACCTTGTATCAGATTTTGATGGAACTGTACAGGAACTTCTAATAACCACTGCTCCAACCTATGGAACAAACATGTTCAAAACTGAAATATTAAAACCATTTTCATTAGAGGCATTAATGGATAAGGAAGTAAACGAGTTGAGTGGAGGAGAACTTCAAAGGCTTTCTGTAGCTGTAACGCTTTCAAGGGAATCTGAAATATATCTTTTTGACGAACCAACTGCGTTTCTAGATGTTGAGCAGAGATTAAAAGCTGCAAAAGCAATTAAAAGAGTTGTTGAAAGCCGTAATGCAGCTGCAATTATAATAGATCATGATATAGTATTCATAGATTATATTTCTGATCGTGCCATGGTTTTTGATGGTGAACCTGGTGTTAAAGGCCATGCTTCGAGCCCGATGAATCTCAGATCTGCTATGAACACTTTCTTGTCTTCTGTAGGAATCACGTTTAGAAGAGACAAAGAAACTAAAAGACCACGTGTAAATAAATTTGGAAGCTATCTGGACAGGAAACAAAAGGAAAAAGGAGAATATTACTATTTGGATAGTTAAATATTCTTCTACTTTTTAAACAATATTTCCTTTTAAACATCTTTAAACATTCGAAATTTTTTTTATAAAATTAAACTTTTTTTTCGGTATGCAAATAAATAAAACTAAATAATATCCCAATTATAGTCTTTTTTATAATACTTATTCCATTGATTTTTCTGGTGATTCCATGGCAAGCAAAGATGAAAATAACCTTAAAAGACTAAAAGAAATTATCAAAGTTCTTTCTAAATATGAATTTGGTTACTTGATTGAAAAAATTAAATTAAAACATAAAATTCCTTTCATAACTCCATCTTATGATTATGAATCCTTGGAAGAGCTAGATGAATCTGCTCCAGAACGTTTGAGATTTGTTTTACAAGAATTAGGTCCAACCTTTATTAAGCTGGGACAGACTCTAAGCACTCGCCCTGATCTTGTTGGGAGGAAATTTGCAAATGAATTTGCCAAATTACAGGATGATAACCCTCCAATTGAATTTGATGTTGTGAAAGCTTCAATTAAAAAAGAGCTGAAACACCCCATTGAGAGTATTTTTAGTAGTTTTGATGCGGAACCTCTAGGATCTGCTTCTATTGGGCAGGTTCATCGTGCTGTTCTTAAAACTGGTGAGGATGTTGCGGTTAAAATTCAAAAACCAGGTGTTGAACATGTCATTAAAAGTGATATTTCTATAATGGAGTTTTTAGCAAAGAGGATTGATACTTACATTCCGCAGTTTAAAATATACAATGTTCCGGGTATTGTTGAAGAATTTAAACGTTCTATTTTAAAGGAAATTGATTATGAAAATGAGGCAATGAATTTAAAAAGATTCAGCTACAACTTCAAGGATGATGAAACTGTACATGTACCCAAAATATACTCTGATTATTCTTCGTTAAAGATTATAACAATGGAGTTAATTGGGGGAAAAAAGGTTTCTGATGTTACGGAAGCTAAAGGTTTTGATTTGAAATTGATAGCTGAACGTGGTGCAGTATCATATTTTAAACAGGTCATAATGTATGGATTTTTTCATGCAGACCCTCATCCATCTAATATATACATTTTAAATGATAATGTTATTTGTTATATTGATTTTGGGATGATGGGGATTTTAGATGATGAATTCAAACAAAATCTAGCGGAATTGATAATATACTTTATTGATAATAATGTTAGTGGTATGATAAATCAACTCACCTATATGGGTATGATAAATGATAAGGTCGATACAAGATCATTGAAGTACGATCTTACAGATATGATGTATAAATACTACGGAACTGAATTAAATGAAGTTCATGGGGGGATGAACGATCTAATAAATCTAATGCGAAAATATCATGTTTCAATGCCCAGAGAATTTGTACTACTAGCAAGGGGTATTGGAATGGTAGAAGAAACAGGAGAAAAGTTAGACCCTAATTTCAATGCTGTGGAAGTATGCAAACCTATAATGATGAAGGTCATAAGAAAAAAACTCACACCTCTAAACTTCATAGATTATATAAAGAAAAATATTATTGAAACAGAACATGTATTAAAGAATATACCATTAACCATTACAAAAACGCTGTATAAACTTGAAGAAGGAGAAATAAGGATTAAAGTTGAACATGAAGGTCTTGAACGTATAGTAAATAAATTATCTATCGCCATAATACTTTCAGCTCTCCTTATCGGCTCTTCCATGATTATGACTACGGATAATGGGATATTTTTACTTAAATTTCCATATTTAGGTGTTTTGGGTTTTGTAATAAGCGCAATTTTAGCTATTTTCCTAGTTGTGTCAATACTTAAAGATAAAGTGATTTAAATTATTCTTTTAAAAAAATAAATAAAAAACCCATATAAAAATATTATGAAACTGTGGAAATCAAATCATTGCACTATTTACCAAGTTTTAAATGGTAGAAGTAATTCTTTTTTAATTAGTAATCAAAGTACTTCTATCTTAGTAGATACATGTCGTAAAAACTCATGGGAAACACTGACCCTGCAGATTGATAAGCTTTTAGGAAAAAATAATTTATCAAACCTAATTTTAACCCATACACATTTTGATCATGCTGAAAATGCATCTAAAATAAAGGAAAAATATGATTCCAATATAATTTTACATGGAATAGAAGCAGAGTATCTGAAAATGGGTTATGCACCCTTACCTAAATGCAATAATGGAGTCACAAGATTTTTAATTGATGTGATTGGAAAAAAAATGGAATCACATTATAGTTATGAACCTGTAGATCCTGATATCCTGATCGATGAGAATTACAGTTTAAACAATTTAGGGTTCAGTGTAGATATTATACATACTCCTGGTCATTCAAATGGATCAATAAGCGTTATTATCGACGATTCAATAGCACTTGTAGGAGATACATTGTTTGGTGTGTTTGGAAATTCTGTTTATCCACCATTTCAGATGATCCTAAAATTTTGATTAAAAGCTGGAAAAAACTTCTTAATACCCATTGTTCTTTATTTCTACCAGGGCATGGAAATGAAATCAATAGGAAGTTATTAGAAAGTCAATATTATAAATATTCAAAGGATTAATTTAAATTTATTTTTATAAAGATTGAATTAAGTTTTTATAATTCATTAAAAAAAGTTAAGAATTCTAAAGATTAAATTATTTAGAACTCTTGAGTATGTTCATACCTTCAACAAATATCTTAGCAAAATATTTAACATCTTCTGGAGGTATGGAAAAGCTTACACGCAAATATCTATGCCCAAAAACTTTACTTGTATAGGATCCTTCTCGTGTAAAAACCTTCCTGTCTAACAGATATTTTGAAATAGCCAGAGGAGTTACATTTGTATTGTAAATATCAATTGCCAACATGTTACCGTTAGAAGGATATACTGGTATGAATGCTCCTTCCACTTGATCAACTGCCTTTTTGATAATTTCCTGGTTTGATCTTGTTGTATTTTTTATGTGACCAAGCCATTCTTTCTTGGATTTTACCGCAGCTATGGCACCTCTCTGGGAAACTACATTAGTTCCGAGATCGTTTATAACAATACTTTTTATGGATTTTATAACTTCCGGTACGCCTATTACACCACCAATACGCATACCAGCCATACCATAAATCTTTGAAAAACTATAAACTGTTACAGTATGTTCTGGAGCGATCTTGGCCATAAGATGATGATCCTCTGCAAAATCACGATAGGTGATGTCATTAAGTAGGTAAATATCATTGTCTAATGCAATATCTGCGAACTCCTTTAACTCTTCCTTAGTATAAGATGATCCAAGTGGGTTTAGAGGATCAACTAGGGATATCAACTTGGTATTATCATCCATATTCTCCCTTACAAGTTCAGGTGTAAGTTTATAACCACACTCTTCATTGTAGATTGGTACAGATTTCACATGGTCACCAAACCTGCTTGCGAAGTTATCTATTATTAGATAACCGGGATCACATGTTATGGTATTATCTTCAGGTGCCAGAATATCGTTGGTACATAAATAGAGCGATTCTGTACCACCCGCAGTCACAAGAATATCAAACTCATTTTGAAGTCCTAAATCTTTTAGTATAAGCTCTTTAAGTTCTGGAAATCCCTCTGGTGGCGGATATTTATTGTAGTCACGTTTTTTGATGCTATGCATCATTGAGTCCATTATCTGGTTCTCATCATGGAGATGGTTAGTATTTTGACCCATCCAGATCATGTCCTCATCGTTAAATACAAAATTAAAGAACTCATTGGCTGTTTTATAGCCTTTTGGTATTGTCTTTGCAGGTTTTGCGTATTTTTTTGGTGAAATCATATGTCTCACTACACTTTTAAATGGAAATTATTAAAAATAGATATTCAGAATTTTTAGGTTGTCCACCTTTAATAATTCTATTTCATATCCAAATTCCATTTTTTATAAATATTAATCTTTTTTTATTTCACAATTTTCTATTTATTTTATTTTGAAACGATTTAAATTATCATTCCTTGTAAATGATATTAAGAGGAATTGTATGAACAATTTCATATTTATCCTTGTAAATTAACATATTCATATTACCCCCTCAATCCTAGTTCTACTTTGGTATTTCTCCAATATAAAATATTCTAACTTACAAATTTAAGTTCATAATTCAAATGTAGATTAAATTTCTAAATTTGAAGATAATATTTTGAACTCTTAAACAGTTATATATTTTTAGAAATAGACATTTTTTATATAAAAATATAAAAAAACAGTTGATTAGTTTAAATAAATTATATTAAATAAATACAATTAAAATCCCATTTAACACATGGAAACAATACAAATCTGAGGGCTTTTAATTATCCCTGCTTCAAAAATTCATTATTATCCTTTAATTATCTTAATATTCATTAATTTGAGCTTTAATCTTTTTTCCACACCATGCACAATAATTTGAACCTTCAGGATTTTCCCTTCCACAAACTGGACAAACTCCTTCTATTAAAAATTCTTCCCAATCTTTTTTATTAACATTAAAGTTTTTAGTAAATTTTAATTTAGCTCCACATTCACATTCAGAACTAAAATCTTCTGGTTTTTCTTTAGGTTTAAGCTCATAATAGCTTTTACATTTCTTACAAATCAAATAAGCCATTCCTAACACATCCAAAAATAATATTAAATAGTGTAATTTTTTTGTAATATATTTAGTTACAAGTCAATATATTTTTTAACCATTTTAATTTATTTATAATTTTTTGTATCTCAAAACATTTTATATTTTTCAAAATTGACTTTAATAATCTTAAACATCACACTTGTGTTTTTCAATTTATTTAACTTCTGTTTTTTCCAGGTATTTTTCCAATTTATTCTATAAGTTTATTGACACTTTATGGTACAAATACCATTTAAAATTATTTTCTTAAATTTATTCTCTTATTCAATTCCATGATCAACAATTCTGAAACGAGCCCTGAGACCTTCAGGCCTGCTTCGATGCCTTTTTAATATTGCAGACCTTTCACCAAGGCCATTGGCACGTACAAGTTCAACTACTATCTTGCTCCAATATTTAAGAATAGTTCCTCCAACTGGCTCAATAACTCCATCCCCATCAAACACAGAATATATATGATTAGTTATAACCACTGCAATATTATGTTTTCTAGCGATTCTTGATAGTAAAGCCATTTGTTGACCAAGTTCACGGTTAGTTTGAGTTGAATCACCCTCTTTAAGACGGTAGAGTGCAACTGCAGAATCCAATATAATTAATTCCACCTTTTCTCGCTTAGAATCCAGAAGATCTTCTACCTTCTTCAATACTTCGATTTGTTCATTAAAGCTTGTTGGTTCGAATATTAATATATTATTTGCAAATCCATCAAATTGGTTGTTTGATATTTGTTTAACTCGCTCTATAGATAATCCGCCCTCGGTATCTATAAATATGGCCTTATCACCATTTTTAGCACAGCAAACAAGTAGCTGTAAAACTATATTGGTCTTCCCAGAACCTGGAGGCCCGTAAAACTGGGTTAAACAACCTTTTTCTATTCCCCCACCCATAATAACATCAATAGGGGATCCTGTAGGTATCTTCCCATTCTCATTCAAATCCGATAAAACCTTCATAAAAACTCCCATAATCTAGATATCTCTATAATTTCATTCAATAAATCGTGAATAATATAATTGTACTCATTTTCTTAAATAGCGATCAATTAAAATTTCTTAATTTTGATTTGGAATTAATGATAGAAATAAGTTTGCAACATCATAAAACAAAGTACCCATTGAAAATATTAGTAGTACCGATTATAACTTCAATGATCTACATTAAAATATATGAAATAAAGCAAGTTTGACAAAATACAGAAATATTCCCATTAATATATCACAATAAATTTTAAAATATTCCATTAAAAATATAAAAGGATTTCAAAATATCCCTTCAAATATTAACTAAATAATCAAGTATTTTAAATATATCGAATATTGAACAGTAAATTAGATTACAATTTTTTAAATTCATTGAAATATTAGGGCAACTTTTAGATAATTAAATAGGAAAATATAAGAAATTTTCTAAATCATTGATTCGATAAATACTTCGTATCCTGCTCCTTTACGAATTATTTCAGGAGGATATACGGTCATATCAATTACAGTTGATGGTATCCCATGTTTACATATACCTGCATCCAATATCATATCAACCGAAGATCCTAACTGTTTTAATACTTCTTCAGTTGATTCTGGAATATCATGACCTGATATATTAGCACTAGTACTTGTAATTGGGAAATCCTTTGAGAGCTCTCTACAAACTTTGTTATCAGGAATTCGAATTCCTATTTTGTTACTACCTGCTGACAAAAAAGGTGATACATTATTCTTTTTCTTTAAAATTAATGTGAATGGCCCCGGTAGGATTTTAGCTACAACCTCTTCGGTTTTTAAATCCATATATGCAATCTTTTTTATGTCCTGAATTCTTGAAACACATATTGATAATGGTTTATTTTTAGGCCTTTTTTTAATTGAAAAAACCTTTAAAATTGCTTTCTCATCTAATATGTTAGCCCCAATTCCATAAACTGTATCTGTAGGATAAACTATTATAGAACCTTGCTTCATTACATTTCTGGCAATTTCTATTTTATCGGATTCTGGAATATCTTCATTTATTTTTATGATCTTCATTAATAACTCACCGTAATTTTTCCATTTCCTATCCAAAGTATATATCCATTGAAGGTCCATATTTAGTTTTATGCTGAACCGTCTCCGACCACAAGTTAAAATGTTTTTGGATCCCATAGCCAAAAGAATCCGTGTGAATCCTAACATCCTAACAATAATTGGCCTATTAGTAAGTTTTTTATCTGCATACATGTTCGCAACTGGCAATCTGCTTTTGGGAGGTCTTTTTATAGCTTTAAGTGGATTTGTAGATATGTTAGATGGTGCTGTAGCAAGAAACAATTATCAAACAACAAAGTTTGGTGGAGTGCTTGATTCAACTGCAGACCGGTTTGGAGATGCATTTATAATAATTGGAATAATATATGGTGGATATGTAAATTGGATCTTCGGTATACTTGCATTGCATGCATCTCTAACAGTAAGTTATGTCAGAGCCAGAGCCGAATCTGAGGGTATAGAATGTAATGTTGGAATTGCAGAACGTGCAGAACGTCTGGTAATAATAATGATAGGAGCATTTCTAAGTTATTTCACCAGTGTACAACTCTTAAACATGAATCCTTTAGGAATAGCCATAATTCTTATAATGATCTTAGGATATGTAACAGTATTCCAAAGAGTATATCACTCATGGAAAGAACTTAAAGGTCTTTAGAATCTTTACAAAAAGATATCTCCTTTTTAATTTTTTTTGCTTGAATTATAATACATTATGATAAAAAAAATTATTTATAAAAAGGTGTTTTGTCAATCAATTTTCTAATAATTTTTAACTAGGAAAATAAAAAAAAATCTAATTCTATTCAATTTTTTTATTGAGATAATATCTAAATAATAGAGTGTGCAGAATTTAGATTTAACTGAAGAGGATGATATTATGGATGCGATTGAAAGAATTGAAAAAGATATTGTATTATTTACAAAAAATATAAAAGAAATAGAATCAATAAAAATTGATGAAGACGAGAGAAAAGTTGTGGAAATGGCCATAAATTACAGGAAAGACACAGACTACTACCTTGAAAAAAAGGATTATCTAACATCATTTGGATGTATAACCTATGCACATGGACTTCTAGATGCAATACGCCTTTTAAACAAACTTATATAAATTAATAATAGTTATAATTCATGATCCTAAAACCGGGGATAAAATGAGAAATCTATTCAAAAGGGAGTCTAAAGTTGAGCAATACTCAAAAGACCATGTAGAAATGGTATATGAATGTTTAAACCAGCTAAAAATGTTAATGACATATTTTTATGCTAATGACTTTGATTCTGTAAACGAGAAAGTTGAAGAAATTTCAAAGTTGGAACATGATGCAGATGATGTACGTAGAAAAATGGAAATAGAATTTTTCAAAGGGGCATTTTTACCATTTGATAGAGAAGATAGAATAGTTCTCGCAGAACAAGTTGACAGTGTCGCAGATATGACCCGGGAAACAGCATATGGAATATGTTTGAGCCAAATCAATTTCCCGGATGATTATAAAAATGATTTTTCAGATCTTATAGATTCAGTATATGACACAGTATCCGCCCTTAAAAAATGCATCGAACTATTAGATGAAGATCTTGGCGAAGCACTCACAAAGGCACACGAAGTTGAAAAATTGGAAGATGCCGTTGATAAAATAGAAAGAAAAATACTAAAAAAACTGTATATAGAGTATAAAAATGGTGAAATAAATATACTTACACATATTGAACTTAAAAGTACTGTTTTAAGGCTTGGAAACATAGCTGACCGTGCAGAAAATGCCTCTGACAGAGTACCTATCATAGTGGCCAAGAGAAAAGGTTAAAAAAATATTATAATTTACAGTTAAAAACTAAATTTAGAAATAAAATGCCATCTAAAGACATTGAAAAAAGTTTGAAAGATGCATCATACGATTTAAAGTTCCTTTTAAATAGGGGTTATAGGAAAAAAGTTGCATTGAATTTCGTTGCAAATAAATATCTTTTAGACAAAAATGCACGAAATTATCTGGCTAGGAAGGTTTTTTCAACTTTAACATCCTTTAATCGAATAATTAAAATAGTTAATATTAGCAGCATAAATAATAAAGCTATTTTTATAGATGGTTATAATGTTCTAATAACAGTTGAAAGTATCTGCAATCATGAATATAGTTCGATTATAATTTGTGATGATGGAGTTTTAAGGGACACAAATGCTATTTTTGGCAGATATAAAATCAATTCACACACTGAAATTGCTTTGATCAACATTATTAATTTATTAAAACTATATCGTCCCAAATGTGTTTATTTTTTGTATGACAGCCCTGTGAGTAAGAGTGGTGAACTTGCTAAACTAACAAATTCACTGTTAAAAAAGAATAAAATCCAAGGAAATGCGGTAACAAATAAAAATGTAGATTATGAACTTGTAAAACTAGTAAAACACCATGATGGCATAGTTGCAACAAGTGATGGGGTTGTAATGGATAAGGTAGAAAATATTCTGGATATACCCCGCGAGATATTCAAAAAACTGTTGAAATAATGGTTTTTAAAAATAATAAATGTTATGATAAAAAAATTAAATATAATGGATAGGTTTGAACCTAATCCATATCTTTCATTCTACCTTCTAACATTTTTAAAACGCCAGGAAGACTTGTATATTCCATTTCATCTGCTGGTAATCTGTGGGGTTCGAATGGCCCATGTCTTCTCATGTATTCTGCTACCTCTGATGCAAGTGCTCTTGATCTGTCAAATGCTGGGTCGTCAAACATATCTAATGGTCCTACTAATTCTGAGTTGTTAATCTGGAATCCAAGTGCAATTACCCGTGGAGGTCCGTCAAATCTTACAGGTGTAGCATTTCTCTGAGCTACAGGCATTAATGGGCCATTATGTGAACCTCTCATCCATCCACTTACAAGGTGGGGGAATGCAAATGGCTCAACTACTTCACCGGCTGCTGGGAATCCTGATTGTGATCTTACTATAGCAACTGGGTCATCTTTACCAATATATTGGCCAGCCATAAGATTTAATCTTTCTGTACTTATTGAAGCTGCTATTTCGTTATCGCTCCTTCTAGTGACATGTTTTATTACATATCTTCCAGTTGAGCCGAGTAATGCAAGTGCATCATACATTTCATCGGGACAAGACATTGTAACTTTTTTATGCTCAATAACATCAAATATCTCAAAATCATATCCTCCGTGGAGAGAAGGATCTATAACAAGTCCAGCTGTGTTAAATGGATCTGCAAACATTTTAAATATGGGCATGTTAAATGCGCCTGGTTCTGTTTTGTCGCAACAGAAAACAATTACTGGATCAGATGGTCTTTCTTTGAATTCCATCTCGGCACACCCAGGACCCATTCCTTTAATATTGCCAGAAAAGGTGTCTGAAAGTAGATCTTGGCCTGCACCGTAAAGTTTAAGGCTTTTTGCAACTTTTGTGGCTTCTATAAATGCATTCCATGCTAATCCATGAACTTCTTCATTTTCCGTTCCATTTCTGTGGGTCATTATCAGGTCAATGTCATCACCACAGTTGGTGATATGATAATCCACCAGAAGTTCTTCTTCCTTTGCCTTTGCAAGTATTTCATCACATTTATTAAGCAAAGCTACGTGAGTCTTTGCATGTCCAGCTATACTGCCGACATCCGCTTTAATTACACTAATAGTAGTTTTCATATAATATACCTCCAAAAATATCATAAAAATTTTCAAAACAGCGTTATAGGCAATTTGAGGTTATAGAAGTTTGATTAGAATTAAATTAACCAAACTTTTGTTCAAAAATTGACCTAAAAACAGCCTGAGCTGTCAATATCAACCTATCCTATGGAGTAGTTTATGAAAGGAAATCCATATAAAAGTTACTATAGGAAGTCCTTGAACATCATATCTATTGGAAAAAATGCTGATTCAATATCTAAAAATTATGCTATCACATTCATATAAGTTTAGATCTTATTTCTTCTGCCATTTCCATGGTTTTTGACGATCCTCCCAGATCTGGTGTTAAAAATTTTCTTTCATTTAACACATCCAAAAGAGCATTCTCGAGTTTTCGAGCTTCTGAAGTTTCTCCAAGGTGATCCATCATCATCACAGCTGATAATATCATGGCGGATGGATTTGAAATTCTAAGACCTGTTATATCCGGTGCAGAACCATGAACAGGTTCAAATAATGCATTATTATCCCCAATATTTGCAGATGGAACCATTCCCAAGCCACCTACTAATCCGGCGCCTTCATCAGAGAGAATGTCACCAAAAAGATTGGTTGTGACTATCACATCAAAATTATCCGGCTTAGTTATTAGGAACATAGCAGCAGCATCAACGTATTTATCTTCTGAATGAATCTTAGGGAAATCGTTTGAAATTCTATAAAATGCGTCCTTAAAAATTCCATCAGTTTTCTTCAAAACATTGGCCTTGTGAATTGCAGTTACTTTTTTTCGATCATTTTTCTCGGCATATTCAAATGCAAATTTGCATATTTTCTCAGATGCATCATTCGTAATGACTCTTAATGCTGTTGCGCCATCAGATGTGTATTCTTCTATGCCTGAGTAGAGTCCTTCTGTGTTCTCTCTTACTATTACCAGATCAAGGTCATTGTACAAACAGTTCGTGCCGAGATATGATTTTACAGGCCGGATATTAGCATATAGATCTAATTCCTTTCTCAAAGTAATTATTGCACTTTTCTGCCCTGGAACAGTTGTAACCGCTCCGAAAAGTGTTGCATCAGATCTTTTTGCTTTTAATATGGTTTCATCAGGAATAGTGCTTCCTGTATCTTGGAAACATGCATTTCCAGCACAAGCCATAGTATAATCTAGTTTAAGATCAACTGCTTCAAGTATGTATAAAAGGGCTTGGATAACTTCTGGCCCCACACCATCTCCTGGAATCAAAGTTATTTTGTACATTTGTAATCACTTATTTTTAGAATTTAACTTCATTTTAGATATATGCTAATATATTGTATTCTGTTATGATTTTCTATAGGCCATATGTTAATTCTAAATTAAGGAATTAATATTTGTAACAAATAAATTGAGCCATATAACTAATCTTGGAATTTATCAATTAATTTTCCTTAAATTTTATTGACCAAAATTCTTATAAACAGATCATGAAGTTTTTATTCCGATTATATTTTCAACATCTACCAACTTCCAAACAAAGGATCTTTCTTCTTTAATTATGGATTCCACTTCATCATTAGGCGAGTGTCCTAAAGCTGCGAGAACATTTTTTGAAAGAGATTTATCATGTATAAGATTTACAAAAAGTTTTCTTACTCTTAATTTCTCATTATAATCTTCTATTTGTTTTATACTACCTTGTAACGTTACAAATCTGTACTCTGAAAGGTTATCTTCGTATTTCTCTATCTCAACAGCAACTTTAGGGTTTTTTTGAAACCTTTTAATTTTCTTCCCATACTTAGTTGATAAGAAATATATGAATTTACCATCAAAAGCATATATAAATGGGGCTATATATGGATATTCTCCTTTAAAACCTATTCTACTTACATAACATTCTGCTATCAATTCATCATACTCTTTTTTGTTCATTAATGGAACTTTATGGACGTGCATGTTTGATCTCCTTTATTTCCATAAACAAATTTGACAATATATTACGACCTACTTCATGACATATTGGAAGAAATTCAGCATATTTCTCAGTTTTTCAAATATACTACCATTATCATGAGCCAATTATACCTGCAAGGCTCAAATCATATGCATTACTTGAAATCAAGTATGGTTTTTCAACAGTCTCATAATTATCATCAAATTTAACTCTCACTTAAATTATTAACCTCGAGGAGTATTTACTTAACTAATAAGAATTATATTAATAATTGAATTATATTATTTAATACTTTATTACTGGATTCGGTGCATAACTTAATCTTATATCTTACTATATTTCATGAAATAAAAATTTTCAAATCAGATCTATTTAATTTTTTTTTTTACAAAATAGAACTAAATTGGTGAAAATCAATATTTTGTTCAATTTTACTAACTATGAGAAAAGTATTTTATAATTAAAATAAGAGCCTAATCAAGAAAATGCTGCCTAATAACTATTTTCAATTATTATTATCAAATCATTACTTCGTCATACTGCCCTATGACGAAATGGATTTACCTAACTTTGGATTAAGTTCTAAAGGTTATCATAATATAACTTTGCGTTACATACTATATCTTTGCATAACTTTGCGTTACATACTATATCTTTGCATAACTTTGCGTTACATACTATATC
>NZ_JAIOUQ010000009.1:5998-75416 GCF_019931065.1 Methanobacterium spitsbergense | reverse complement strand
TCTTTGCATAATTACTCGTTAGACACTATGTCTTTGCATTACTTTGCGTTACATAGTATATCTTTGCATAATTACTCGTTAGACACTATGTCTTTGCATTACTTTGCGTTACATACTCGTGGGTTTCTAGTAATAATACTATGGTCCCCCAATATTTAGTATTAATTATTTAATTATTAATATTAATAATTCTATTAGAAAATTGTTTTATCAAGTTAGTACAAATATTATAATTAGTAATACTAAAATTAATTTTTTAGTATTGAACTTAAAAGGAGGGATATAAATGCTAAAAAGTAATATTTGGAAGATTTACATATGTCTAGTTGTTTTTGCTGTTGTTTTAATACCATCAGCAAGTCATGCAACTGTTTTGACAACTGATAATGCTATTCAAACAATTGATCCTAACGCGCCAATCCAAGTAAAAGTATTAACCCATAATTTACACCAGTATGATTCTTGGGTACAACCATATATTGTAACATCTAAGGGCAATGTAGGGAAATGGGACATCGCAGGTTATACCTATTATAAAGTCGGTGCTAAAACTGGAGCAGAATATTACCATGGATCTGGAATCATTTTACCAATGTACACAGAATACTGGGGTCACAAACACATAATTCGATATATCTCAGGATGGGACTATAAAGGAAACATTTGGACCAGACCAAATAATAGTAAAGAACCTTATGAAGTCTACGAAATTCACACAACTTTTGACGATCAGAATGGTTCTCAAACAACAATTCACAAAATATGATATAAAATCTTTTTCTTTTTTTTTGAGGTGATAAATAATGAAACAAAAAGAAATAATAACTTATATTGCTATTATCGTTATTGGACTAACATTTGCACATTATATGAACGTTGTTGTATCAGGAAGTATGGAACCAATATTTTACAAAGGAGACATAGTAATAATAAATTACGATACCAGCTCTATAGATGTGGGGGATATAATAATTTATGAAGCAAGGTGGTTTGAAAATAAACCTGTAATTCACAGAGTGATTGCAAAAGAAGAATCTAATGGAAATACTTTTTATATTTTGAAGGGAGATAATAATGCGAATCAAGATCCCGAGCCAATATCACCAAATCAAATAATTTCCAAAGTAGTAAAAATAAACAATAAACCATTAATAATTCCAAAAATAGGGTATATTACACTATGGTTCCAAGAAATACCTAAATTATTTCTTTCATAGAATCTAATCATTTTTATCAACTTCCTCAAGAACCTTCTTAATCATATTCTTTTTAGTCATGAGGTCATCTAAAAATTCATCTCTTTCTTTATTTTTCTTCTCCATTTCTGCAATTTGCTTTTCCATATTAGCTATTTTCTCATCTTTTTGATCTAATTTTTCATTAAGTTCACTGTATTGATTTATAAGTTTAATTTCTACTTTGTTTGTTGTTAATTGGTCTAAAACTTCTATGTAATCTTGTTTAAGTGTATCTGGATCCGCTTTAAAGTACGCAGAAGTTGTTTTATCTAAATCATACCCTAATAACCATCTTGTACCTAAATATGGAAATTTATTTTTTTCTAATGTTGTAGCAAAAACTTTCCGAAGAACATGGGGTCTTATTAAATATTTATTTCCTACTTTTCTAAATCCAGCTTTAATATTTAAAACTCTGAACATTTCACTCATTGCAGCCAGAGTTACAATTTTATTATGATTTCTGAATAGATTATCTGTAGGTTCCGGATTAAAGTCAGGATATTTATTATGATAATATTTTAAATATTTTAATATACATTCTGATGATTCAGGGCTACTAAAAGTGAAGTATGGCTTTCCTGTCTTTATTCTAGTTATTTTCCAGGTTGGTATAGGTGCCAATTCACCTATCTTATCTATCAATTCTTGAAGAGTTTTAGGTTGTTTATTTAATGATATAGAGTCATATAAGTGTTGAAAAGTTAAAGAACAAATTTCAGCCCTACTCATACCAGAAGATAGCATAGTTGTTACTATTGCTTTGTAAACTGGAGAACAATAATCTAAGAAAGTTACTATTTCATCCATTGTAGGTAGATCATCATAAGATTCTATTATACGGTCTTTTCGACTTTTACGTCTAGGTTGAACTGGTAACATTATTCCATTAGCATTATAAAAACTTTTAACTTGAGTCATCGTGTTTGTTATAGTATTTTTTGCTAAACCATTATCTTCTAGCGATTGTTTAAAGCCATTAAGGTATCTTTGAATCTTTCTTTTTCTCATTCTGATTCCTTTATCTTCTTCATATTCGGCTTCATCAAGTAGTTCTTCCAAAGTTTTACCAGTGAAAGAAATATATTTATTCAAAGATACGCCATATAGTATAATACTAGTTGGAGCTAAACTTCTATCATTACAAAATTCTGTAAAAACTTGCATTTTTTTAACATCAGTAACTTTAGGAGTTTCTGTCATAAAGTAACAAAAAGTGTTTTTTTAAATTTTTCATAAATTAAAACTGTACAAGTAGATTCATTTGGTAGAAGTATTGAAAGTGAATGGTGGTATAAAAAATGGAACGTGAAACAAACATTGAAAGACTAATTCAGACACTTAAAGATGATGATGAACTTGTTCAAATGCAGGCAGTGGGACTTTTAGAGGAAATAGGCGAACCTGCTGTCGAACAGTTAATGGTTTCTGCAGAGGATAATGATAAGAACATTCGAAGAGGTTCAATACGTGTTCTTGGAATTATTGGTGATGATCGGGCCGTTAATGTTCTAATAAATTCTCTTAGAGATCCAAATAAATGGGTTAGAAGAGAAGCTTCAACTGCTCTTGGGAACATAGGCGATCCTGCGGTAGATCCACTAATTATTACACTAAAAGATGATGATTGGAGGGTTAGAGGCGCTGCTGCTTGGGCATTAGGTAAAATAGCCAATAAAAAAGCTGTAGAACCTCTTATTGAAACCATGGAAGATGATAGTGGCTTTGTTAGAGGAGGGGCTGCTTGGGCTCTTGGTAATATTGGGGATAAAAGAGCAATAGAACCTCTAAAAAAAGCTTTAAATGATGAAAGTAGTTATGTGAAAAGGGTAGCAGAGAAATTTCTTAAAAAACTTGAGTAAATAAAAATAAAACTATAATTTCTCCCTAAATATTTATATAATCCCATTTTATTCATAAATTTTTAGTTAGCAAATTATCTAAATTTTTTATAGCATAAGTTAAGTAAATCAAACAAGAATTATTAATTATCTTGTTAAAACATATTAATTAGAAGTAAAAGGGGGTATTTGTTGAAAGTTAGTGTAATCGGAGCATCAGGCAGAGTTGGAAAAGCAACTGCATTCAGTCTAGCTGAAGAAAATTCTGTAAATGACTTGGTGCTTATATCACGAAAAGAGAGCATTGATAAGGTTGAAGGTGAAGCATTGGATATGTACGATGCCCTGGCCGCCAAGGATGTCAATGTTAAAATAACAGCATCTTATGATTTTGAAGATGTTAAAGGTTCAGATGTTGTTGTTCTAAGTGCAGGACAGCCAAGAAGTGCAGGGATGTCTAGGATGGACGTTGCTGTACCCAATGCAAAGATTGTTGCAGAATACTCCCGGGCTATTGCAAAATTTGCACCAGATTCCATAATACTGGTTGTAACAAATCCTGTTGACATAATGACCTATGTTGCATTAAAAGCATCTGGATTCGACAAAAACAAAGTTTTTGGACTTGGAAATCACTTGGATTCACTCAGACTTAAAAATCTAATTTCCCAACATTTCAATATCCATGTTAGCGAGATCCACACAAGGGTGATGGGGGAACATGGCGATAACATGGTGCCAATTATGAGTTCAACATCGATAGGTGGAATATTACTCAAATATTTTAAGGGTTATGATGATTTTGACATGGATCGAACAGTTGAAAAGGTTAAAAATGCTGGTAACTATGTTATTCAAAAGAAGGGAGCAACAGAATATGGACCTGCTTTTGCAATCTCAAACATTGTTACTATTGTCTTGAATGATGAAAAGAAGATATTAACAGTCAGTGCATTTCTAGAAAGTGAAATAGAAGGTGTTGAGAATGTATGTTTAGGAGTCCCTGTTAAACTAGGTATAAAAGGCATAGAAAGGATAATTCCAATAATTATGACTGAAAGAGAAAGAAAAGCATTTTTAAAAGCAGCTGAATCTGTTAAAAAAGCAACTGATGAAGTTGTGGCTGAAATAAATATGTGAATATGCCAATTCAATATTAAGGCATTATCCTTTAAATTTTAATAAAAAAGAGTTAATTTTCGAATTTATTTTTAATAATACCTAAAAAAAGAATATAATAATTTTGAATTTAATTATAAATCAAAATCATACATATTTAAAAAAACGTAGTATTATTTTTAACTGGTGTGTTGTTTGATTTATTAGTATTATTTTTAACCGGTGTTACATTAGTAGTTTTTGCAGTTCCAGTGTCGTTTGCAGTTCCAGTTGTATTATTAGTTATGTTAAGTGAGAAATTTCCAGAACCTTGATAAAGGCCAACTAAATAACCTCCAATACCTGCTATAGCCACTAAAACCACTATTAATAAAACTATCTTATTATCCATGGTTTGCCTCCTTTAAGATTGATTTTATATTATCTTATATGAAGTTAGATTCCATATCAAATTAATTTTTTGTAATATTTATATTGAAAAATTAATTGAATTTGCTTTGTTAATAAAGGTATATTAATTTATGTTAATATTTGAAATTAATGAATTTTGAAAAAGTTTATATAAGTGTTCAGTTATAACCATTATCATATTCTAAATTATGAACATTGTATAAAAAATATTCAATTAAAAATTTATATTTCAACATCCATTATTTTAAGTTCGTTTTCGGAAAATATTTTCCGGTAAATTTATATGATATATCCATCAAATAAGATTACCTTACAAAGTAGACAGAGTAAAATAAAAGATATAAATAACGTTTTTAAGAGAGATGGAATTCAAATGATAAGCATAGGAATTTTAGACTTACAAGGTGATGTTTCAGAACATTTCGAAGCCACTATCAAATCTCTGAAAAAAATGGATATTGAATCACAAGTCTTAAAGGTAAAAACAGTTTCAGATCTTTCAAAATGCGATGGACTTATTATTTCTGGAGGAGAAAGTACAGTCATTGGCAAACTTATGGATAAAACTGGTATGAACCAGGCCATAATTGATCAAAACATTCCCATATTGGGAACTTGCGCCGGAATGGTACTGCTTGCATCAGAAACAGATTATGAACAATCATTACTTGGACTTATAAATATGAAAGTCAAAAGAAATGGTTTTGGTCGCCAAAAGGCATCATTTGAAGAAGAACTCGAAATTTTCGGTAGTAAATATGCCGGAGTTTTTATAAGAGCACCTTATGTTGAAGAATTAAAAGATGGCGTGGTACTCGCTAAACTCAAGGGTAAAATTGTTGCAGTGGCATCTGGAAAACATATTGCCACAGCATTTCATCCTGAGCTTACAGATGATACTAGGATTCATGAGTATTTCATTAAGGAGGTATTGAAGTGTGTGGAATAGCAGGAGTTGTATTTAAAGACAGAAAACTTCACCCAGTAGGTGATGCTCTCACCAAGATGTTGGATGCATTACAACATAGAGGGCCAGATTCTGCGGGTTTTGCAATATATGGCGGTTTAGGATTGGAAGAAAATGAGTACCTTCTAAACATTGAAGTCAAAGAAAAACCAGGTCTTCTTGAAGCCGTGAAAAACACTGTAAATATAGCAACACCTATTAAAAAAGAGGAAATAATCCCCTCTGTTGAAAATTATATAATATATCGCTGCAAAATTGGACTAAAATCTTTTTCAGAATTAAAACCACTTATAATGGATATAGATAAGATAGATGATGTCATTGTGCTCAATGGAGCTCATTCATTTGAAATGATAAAAGATGTTGGTCTAGTAAAGGACATAGCAGCTAGATATGATACACAGTCTAAGATGGGAACACATGGAATAGGCCACACTAGGTTTTCAACCGAGAGCCTTGTTGATAGATATCATGCACATCCATTTCAAAGTTATATAATACCAGATATAACTGTGGTGCACAATGGTCAAATAACCAATTATTGGAAATTAAGGGACCCATTAGAACGTAAAGGCCATATATTCGAAACCAACAACGACACAGAATGTATAGTGCATTACATAGCAGATAAACTTTCAGAGGGATATAAACTTGAAGAAGCCCTTGAACAGTCTGTTAAGGATATGGACGGACCTTTTTCATATATAGTTGGAACACCTGATGGTGTTGGAATAGCAAAGGATCAACTCGGGCTTAGGCCGGGAGTTATGGCTGAAAATAATGAGGTCTTTGCAATAGCGTCAGAAGAAGTTTCTCTACGTGAAGTAATGGATACACACGATATAGACCAGATATCCCCTGGAGAAACAAGGGCTTACACAATTTAAAGAGTATAAAATGTTAATATATAATATTAACGATATATTGGGAAATTTAGGTGATTACAATGAGTGAATTTATAATCAATGCTGAGCACCAACCACCAAGGGAAGTTAATCGTACCATTAAGAAAGCTGCAACCGAATATGATAAAATAACCATTAAAAACCCAAATGCAATGCACTATCTTGCAGCAGGATTAGTAGACCCTGTTGAACTCATTATAGAAGGTTCAGCCGGTTATTTCGCAGGAACAATGATACATGGTGCAAAAATACACATTAAAGAAAATGCAGGATGGTTTCCAGCAGATAACATGACCGAAGGAGAAGTTATTATAGATGGATCTGCAGGTGACGGTGTGGGACAGGGAATATATGGCGGAACAGTTGTGGTGAAAAGGGACGTAGGCTCAAGAACTGGAGAAATCATGAAAAACGGTACCATAATAGTTGGTGGAAATTCTGGCTTTATGAGCGGATTATTCATGATGGGTGGCCGTATAATCATCCTAGGAAATATATCCGAGGATGCCGGCGAATCAATAATTAGGGGAGCAATCTACGTCCGGGGAAATATAAAAAGCCTCGGCAAAAATGCAAAGGTTGAAAAATTAACAACCGAAGATGAAAATGAACTTAAGGAGTTACTTCCAAAATATGGCTTTGATCTGGAAGAAAATGACTATAATTCCTTTAAAAAAATAGTTCCACGTTCTAACAGACCATTTTATGGTAAAGAATCTGAGGAGGGATGAAGATGGGAGAAACAATAACCAAACTGGGAAAAGTGGCAATGGTAGGAACACCATGCCATATGGTAGCAGCTACTAAACTAGGAAGATTCTCAGATATCCTTGGAGAAACACCCATTGACATTAAAATAGGACTCTTCTGCATGGAAAATTTTTCTTACAGTTACATGAAAAAACTGCTTGAAGAGAATAATGTGGATATGAATGATGTTAAAGAATGTAGAATTGAAAAAAATTTCCTATGGTTCTACTTGAAAGAAGACCAGTTATTTAAAATACCCATTGAAAAAGCTAGATCATGTATTCGTAAAAACTGCAACATATGTATGGATTTCACATCTGAACTTTCAGATCTTTCTGTTGGTTCTGTTGGTTCCGAAAAAGGATGGTCAACCCTTATAATCCGAACAGATAAAGGTCTTGAACTCGTTAAAAATGCAGAGGACAATAATTACATAGAAACCAAACCCATTGAAGAATCAGGAATTAAAATAATTGAAAAACTTGCCAACAAAAAGAAAAAAGAAAATTTAGAAGAAATAATTAAAAGGGAAAGAGTTGGAAGGCCTGTTATCTACAGAAGGCAAATGCCTATTGATGAATTCACTGAAGAAGTTTCAAAATGTCAGTTTCAAGATCTCAAAGGAGATGTGATTGACATTGGCGCATGTGTACTATGTGGTGCATGTAATTACGTGTGTCCAGAAGAAATAATTAAAATCGAAGATAGAAAACCCCAATTAAAGGGAAAATGTCCTGAGGGATGTAACCTTTGTTACGTTGCATGTCCAAGAACTTACATACCCGATGATATTCTAAGCAAAGAAGCTGATAAGAAACCTTTGGGAGATTATATCAAAATATTATCTGCAAAAGCACCAATGCTTAAGGGTCAAGATGGTGGTGTTGCAACAGCACTTTTAGATTATGCATTATCTAAAAAAGTAGTCGATGACGTAGTCGTTGTTGATAAAAGCGATTCAGAAGCTTGGAAACCCGAAGCAAAAATAACCAATAATGTTGCAGATGTGTTAAAAGCTGCCGGAACCAAATACGCAGCTTGTAGTGTTTTTACACCGCTTAAAGAATTAAATAAGGGAAATGGAGGAGTTTAATTGCCATTTAAAGTTGAAAGGAACCAGAGCCTCTGCAGAAGAAATTTTGACAGACCCGGGTGCTGCTGGTATATGTGCGATAACAGAGATGAAGAATTATGTAAAAACTGTTATTCTTGCGTTAACAACTGCCCCCACGATGTCTTCGAAATTATTGACGATGAACCTTACCCACTTCATCATGAAAACTGTGTTGGATGTAGAATATGCGAAGAGATGTGTCCTAATAATGCAATTGAAGTGAATGCAGTCCCTGAAGATAGAAGGAATGTTTGGTCATTAGGGGACATTGTTGAGATAGGTAGAAAATCAACAGAAGGATCCTACAAAGTTAGGGGATGTGGAGCTACCAGAGTAATTCCAACATTTGACGACCTTGTTGTTATACCTGCACAGGTTTCAAGGCCGCCAATAGATAAATACAGGGAGCCATGTAATACAAAAGTTACATTAGGTGCTAGATATGCTGAAAACCCACTGGTTCTTGACACACCTATAATGATAGCTGCAATGTCCTTCGGAGCATTGAGTAAAGAAGCAAAGATATCGCTTGCAATGGGTGCAACACTTGCTGGAACAGCAACAAATACTGGTGAAGGAGGAATGCTACCTGAAGAAAGGAGATATGCATCTAAACTCATAGCACAATACGCATCTGGAAGATTTGGTGTTTCCGCCAAATATCTGAATAATTCTGAGGCTGTTGAAATTAAAATAGGTCAAGGTGCCAAATCAGGAATGGGAGGACATTTACTAGGAGAGAAAGTAACAGCAGATGTTTCCCGTATCAGAATGATACCCGAGGGAACAGATGCCCTAAGTCCTGCACGTCATATGGATATTGTTGGTCCAGAGGATCTCTCTATGAAAATATCTCAACTACGTGAAATAACCGATTGGAAAATCCCTATCATTGTTAAATTCACATCCGGACGTGTAAGTGATGATGTAAAGATCGCAGCAAAGGCAGGTGCAGATATAATAGTTGTAGATGGTATGCAAGGAGGAACAGGAGCAGGTCCTGATATTGTTACCGAACACTCGGGTGTCCCTACTATTGCAGCAATTGTTGAAGCAGATGAAGCTTTAAAACAGATCAATCTACGGGAAAAAGTGAATCTTGTTGCTGGAGGAGGTATAAGAAATGGTGCTGATGTTGCAAAGGCTATAGCATTGGGGGCTGATGCAGTTTATATAGCTACAGCTGCCCTTGTATCTATAGGTTGTAGAGTATGCCAGATGTGCTATGCTGGAACATGCAGAAAGGGTATAGCAACACAAAATCCTCAGCTTAGAAGGCGTTTAGATTATGTTGAAGCAGGCAAGCGAGTTGCCCGTTATATAGATGCCATGACTGAAGAAGCTGTAATGCTCACACAACAAGCAGGAAACACAGATATATTAAAACTTGAAAAAGACGACTTGAGGGCACTTACTGTTGAGTCATCTGTGCTTACAGGTGTTAAAATGGCAGGTTTAGAAGCGCCAATTAAATATTAATGGAATCTTTGATTCCTTTTTTATTTATTTAATTTTTTGAGTTAAAATTTTGTTTTTTTATTCTCTTTTTTTAATTGAATTATGGTCTTAGTAATTATATCAGTTTACCAAAACGGTTATATAATAATACACAAAAAAATATATCGGAAGTAGGTTACCACTATCCTATTGGTGATCTACTCTTGGAAACACTTTTCAGGGAATTAATTTATTCCTAAAAAATCAGTTTAAATATTTAAACTATAAATAAGGCTCAAAAATAGAGCAAATTAATAAAAAACCTAAAGAACCTAAACTTTTAATGGAGGAAACATAAATGGATCCATTTCTTAACTCTGGCGATACTGCTTGGATGCTAATATCCACAGCATTAGTTATTTTGATGACAATTCCTGGTGTAGCACTTTTTTATGGAGGGCTTATCAGAAGAGAAAATGTTTTAAATACTATATTTTTATCATTTATAAGTTTTGCAATTGTGAGTATAATTTGGTTTGTGTATGGATACGATCTAGCATTTGGTGCTGATATTTGGGGATTCATAGGAACATTGGCCAACCCATTATTTGGAGGAGTGATTGAATCAAATTCCCTTTCAACATATGCTCCAACAATCCCAACAGGATTATATGCAGTGTTCCAAATGACATTTGCTGCCATTACAGTAGCACTGATATCTGGTGCTGTTGTTGAAAGAATGAAATTTTCAGCATGGCTTGCTTTTATTCCTGTATGGATAACATTAGTATACATACCAGTTTCCCACTGGATGTGGGGGGGAGGATGGTTAGCACAAATGGGTGCCCTTGACTTTGCAGGAGGTACAGTTGTCCATGTAAATTGTGGTATGGCTGCATTAGCACTAGTTCTACTTCTAGGTGCAAGAAAAAATTCACAGTTACTCCCTCATCATCTGGGATATTCTATAATAGGTACCGGACTTTTATGGTTTGGATGGTTTGGATTTAACGCAGGATCTGCATTGGGTGCAACAAATTTAGCTGTTTCAGCAATGATAGTAACAAATATGTCAGCTGCCGTGGGTATGATTACATGGGTACTGATGGATAAACTAGAAACTGGTAAACCAACACTTTTAGGAGCACTTTCAGGCGCAATAGCAGGATTGGCAGCAATCACTCCTGCAGCAGGTTATGTAAATATCACTGCAGCAATAATAATTGGATTCATAGCATCTATATGTGCATACTATGCAGTATCACACCTGAAACCTAGGCTTGGATATGATGATTCTCTAGATGTGTTTGGGATACACGGGGTTTGTGGAATTGTTGGAACAATAGCTGTTGGAATCTTTGCTACCCCCCTAATAAATAGTGCAATAAAAGGAGGATTAATAGCAGGTAATCCTGGACAGATTGGTATCCAGCTTGTTGCTGTTTTGGTGATCGGAGTATATGCATTCGTAATGACGTTGATAATTGGTAAAATAATAGATATGACCATAGGATTAAGAGTCGAAACTAAAGATGAAGTTCAGGGTCTCGATATTAATCTACACGAGGAATCCGGTTACAGACTGTCATGAATAGGTATAAATGAGTATACCGGAATAACAGAATCATAATAAGGATTACTGAGGTGTAATTATGAAAAAAATACTCGCGATCATAAGACCAGATAAATTGGAAGAAGTTAAAGAGGCCCTTGAAGGAATAGGCTGTCATGGTTTGACTGTTAAAGAAGTACGAGGAAGAGGAAGACAATTAGGTATTACAGAAAGTTACAGGGGACATGACTACAAAGTTGACCTTCTTCCTAAGACTGAAATTGAGATCGTTACAAAGGAAGAGGATATAGAAAATATAATTCAAACCATAATTACTAAAGCCCAAACAGGTGATATTGGAGATGGAAAAATATTCATATCTCCTGTAGAGGAAGTAATTAGGATCCGTACTGGTGAAAGAGGAGAAAAAGCAGTATAGTCATCTATATTTTTTTAATAAATAATTTATTTTATTTTATTTTTTCATTATTTTATTTTATATTGGTATATTGTTCATAATCATTAAATAGAAATTTATTATTTTTGAAAAATATTTAATATAATCCATTTAATCTAAACAAACTCCGTATATAGAAGAATAATATAAAATTGGGACTAATCAAAACGTTTATATATTAAAAAATTCAACATCAATATGTCGGAAGTATGTTTCCTACATCCGAGAGTTTAGGTTAAATTTAATTAAGGGGTGAAGAACATTGAAATGTTAATTTTATTTCCCATGGAAATTCACTTAAAAACCAAAATAATTGAGAATAAGATTAGATTCAAAAATTTAACAATAAGAAATAAATTAATTAAATTATAAAATAAGGGGGAAAAAAATGGACGCAATTCTTAACTCTGGTGATACAGCTTGGATGTTAATATCCACAGCATTAGTAATGTTAATGACCATTCCTGGTGTAGCATTGTTCTACGGAGGACTTACAAAAAAAGAAAATGTATTAAACACAATATTTTTATCATTTATAGCATTTGCAATTACAAGCATAATATGGGTAATATATGGATATCCACTTGCCTTTGGTGCAGATGTAATGGGATTAATAGGTAATCCAATAAATATATTGATGAACGGTATTGATGTGAATGCACTTGCACCTTTAGCACCTACAATACCATTGTTAGTATACGTAGCTTTCCAGATGACATTTGCAGCAATTACAGTTGCACTTATATCCGGTGCTGTAGTTGAAAGAATGAAATTTTCATCATGGATGGTATTTGTGCCAGCATGGATTACACTTGTTTATATACCTATATCCCACTGGGTATGGGGTGGAGGATGGTTAGCACAACTTGGAGCTCTTGATTTTGCAGGAGGTACTGTTGTACATTTAAATGCAGGTGTAGCTGCTTTAGCTCTAGTATTACTACTTGGAAAAAGGAAAGACATCAAACTTTTACCACATAACTTAGGATATTCCGTAATAGGCGCTGCCCTTCTATGGTTCGGCTGGTTTGGATTTAACGCAGGATCTGCTCTTTCAGCAGGTGGTCTTGCAGGATCAGCATTTCTGGTTACCAACACTGCAACCGCAGCAGCTTTAATATCATGGGTTATAATAGATATAGTAAAAACAGGCAAACCAACAGTTCTAGGAGCAATTTCAGGAGCAATAGCCGGTCTTGTTGCCATTACACCTGCTGCAGGATTTGTTACAGTTACAGGAGCAATAATAATAGGTTTCTTAACTTCAATATTCTCTTACTATGCAATATCCACCATCAAAAACCGCTTCGGTTATGATGATGCTCTAGATGTATTTGGTATACACGGTGTGTCAGGTGCATGGGGTGCGCTTGCAACAGGAATATTCGCTGCACCATTTATAAATTCATTAGGAACTGGAGCATTATACGGAAATCCTGGACAAATAGTAACTCAGTTAATTGCGATAGTAGTTGTTGCAGCATACACCTTTATCATGACCATAATAATAGCTAAAGTCATTGATATGACCATGGGGCTTAGGGTTGAGGATAAAGAGGAGATAGAAGGATTAGATACACATCTCCATGAGGAATCAGGATACAGAATTTAAAAAATGGATGTGGTAAAATGAAAGAAATAACCGCAATAATCAGACCAGATAAATTAGAAGTTGTTAAAGCCGCTCTACAGGAAATTCAATGCAATGGAATTACAGTGACAGAAGTTAAAGGTCGTGGCAGACAATTAGGTATAACTGAAAGCTACAGAGGACGTGACTACAAAGTTGATTTACTACCAAAAACAAGACTTGAGATAATTGTAAACGACGAAGATTTAGAAAAGGTAATTGATGCCATTGTTAAAACTGCACAAACTGGAGATATTGGAGATGGTAAAATCTTTGTATCCGCTGTAGAAGAAGTTGTAAGAATAAGAACAGGTGAAAGGGGAGAAAAAGCAGTTTAATTCCAAAATTTTTTCCTTACTTTTTTTTATTTGGTCGTTTGGAGGCGATCGATTTCTAATAAAGTAAGAATTAAATTAGAGAAATTGAATTTTGATTTTAACCCATAAACTGTTTAATATTTTTTTTTTAAATCTATTTTTTTGAATACATTATTTTATAAATTCTATAATAAAACAAAAAAAAATTAAAATTTATTATTATTCTATTTTTACCATCCTCTCTTTTGCAGAATTTCATTTTCAGGTATTTGACTTATTTCAAGACCAGGCATTGCCTTTCCAAGTTCAGTTGAAACATCTGCTATTATTTCTGCATCTTGGTAGTGTGTTGTAGCTTCTACTATTGCCTTTGCAACTAATCGTGGGTTTTCTGATTTGAAAATTCCTGATCCAACAAAAACACCATCAGCTCCAAGCTGCATCATTAGTGCTGCGTCTGCTGGTGTTGCAACACCACCTGCTGCAAAATTCACAACTGGAAGCCTTCCTAGTTTAGCAGTTTCTTTAACAAGTTCTAAAGGGGCTTCTATTTCTCGAGCAACACTCCAGAGTTCTTCTTCTGTTTTGTCCCGAAGTTCTCGAATTCCACCCATAATCTTCCTCATGTGACGAACTGCTTCAACAACGTTTCCAGTCCCTGCTTCGCCTTTGGTACGAATCATTGCAGCTCCTTCATCAACTCTTCTTAAACCTTCTCCAAGATTACGTGCACCACAAACAAAAGGTATGGTGAATTTTTTCTTGTCAACATGGAATTGTTCATCTGCAGGTGTTAAAACCTCACTTTCATCTATCATATCAACCCCAAGATGTTCGAGTACCTGTGCTTCAACAAAATGTCCAATTCTTACCTTGGCCATTACAGGAATACTCACAGCATCCATTATTTCCACAACCTTGGAAGGGTCAGCCATTCTTGCAACTCCCCCAGCTGCACGTATATCTGCCGGTACTCTCTCAAGAGCCATGACAGAAACTGCACCTGATTCTTCTGCAATAACAGCTTGTTCAGCGTTAACAACATCCATGATAACTCCACCTTTGGTCATCTTCGCAAATCCTTTCTTCAAAACTTCTGTTCCATGCAACATAATGATCCCTCCTGATTATGTTATTTAAATACATTTAAATTATTTCAAAACAATAAAAAGTCTGAAAAGCCATTATACAAACTTTTTATAACTCAAGAAACAATTATAAAATCTTTTTTTTATCATATCTAATTCAGTTTTTGAATATATTAAAAATTTTGTATTTGGAATAAATTCATATTACAATTAGAAAAAGAAATTTTCCATTTACAAATAGGCATATCAATAAATAGGTTTACAGATAACAAGGATTATGCAAAAATTATTGAAGGGCAGTTTTATAATTTTAATAGGAACTATAATCTTCAGGATAGGAGGATATATTTTTGCAGTTTTAATGCTATCCTTGCTTGGAGTAGAGGGTTATGGTATTTTAAACCTTGTTATGTCTTTTCAATGGATTTTAATATTGATCGCAGTTGCAGGACTTCCCCCTGCTATTGCAAAGTATGTTTCTGAGTACCTTGCCAAGGATGATAAATTCATGGTAAAACAGGTCATTGTAACTTCTTTGAAGATCATGCTCTTAATGAGTTTCATATTCACTGCAATATTCTTCTTTATGGCCAAACCACTAGCAGATTTCTTCAATGGCGGGCCAGAAGTTGTTATTTTGTTCCAAGTTGTAAGTTTTATTGCTCCTTTCAGCGTTATTTTAGGGCTATTCCGAGGTGTTTTTCAAGGATATCAACGCATGACGGATATTCTTATAACCCGAGCAGTTGAGCAGATATTCATGATAAGCCTGGCAGTTTCATTCATTCTTATTGGATTTTACGTCTTAGGAGCAGTAATAGGGGCAGTAGTTGGATTCGGAATTGCAGCAGTTTCTGCCGTTCTTATATTTAGAAAATATCTGTGGGACGATATAAAAAATGTAAAAAAGCCTGAAAATTCTGTGAATGAATATAAACTTGCTAAAAAACTATTAATATTTAGTTCACCCATAATTATAACAGGTCTGGCTGAACTAACTTTATTTCAAACTGGAAACTTTATTATCCCATTATTTTTGAATTTTTCGTATTTGGGTTATTACAATATAGCAAGCCCCATTGCAAGACTTCCTCTTGTAATATCATCTTCGGTTGCTGTAGCACTTCTACCCGCAGCTTCAGAAGCATTAGCTCTTAATGGTAAAGACCTAGTGAAAAGGTATGTTGTACACTCTTACAGATACTTATTCATTGTTCTTCTCCCATTATGTGCATTTGTTATAATATTTGGACAACCCATAATGGCGCTGTTATTTCCAAGGGCACCATTAGCCTATAGTTTTGCTGGAACTGCGTTGAGCATCCTTGTAATTGGTATGGCATTTTTTTCTGTCTATGGAATTTCTGCTAGTGTACTTCAGGGTGCAGGTAAACCCTATCCTGCAATGTTCTTTCTGGTGATTGGAACAGTTACCAATCTTATATTAACTATAATCCTTGTACCAATATTGGGATTGAATGGAGCAGCAATTGCAACAATGTCAGCTTCATTTATTATAATGCTCCTTACTACCTTAAAAAGTCTTCAAGTTATTGAAACAAAGCTGCCTTATGCTAATTTAATTAAAATCACAATAGCATCAATTTTATTGGGATTTTGCCTTTTATTAATGCCAAAAACAATCACAGGAATGTTAATATCCATTTTATTAATACCTGTTGTTTACATTCTGATTTTGGCATTTACCCAGGCGCTAGAAATGAGAGATTTGATACTCATAAACAAAGCGGGAAATCGCATAGGTCCACTTTCAAAACCCATAACAAGATTTACTAAATTTTTGAAAAGATTTGTAACAGAATGATTCCAAAAAAAATGTTACATCCCCTATTTGGTTTAGAGAATCATATTTAATCTATTAGCTTATCAATCTCATCAACAACTTCGGGATTTGCAAGTGTGCTGATATCCCCAACTGGATATCCCTTAACCTTAGCCTTAATAACTCTACGCATGATCTTACCAGAACGTGTCTTTGGAAGATCTGATACCCAATTTACACATGCAGGAGTTGCAATTGGACCTATCTCCATTCTAACATGGTTTATAAGTGCCTCTTTAAGGTTTTCTTCTAATTTGTAATTTTCTTTCAATACAATAAATGCACAAATTTCTTCACCCTTTATTTCATCTGGTTTTCCCACTACAGCGGCCTCAGCAACACCAGGGTGACTTACAAGAGCAGATTCAACTTCTGCCGTGCTTATTCTGTGTCCTGCAACATTTAAAACATCATCTTCTCTTCCTTGTATCCAAAAATAACCATCTTCATCCTTTCTTGCAACATCACCACTCAGGTAGATATTCTTAAAAGTGCTCCAGTAGGCCTCAACATATCTATCAGGATCTTTGTAAAGGGTTCTAAACATTGACGGCCATGTTGATTTTATAACTAAATGTCCCCCACCACCAACAACAGATTTACCATCATCATCCACTACATCAGCTATTACAGTTGGGAATGGTTTAACAGCAGATCCGGGTTTTAGTTTTGAAATTGGTAAAGGAGTTATAAGATGCATTCCTGTTTCAGTCTGCCACCACGTGTCCATAATAGGACATTTTCCTTTCCCAATAGTATTATAATACCATATCCATGCTTCAGGATTAATAGGTTCTCCCACACTTCCTAAAAGACGTAACGAACTCAGATCATATTTTTCAGGCCATTTTTCTCCAAATTTCATAAACATTCTAACAGTTGTAGGCGCTGTATAAAACACAGAAACCCCATACTTTTCAACCATACCCCATATCCTTCCAGGATCCGGAAAATCAGGAGTTCCCTCATATATCAACGATGTAGCCCCAATTAGAAGTGGTGCATAAACGATATAACTATGTCCTGTAATCCAACCAATATCGGCAGCACACCACCATACATCCTCCTCCTGAATATCAAAGACAAATTTCATAGTTGTGTAAACCCCTACAGCATAACCTGCATGGACATGTACAACACCCTTGGGTTTACCTGTAGTACCCGAGGTGTATAGTATGAATAAAGGATCTTCAGAATCCATTTCTTCAGTTTTACATTCGGTATCACTGTTTTCCATAATCTCATGCCACCAGACATCAGTTGGACTATGCATTTCAACTGGGAGGTCAGCATGATTAATAACTATCAATTTTTCAATGGATGGTGTCTTATCCATTATTTTATCTACATTTTCCTTGAGATTTATGATCTTACCCCTTCTAGTAAAACCATCTGCAGTTATAGCAATTTTAGAACCTGAATCATTTATTCGGTCCTTGAAAGCTTTAGCCCAAAACCCTGAAAAAACAACAGAATGAATTGCACCAATTTTTGCACATGCAAGCATTGCAATAGGAAGTTCAAGTATCATCGGAAGATATATACTCACAGTATCTCCTTTTTCCACTCCAAAACCTCTAAGTACATTTGCAAATTTGTTTACTTCTTTGTAAAGTTCAATATAGGTCAAACTACGGACTTCCCCAGATTCTCCTTCCCACAAATAGGCTATTTTTTCTCTATTCGGCCCTTTAATATGCCTATCAAGCGCATTATGAATTATATTGAACTTACCTTCTAAAAACCATTTTGCATGGGGAGGATTCCATTCAAAAGTTTTTCTGTATGGTTTAAACCATTCAAGTTCCCTTGCAAGATCATTCCAGAACCATTCTGGATTTTCACTTGCTCTTTCAAGTAGTTCATCATAATCATGAACATCTTGTGTTTCCATCCACTTTTTTATGTTAGTTTCATCTGTCAGTATTTTTGAAGGTTTAAAAATCCTTTTTTCTTTTAGTAAAGTATCTAAATCTCTGGACATTATATATCCCCTCTTAAATCTTTTAATACTTCGTTATGCAACTTAAAAATTATTTAATAGAGTATATCTAGGATTTAAAAAATATGTTCCATAAATGAGTTTAAATGGATTTTCAAGTATTATTATCTAATTTGAAACATTAATAATTTATGAAATTTTACAGCCCTAATATTTATAAAAAGTAAAAACAATATAGAAAAAGTAATGGAATCAGATAATTTACGATGTGCAGATGCACTTGTTAAAATTTTAGAACTTAATGGTGTTAAATTTCTTTTTGGACACCCAGGAGAACAGATACTACCTTTCTACGATGCAATGCGCGAATCCAAAATAAAACATATACTCATGAGACATGAACAGGGTGCTGCACATGCAGCAGATGGTTATGCTAGGTCATCGGCAAGTATTGGTGTTTGTGCTGCAACTGGAGGTCCTGGTGCTTTGAATCTTATAATGGGAGTTGCAACGGCTTATAAAGATTCTGTTCCCCTAATTGTGATAACTGGTGATGTTTCAAGGGATATGAAAGGTAAAAAAGGGTTTCAGGATATTGATATTGGGGCTGTCTTCAAACCCATCACTCTCAAAAGTTTCGATATTAAAAATCCGCAAGAAGGTATTTTAACCTTAAAAAAAGCAATTGAAACTTTGACATATAATCAAAAAGGTCCAATTCATCTTAATTTTCCAAAAGATGTACTTGAGAGTTATGTTGCTAGATCGATACTGGAATCACTTGAATGTGATAATGAAGAGTATAAAACAAAAATTGCTTTTAAAAAACTGCATAAAGCTATTAAATTGCTCAAAAACTCTGAAAAACCCCTTATACTTGCAGGAGCGGGAACTGTATGGTCAAAAGCATCAGATTCTCTAAAAAAATTTGCTGAGGAAAATGAAATTCCAGTTGTTACCACTTACCCTGCAAGAGGAGTGGTATCAGAAGATAGTTCAATTGCACTAGGTATGATTGGTTTAAGAGGTACAGAAGCCGCCAATTATGCCGGGAAAAATTGTGATGTTTTAATAGCTCTTGGTTGTAAATTCTCAGAACGTACGTTATTGGGAATTGGAGACTGTAAAATAATTCATATTAACATCGACAAGTCCGTTTTAGCAGGGGATGTTAAAATTCATGGGGATGTTAAAGAATTTTTAGACAGGATAATGGAGGTTAAATTTAAGAAATGTGAAAACTGGCTTTCAATTATTAATAAACTTTCAACTAAACATCACATAAATACAAACTATCCAAACGTCCCTATAAAACCACAAAGAGCCATTAAAGAAATATTGGATGCATCGGGAGATTCAATAGTTGTAAACGATGCCGGAACACATACTACATGGGTCACACTTTTAATATCTGTTAAAACTCCATCATCACTCCTTTTTTCTGGAGGATTCGGACCAATGGGATATGGTATTCCTGGAGCTATTGGTGCTGCACTAGCAAATCCCAATAAGAGAGTAGTTGCAGTGGTAGGTGACGGAGACTTTCAGATGACATCACAAGAACTTGCAACCATTAATGAATTAGATCTACCAATTATTATTTGTATCATAAATAACAACTCACTAAGAATAATAAAACAATGGCAAGAAATGCAATACGGAGAAAGTTATCAAGTTGAACTTGAAAATCCTGATTTTATAAAACTTTCAGATGCATATCACGTCCCTGCATCGCGAGTTGATTCACCAGGAGAAGTTTTTAATGCAGTACAAAAAGCTTTAACTTTAAACATACCATACCTAATTGAAGTTTTAGTCGATGAAAAAGAAGAAATACCACTCCCCGAGGTTTTAGAATGAAAGTTTTAATGATAAATCCCCCATATAACTCATCAAAATATAAATTTATAGGCTTAGTGGCACCTCCTCTCGGAATAGCTTATATAGCAGCCATGCTAGAAAGAAACGGCGTTACAGTAAGAATATTGGATGCACCAGCACTTGAATACGATCATGATGCAGTGAAGAATGAAATTCAAAAATATTCACCAGATATAATATCAATTACTGCTGTAACCCCAACAATTGACAGCGCCCTTAAAACAGCTCAAATATCAAAGGAAGTTTCTCCAGATTCAATAACTGTTCTAGGTGGCTATCATCCCACATTCACTTATCAGGAAGTACTAAAAAACAGCTATGTTGACGTTGTTGTGTGCGGTGAAGGGGAGCAAACAATGGTAGAACTGGTAGATGCTATTGAAAAGGGCAAAAATTTAAAAGAAGTAAATGGGATTGCAATCAAAAACTTCAAAACTCCACCCAGAAAAATAATAGATGATCTGGATAGTATCCCCTTTCCAGCCAGACACTTACTTCCAATGGATGAATACAAAATACTAAATATGAAATTAACTACAGGTACAATTGTATCTGGAAGAGGATGTCCCTACAACTGTTCTTTCTGCGCATCATCGGCAATGCACGGCCATAAATTAAGATTGAGATCTGCTGAAAATGTAGTTGATGAAATGGAACATCTTGTTAACGACCACGACATTGAGATGATCGCATTTATGGATGATACATTCACTATCAATAAGAATCGTGTATATGAGATATGTGAAACTATCAAAGATAGAGGACTCGATAACTATTGGGGATGCACAGCACGTGTAGATACAATATCTGAAGAACTTTTGAAAACCATGAAAGATGCAGGATGTATCACAATGTTTTTAGGTGTTGAATCTTCTGATCAACAAGTTTTAAACCATTTAAATAAAAATACCAACATAAACAGGATAAAAAAGACATTTGAACTCACTAAAAAATATGGGATGAGAACAATTGCATCTGTTGTATTAGGAATGCCTGGAGATACAAAGAGAAGTATAAAAAGTACTATAAAATTTGTTAAAACACTTGAACCATCATATGCCGTGTTTTCACTTGCAACACCATATCCTGGAACTGAATTTTATCTAAAAGCAGCCAGTGAGAATCTTATAAAAATTAATGACTGGTCCAAATATACTCTTCTGAGTCCTGTGCTTGAAACAGTTGATTGTTCCCTTGAAGAGCTTAGAAAACTCCAAAGAAAAGCATTTACAGAATTTTATTTAAGACCCGGATACATTGCCAGGAGAACTTGGACAGACGGACCAATAATCCTTAAAACAATAGCATCCATTGTAAAGGGCGTTTAAAGGTATATAACTGCTCTTTTTAATTTATTTTCATCTAGCTAATGATATGATAATAGTATAGTTAAATGAAAAAGAAACTATCAATAATTTCAGAAATTAAAGTTGAATCCCTTAACCACGAAGGAAAATGAAAGTTAAAATACTAGGGAATAGATTTATACTTCTTAAAAAAAATTAAAAAAAAGAAAAGTTCAAAAATAGATTAAAAGAATTCTAAAGTGTTATTTCCAGGCATGTATGTTTCCTGTACTGCAGAAACTCCAGTTCCCAATTCTATTTCGTAACCATATTCTTTTAGAGACATTTCAAGGGCTGCAATAGTTGAAATTATTTCTCTGTGTGTTATGTTTCCCATGTGGCCTATTCTGAAAACATTTCCCTTAAGATGATCTTGACCACCAGCAAGTTCAATTCTATACTTGTTACGCATAGTACCCCTTAGGTTTTTATCAGTCATTCCTTCAGGGATGTTTATTGCTGTAACAGTAGCTGATGAAGCTTCTTCATTGGCAAAAAGCTCTAAGCCCATTGCTTTAACACCATTAATAGTTGCTTTTGCAGCCTGCTCATGTCTTTTTATCCTTGCTTCAAGACCTTCTTCCATTATCATCTTTAAAGCTTCATTCATGGCATACATTAGTGATACTGATGGAGTGTATGGTGTTTCTGGAACTGTTTTTTCTCCACTTTTTCGGTATTTTTTCAAATCAAGATAATATGTCTTGGATTTAGTTTTATCGACTACATTCCAGGCATTATTATTTAAGGTAATTGCAGCCATTCCTGGCGGTGCAGCCAGACATTTTTGTGAACCTGTTACACATATATCAATACCAAAATTATCAACCTGTACATCGTCTCCCCCCAGGGATGAGACTGTATCAACAACATAAAGTGCATCAAAATCTTTGAGGACCTTGCCTATTTCTTCTATAGGGTTTGCAACACCAGTAGAAGTTTCATTGTGAACCATTGTCACGGCTTTAATATCTTCTTCCTCTTCAAGAATGTAACGAACATCATCAGGATTGGCAGCATTTCCCCATTCCACAGTTAATTCAACAGGAATTCCCTGATGAGTTTCAGTTATTTGCATGAACCTCTCACCGAACTTTCCACCAACTATGTTAAGGATTTTATCGCCCTTCTCAATCACATTTCCTAGTGCTGCTTCCATTGCAGCAGTACCTGAACCTGTAATTAAGTAAGACTGATTTTCTGTCTGAAATACTTCTGACATCATTTCGTTTGTGTCATTTAGAATTTCACCAAAAACTGCACTCCTATGATTCACTATGCTCTTTGACATGGCTTTTAAGACTCGCGAGGAAACCCTCGTAGGTCCTGGTATCATCAGCAACGTCTCATACATCTAAAAAAACCTCCAATTTTATAGCTAAGATTAACTTAATTCATTTCTTTGTTGTTTAACTTATCACCCTTTCTCAAACCCCAGTACCAAATTTTGTTGTTTAATTGGTGATGAATAATATATGAAAAATGATAATGATATACTTGACTATTGTTTGAAAAATTTGATTCTAAACTTCAAAGATATTCATTTAAATACAAAAATATTCAGTAATTAGTTTAAAAATAATCATTGCTGAAATAATCTGGTTCGTATTAAAGAATAATGTAATAGAAAATTAATATTGTCGTTTTAGATCTGTGTTAGATCATGACAGGGAACTCATTACTACCCATATTTCATTTTAATAAAACAAATATGAATAATCATTTGAAATAAATTTTGATAATTAATTATAAAAGTCTGAGTTTATTTATGTTTGATATTACAACTCATTTATATGAATCTTGAAGAATGGTTTTCATGGTATAATGAGATATTGGAAGTATTTGGCTTTGACAAGGAAATGGATGAAAAATCTGCTGAAATACTCAGAAAACTTCTTAAAGATAAAAATAGCCTATCTCCCCCAGATTTAATTATCAAACCTAACACAATTATTTTTGGAGCCGGACCTTCACTTAAAAGGAATTTGAAAGAACTTAAAAAGTTAAAACTAGATGATTTCACCATTATATGTGCAGATGGTGCTGTTACAGCTCTTTTAGAGGAAGAAATGATTCCAGATTTAGTTGTTACTGATCTTGATGGTAAGATTGAGGATATAATAGAATCAAACAGAAGAGGAGCTATGATGATTGTACATGCACATGGTAACAACATAGACAACTTAAAAAAATATGTTCCCCTCCTTGAAAATGTTCTAGGAACTACACAGAGTATTCCCCTAGATAATGTGTATAATTTCGGAGGATTCACAGACGGAGACAGATGTCTTTTCCTTGCAGTGGAATTTGGTGCAAAAAATATTGTGATGGCTGGTATGGACTTTGGGAAAATAATAACACGTTATTCAAGACCAAATATTGTTGGAAGTGAAGGTCTAGCAGACAATATAAAGGAAAAAAAACTTGAATACGCAAAAAAACTTGTTGAATGGATTGCAAAAAATGAAAATGTGATGATCTTCAATTTATCACATGGAGAAAAGATCAAGGGTGTTACAGATATTGATATAGATTATTTTCACCATAACTTTCAAAAATAAAGTACAATGTAAATAATTTTTTTTGTATATAACCAATATTTTTATAATCAAAGCCACCAAATAAGAAAACATGGGTATCGATGATATACTACTCTTTGATGAAACAATATTCAAGAATATAGACGCTTTCAATCCAGATTACGTTCCCGAAAATTATCTTCACAGAGAATCACAGATGGAAGCTCTTGCTATATGTTTAAGGCCAGCCCTTAGAGGAGGGCGTCCAATTAATACAGTTGTTCTAGGTTCTCCGGCTACTGGAAAAACAACTGCAATAAATAAGATCTTCAACATAGTTGAAGGAACTTCTGATAGAGTTGTGTGTGTTTATGTAAACTGCCAGCTCCATACAACCCGTTTCAATATCTTTTCTCAGATATACAATAAGATATTTGGGCATATGCCTCCTGAAACAGGTGTACCATTTTCACGGATTTATGGAAGTATAATGAAGTACCTACAGACTGAGAAAAAATCAATGGTAGTTGCACTTGATGATGTGAGCTATCTATTCCATAGTAAAAATGCTAATAAGATATTTTATGATATATTAAGGGCTCACGAAGAATTTAAGGGAGTTAGAACAGGTATATTTGCAATTTTATCCGATATTGAATTCCGCTACATGCTTGACAAAAATGTCACTTCAGTGTTCATACCTCAAGAAATTATTTTTGAACCATACACAACACAAGAAATGTTTGACATATTAAAAGACAGGATAAAAGCAGGTTTCTATCCAGATGTAATATCTGACGATATTTTACAACAGATTGCAGAATATGCATCATCTGCAGGGGATCTGAGGATGGGAATAGATTTATTAAGGGTCAGTGGAAATTTTGCAGAAGCAGATGCATCAAAAACTATAGAAAAAAAGCATCTAATAGAAGCAGCTAAAAATACAGGATCAGCAAACCTCAAAAGCACTCTTAAAACCCTTTCTAAGGATGAAAAAATTCTTTTAAAAACTATAATTGATTTCAACAAAGATGACCTGATTGCAGGGGATCTTTATAAGAGTTTTAGTGAAAAAACTTCGACTAGCTATGCCTCATTTGATAGAACATTGAATAAATTGGAATTTTTAAGGCTCATTGACACAAAATTCACAGGTAAAGGTGTAAAGGGTAATTCTAGAATTATTATTCTGAGATTCAATACCGAAGAAATATTGAAGTGTCTTGAAAGAGTTCAATATTTGAAAAACAAAAATGGATAATTAGACGCTCATTGGCATGTTAGAATTCGGAGTACCTGCTACCAACATTATACTTGCAATTAAAACCACAACAATGGTAAATATAATGAAACATGATTTAGGGTCTATAAAGTATTCATCTAAATATTCAAAGATTCTTGCTTTTTTTCTTAGATCTGGTATCTGATTTCTTCCATAATTTCTCTGCATAAAAATCCCCTCCTAATATTAGAGATCATGATAACTTTATTTAAAAGAAGAGATAGAGAGCGTTTGATAAGTAATATCTCAGTTAAATTTGTTTTATTACAATAACAAAAATTTGGTAAATAACCTAAACTAATAGTATATTCCACAAGTAAGTACAAGAGGTTAAATATTGGAAGCCACTAAAAAGAAACATTTAAAATATGAATTTTTCGATGTTACAGCTGATGTAGGATACAGAGCATATGGCCAAAGTCTTCAAAAAGCTTTTGAAAACGCTGCCATTGCAATGTTCGAAGTAATAACAGATACATCTACTATATTACCAATTATCGAGAAAAAAATTCATTTGGAAGCCGAAGATGACTGTGCAATACTATATGACTGGCTTTCAGAATTACTTTTCCTACATGATGCAGAATATCTAGTTTTCTCTAAATTTGAGGTAAAACTTTATTCTAAAATTGATGCTGGAGAAAAAAAATATATCATTGATGCTTCAGCTTTTGGAGAAGAATTTGATCCATCAAGGCACGAGAGACGATCTGAAGTTAAAGCTGTCACTTATCACATGATGAATATAAAATTTGAAGATAGTTACATAGTACAAGTAATTCTTGACATTTAATTAAATCAACTCTTTTTTCAGGATCTCAATTCGTTAAGTAAATTCCATTCAATTTTTCCCTTTTTTAAAAACAATTAAATTTCTGATGATTTAAAATCAAACTAAGCCTGTTACCAAATATTAAATCTTTTGTAATAAATTGAATTTTTTTTTATCTTCAAAAAATTAAATCAAAATATATATAAGCAATTGTGGATAAGATGTAATAAGATGAAATAGAATGTATCTTTTAGAATTTTTTTGAATGGAGGTTCCATTATGGTTGTAGTTGTAAAAAAAAGTGGGGGTAACGAAGCATTTGATGGTGAAAAAATAATAAAATCTATTGAAAAGGCAGCCATTGATGCCGGTTATTCCTTAGATAGAATAAAAAATATAATAGACGAAACCATAAAAGATATAACTGAAGAAGCCGGAAAAAGTGGCGAAATAGATACAGATGCCATTAGGGATAGCATATTCAACAGATTCGAGAAGAATGAGTCTTCCATTGTTAAATCTTGGAAAAATTTCGATGCAAAATATAAACCCTAAAATTCAAAGTATAAAACTAAGGTATATTAAGGAGTTGAATTAGAAATGATGGATGAACTGATGGAAGAGGAAGAATGGATTGAAGAGGAAGAATGGATTGAAGATAGTTGGATGGAACTTGAAAAAGCCAGGGGTGAAAAAGCACTCAAATGCAGTAAAAAAAAGCCTAAAGCTTCTAAAAAAGAAAGTGACTCTTTAGAAGAACTAACAATTATCTTTGAGGATACAGACAATTTAAACATAGAAGAAACTTACGGAATAAAAATTAAAGGAAATACAATAATTGCAGGTAGACATAGTGGAAATAACACTTCTTTCAAAGAAGTTAATGTGAATAAAATAAAAGGGAAAAGATTCCTTGAATACGTAGCTGGTCAGATAGAAAACGTATCAGGACTTGAATTAAAGCTCACATTGGCATTTGAAAAGGGTTATTCCATAGAAATAACTGACTACAGTTTAGTTGAGGAGTATAAATAATTAGACTTACTCCAAAACTACATTATTTTAGAATCAATCTTTCTTTTTCAGGGTTTTTAACCAGTCAAATACCTCTTCTGCAATATTTTCTGAAATATCTTCTATCCAGTCTTGTTCACTCCATTTACACACATCTTCTTCGGCAATGTCCCCAACAACATCTTCAACTCTATCGTTATCACTCCAACCTCCAACATCAGATTCACAGAAATTAAAGTTTCTATCCTTATTTTCAAATAGCAAATCCCATGTTTGAGAGTTTCTTAACTCCCAAAACCAATAAAAGTTCATTACTGTTTCCTCTTCTGGATTTATATCCTCAAATCTCTCTTCTTTAATATACCCGACAATTAAAACATTATCATCATCCAGATATATTCTTTTTTTATAGGTATCCTCTGAGTCGGGCATTCGCTCCAGTTTTGTATTTTCAATTTTATCAACAAGTTCTTCTTTGCTAATCATCATTACTCTCCTTAACATCACGTCTAAATTATTTCTTATTATAATATGGTAATAATTGCACTTATTTTTATCCATATAATTAAAATTTAAGGGATAATTTATTGTGTGTTAACCGGGCTGTAAAGAAATTAAATTTTGTTTAACATTGTTTTAAACAAGTATCAGAACGTTTTTATGCTTTGGATTACATATATTAGACATAATATTTTGAACATATGAAAATCAATATCTAAAAATTCAAAGTTAGCAATAAATTAATATTATAAAATAAACTTGGAAAACAGTACGAAAGAATATCAAAATTGCAGGAACAACAATAATTCAAAAATGGGTTTAAACTGAATTAAAGGTTTTATGAGAATTTAAAATTTATAATTTAGAGGTGTTGTAAATGACTTATAATCTGATAAAAGAGCAAGTGTATTCTGTTGGTGCTATAGATTGGGATAGAAGAATTTTTGATGAATTGATCAATATTCCAAATGGAACAAGTTATAACTCCTTTATTGTAAAAGGTAAAGATAAAACAGCATTGATAGACACTGTTGATCCAACTAAAACCAACGAATTACGGGATAATCTTAAAAAATTAGATGTTGATATAGATTACATTGTAATTAACCATGCTGAACAGGATCATTCAGGAACAATTCCCAAAATACTAAAAAAATATAGTGATGCTATCATTGTAACCAATACTAAATGTAAAGAATTTCTTAGCGAATTTCTCCCACTTACTGATGCAAATTTCAGGGTTGTTGGAGATGGAGACAGTTTAGATCTTGGTGGTAAAACACTTGAATTTATAATAACACCATGGGTACACTGGCCAGATACAATGGTAACTTACCTAAATGAAAACAAAATACTTTTCTCATGCGATTTTTTTGGCTCACATTTGGCAACAAGTGAATTATTTTCAAATGAAGATATTTACAAATTAGCCAAAAGATATTATGCCGAGATAATGATGCCCTTCAGAACCATTATTACAAAGAACCTTGAGAAATTGGAGAATTTGAACATTGATATTATTGCTCCAAGCCATGGTCCTTTATACAAAAACCCAGAATTTATAATGAATGCATATAAAGATTGGACATCTAACAATACCAAAAATGAGGTTATCATACCTTACATATCAATGCATGGAAGCACCAAACGTATGGTAGAATATTTAGTGGATTCCTTAATTGATAGGGGAATAACAGTTAAACCATTAAATTTGACCCTAACTGAAAGTGGCGAATTAGCTTTAGATCTTGTAGACGCTACGACCATGGTAATTGCTTCACCAACTGTATTAACAGGCCCACATCCCAGCGTTGTTTATGCCACTTATCTTGCAAATGCCCTCAGACCCAAATTAAAATTAGTTTCTGTAATGGGTTCATATGGATGGGGTGGAAGAATGCTTGATTTGATCACAGGAATGATAGGTAATTTAAAGGTAGAAATGATCTCACCATTAATTATCAAGGGATTTCCAAAGGAAGAAGACTATAAAAAAATAGAAGCAATGGCCAATGAAATTGTTTCAAAGCATGAAGAACTTGGAATAATTGAAAAACGATAATATCAATTATTAAACAATACAATTCCATTGCCAGATAATAATATTAAGGGAATAAAATTATATGAGTTGGAACATAAAATCATATATTATGGGAATATTTAATCAATAAATTATCTTAGTTATTTGTGGTTAAATTACTTTAATAGAATATAAAAAGTTTTAAAACATGATTTAGAAATAATTAGATATTAAATTAGATTTATGGGATGAATCATTGTTTTTAAAAGCAATATTTATAATATTAGTTTCTGTTTTGGAGAGTTGTTTATGGTTATAGAAGAATTGAAAAAAATAAGAGAATGTGTTTGGGAGATTCCAACAGAGTACAAAAAAGGGATGAGAGTTCCTGGAAGAATATATTTGGACGATAAAGCTATAAAAACTGTTGAAAAAGGTGCCATTGATCAAGTTGCAAATGTAGCTTGTCTTCCGGGTATTCAAAAGTTTTCAATAGGACTTCCGGATATTCACTTTGGGTATGGATTCAGTATTGGTGGTGTTGGAGCTTTCAGTGCTAAAAATGGAGTTATCAGTCCAGGTGGTGTTGGATTTGATATTAACTGCGGAGTAAGATTATTAAGAACCAACCTAACCGAAGATGATGTCAAACCAAGAATAAACGAACTTGTTGATACACTTTTCAAAAATATTCCTTCAGGAGTAGGAAGTAAAGGTAAATTAAGGCTTAAGGAAGGAGAAATCGATGACGTACTTGACAATGGTGCAAAATGGGCTGTTGAAAATGGTTACGGATGGGAATCTGACCTCAAATATCTTGAAGAGAATGGAAAGATGGATGCAGCCGATTCTACCAAGGTTAGTGATAAAGCCAAGAAAAGAGGGATACCACAATTAGGATCTCTTGGATCAGGAAATCATTTCCTAGAAATTCAGAAAATGGATGAAATATATGATGAAAATGCTGCTAAAATCTTTGGAATTGAGGAAGGTCAAATCACTATTATGATACATTCTGGTTCAAGGGGCTGTGGACATCAAGTATGTGCAGACTACCTAAGAACTATGGACAAGGCATATAAAAGATATAATATTAATCTACCAGACAGACAGCTTGCATGTGCGCCTGCAGATTCAGATGAAGCTCAGGATTACTTCAAGGCCATGGCATGTGCTGCCAACTATGCATGGACCAATAGGCAAATGATAGTACATTGGGTAAGGGAATCATTTGAACAAGTTTTCAATAGAGATGCAGATGATATGAACATGGGTATTGTTTATGATGTGGCTCACAATATTGCAAAATTAGAATCACATACCATTAAAGGCCAAAAAACTGATGTATATGTACACAGAAAAGGGGCAACAAGATCATTTGGACCAGGAAGGGAAGAAGTGCCAAAAGAATATCGGTCAATTGGACAACCTGTTATGATACCGGGTACTATGGGTACTGCATCTTATATTCTTCATGGAACAGGAAAAGCAATGGATGAAACATTTGGTTCCACTGCACATGGCGCAGGGCGTAAAATGAGCAGAGCAGGAGCAAAAAGAGAATACAATGGTGTTGAAGTTAAAAAGATGCTTGAAGCAAAAGGAATCACTATAAAAGCTAATTCAATGCCCGTTGTAGCTGAAGAAGCACCAGGTGCTTATAAAGATGTGGATGAAGTTGTTAGAACATGTCATGAAGCAGGAATTTCATTATTAGTAGGTAAAATGATACCCATTGGAGTTGCAAAGGGGTAAATACATTTTATTTTATTATAATAAACAATATTTTTAAAATTATGGGAAATAAAAAAATGATAGGAATTATAGGCGGTACTGGAGTTTATGAAATTGTAACCATGGGTGATGAAATTGATAAACGCGTTATAAAAACGCCTTATGGGAATTCTCCTGAGATTTCTCTATTTCAACTTCATGGCAAACGTGTGGCTTTCATGCCAAGACATGCAAAAGGACATTCAAATCCCCCACACATGATTAATTACCGTGCAAATATTTATGCAATGAAAAAATTGGGTGTAGAAAGAATATTAGCTACCAATGCAGTAGGATCACTTGAAAGATCAGTGAATCCAGGAGATTTTGTTATCCCTCATGACTTTATTGATTTTACCAAAATAAGGAAGGGATCTTTTTATGATGACAGAACAGTTCACATTGATGTTACAGAACCCTACTGTAATGAACTGAGAAGTACTATAAAATCTTCGGGTGATGTTATTGATGGTGGTGTTTATGTATGTACAGAGGGGCCAAGATTTGAAACACCTGCAGAAATTCAGATGTTTCATATGATTGGTGGTACAATTGTTGGCATGACTGGAATACCAGAAGCAGTATTGGCACGTGAACTTGAAATGTGTTATGCAAGTATATGTACCGTGTCCAACTATGCGGCTTCAATATCTCCTACCAATCTAACCATAGATGAAGTTTTTGAAATAATGGATAGGAAAAAACATGATCTGGTAAAGCTCATGGATATCTCCATCTCCAAAATGTCTGAAGAAAGAAGTTGTCACTGCATGGGTGCACTTAAAGGTGCGGAGATATGATGTCTAGAAATAACATGGTGTTTAATCAACGGTAACTCCAATATTATTATAAGTAATCTAAAGTTGAAAACCAGTACATAATATATATTGAACGATACAGAATAAAAGTTGGATTATTAATAAAATATAATTAATTTATAAGTCGTGTACCCCCATAAGAATAAATATTCTAACCCATATCTGAATTTTTAGATGAATAAAATTATAAAAACTTATTTAAATTATTTAAAGGATGATAATATGTTAAATGAACTTCAGAAAGAGATCATAGCACTCAAAAAAGATAAAAATGCTATAATACTGGCACATAATTATCAAACTGGAGATATACAGGAAATTGCGGATTTTATTGGAGACTCACTTGAGCTCTGCATAAAAGCTTCTCAGATTGTTGACTCTGATCTAGTTGTATTTTGCGGAGTGGATTTCATGGCAGAAACAGCAGCTATTTTGAATCCAAATAAACGAATAGTATTACCTGATAAAGAAGCAGAATGTCCCATGGCACATATGCTAACTGCTGATGAACTTAGAATATATAAAGAAAGATATCCTGATGCAGCTGTGGTTCTCTATGTAAATACACTTGCCGGGGCAAAAGCTGAAGCAGATATACTTTGTACGTCTGCAAATGCTGTAAAAGTAGTAGAAAGTCTTGATGAAAACAGAATATTATTTGGTCCGGATATGAACCTTGCTTGGTATGTTTCTCATCAAGTAAAAGATAAGGAGATAATTCCTGCACCTGAAAGTGGACATTGTTATGTGCATAAAATGTTTAACTTAGGGGATCTGTATTTCTTAAGGGAAAAACATCCTGACGCTGACATACTTGTACATCCTGAGTGCGATCCAGAGGTTCAAGAATATGCAGATTATGTTCAGAGTACAGGAGGCATGATTAAACATGTTGCAGAGTCTCCGAAAAACACCTTCATAATAGGAACAGAAGTGGATCTAGTTACAAGGCTTAGAAGGGAAAATCCAGGTAAAACCATAATTCCTGCACTCAATGAAGCAATATGTGAAAATATGAAATTACACACACTTGAGAAAGTGAAAAATTCTCTTATTAATCAAGAATTTGTTGTCAAAGTCCCAACAGATGTGGCTGAGAAAGCAAAAAATGCAATAGATAAAATGCTTGAGATATCTTAAATAAAAAATTAATTATTTTTTTTATTAATTCTTTATTTTATTTCAGACATATTAAAAGTTTTAAATTAAAAAAATATTTTTTTAAAGATTATTCCATTACCCTCAATTTTTTCAAAAGACTTGTCCTTTCATCTTTTAATTTTTTTAAAATTTTTTCATCAGGACTTTCCTGTTTTTCAAGATATGCTATTGTAACTGTTATTGCATGAAGATTTGTTTCCGTCTGGTTTATAGGCATTTTTACTCCTCTAAATTTATATTAAACTAATAAATAATATTTGTTCCATATGAAATTAATAGTATTGTTTAGGTATGATATGGATATTATATGATATAAATAAAGGAATAGACAAAAACTTAGAAATTTAGGAATAACGTTCTATCCAAATAATAATCATCATGGAAAGGTTAAAATTTATGCAATCAAGACGAGGAGTTGTTAATCTACCCCTTCATGGAGGTAAAGCACCTAAATGGCTGTTTAATAGGATGGTAAAATTAACAACAGGCGTTGTGGATGTGATGCTCTATGAATATGATTCAGATGAATTTTTAAGACGTATCTCCAATCCTCACTGGTTCCAAGCCTTCTCTTGTGTATTGGGTTTTGATTGGCATTCTTCAGGAACAACTACGACTACATGTGGTGCATTGAAAATGGCCATCAATCCAGAAGAACATGGAATGATAGTTGCAGGAGGAAAAGGAAGGGCATCGAGAAAAACACCTGCAGATATTGAAGCTGCTGGAGATATATTTTCTCTGTCCACAACAAAAATTGAAGATCTAATCCATTCAAGCAAAATATCGGCCAAGATCGACAATTCATGTATACAGGATGGTTATCAACTTTACCATCATTCATTCTTGTTAACAGAAGGGGGAAATTGGGCTGTAATTCAACAGGGAATGAACCAAGAAACTCGTTATGCTAGGAGATATCATTGGCTAGGCGAATCAGCTGATAATTACCTTGAAGAACCACATATGGGGATCTGCTGTGATATCCAAAACCCAAAAACACTGGATATGACTTCCATGGATAGTAATGAAGCAAGGAATGTTAGTGTAGATCTCATTTGCGACAACCCTGAACACTTAAAGAAATATTTTAAGGATAGAACACCTATACTATCAAAGTCACAGATGAAACTTGATAACTACTTCAATGAATTCAAAATGCCTCGCCATCATCCTGTATTGAATCAAGACCTTTCGAATCGTGAATTTGAAGTTTTGAAACGTGCATGGGAAATTCAACCTTCAAATTATGAAGAATTGATTTCACTCGAGGGAATGGGACCAAAGAAGATAAGGGCACTTGCATTGATATCAGACCTTGTATATGGTTCAACACCAAGTTGGGAGGATCCTGTTAAGTATAGCTTCACCCATGGTGGGAAGGATGGATATCCCTATCCAGTTGATCGTGAAGTCTATGATCATTCGATTCAAACATTAAAAGACGCTTTAGATCAAGCTAAACTTGAAAAAAAAGATAAATATCATGCCATAAAACGTCTTGAAGGACTAGTTAACCATTGAATATTCTCAATTTTAAATTTTATGGATAGATTTTATTACAGAATTGTACTGATTCAATATGAGTTTATACAAAGAAATTGTTTCTGATTTTTATTCATCTTCCTGGTAGCTTCCATTGTATTCACCAGAACCAGTAACATCAAACACAACACCCTGTGCTATTCTTTCACCCTTTTTAACTGTATAATCAAATTCTCCATAATTGTATACCATAAATTGTAGTGTTCCATAAAATCCCGGGTCACCCACAGCAGTGTGAACAGATATAAATGATCTTAAAAGAGTAGAACGTGGTAGATAGAGCATTGAACAGCCTTTTGGTATCTTTATTTTCCGGTCTATAGTTACAAGATATGCTGTTTTAGGTTTTAATACATAAATAGGGGGTTCTAACTTTTCTAGTTCAGGTAGATTTTTTTCATTGTCAATTAATGATCCTGGTCCAACTTGTATGAAAACTTCATTAATTCTTAAATCAATTCCTGAAGGTTGTACAAGTTCTTTGAAATCTGGAAATAATTTTTTTAGTTCATTTTCTCCAAGCATTTAGTTAACCTCATAAAAATTTTAATTATCTAAGTTACTTTTTTAATTCTATGCTTTGAATGCTTAAATTGTTTTTCCTGATTTAATTTTTTACCCCTAAATTTAAGATGAAGTTAGATTCTAAAATAAATATTACATTGGAAATAACTAATTTTTTCAATAAATTTAAAGGGGATAGCAATTTGGAAAACGTTAAAAAACATTTTGAAGAAGAAGCAGAAGAATTTGACAAAACCATTCAACAATTGATACCATTGTACTCTGAAATGATAGATTCTATGATTACTGCATTACCATATAATGTTTCCGATAAATTTAAAGTGCTTGATCTAGGTTGCGGAACAGGAAATGTATCTAAAGCGGTTAAAGAAAGATTTCCCAGAGCAATGATTGACTGTATAGATATTGCTGAGAATATGATAGAAATGGCAAAGATCAAACTTGAAGATTACAACGACATAAAATATTATACTGGAGACTTCGCTGAATTTGATTTTGAAGCAAAATACGATGTTGTTGTTTCCTCTCTTGCACTTCATCATATAAAAACAGATGAAGAAAAAAAGAGATTCTACATGAGAATTTATGGTGTTTTAAGTAAGGGAGGAGTTTTCCTTAATTCAGACAGTGTTCTTGGATCAAATGAAAGTTTGAACGAAATTTATACGGAAAAATGGGTTGAATTCATGTTACAGAATGTACCAAAGGAAGAAGTTGAAGAAAAATGGCTACCAAAACATGAGGAGGAAGATTTTCCAGCTCCATTAATCAAACATCTTCAATGGTTAAATGAAATAGGATTTAAAAATATTGATATTGTTTGGAAGTACTATGGATCGGCTGTTTATTGTGGAACAAAACTATAAACACGATTTTAATAAAAAAACAAGATATTTATAATAATAAACACATAATATTAGCAAATATACACCATACAAGATCAAATTATTCCTCAGGAGAAACGAAACATGAAAGCCAACGAGTTTATTGGAATGAAAGTACTTGATAAAGAAGCAAATGAAGTGGGTAAAGTAGCGGAAATTGCTGTTGTCTTTAAAAAATGTCTTGTAGACAAGATATTTGTATCAATGGGTTCTGCCTTGAGCAAAAAATATTTGGTAATAGTTGAAGAAGATATAGCCGAGATTGGAGATTATTTACAGTTAAAAATCGATAAAGCAGGGTTAGAAGAACAGGTCAAAGTTGATAAGATTGATGATTTCCTGGGTAATGCAACAAAATATAAAGATTTCATTGGAAAAACAGTTCTAACCAAAAGTGGGATGGACGTAGGAAAGATCACAGATATGCTGATAGATCCAAAGGGTTGCCTCATACACAATATCGTTGTAACAACAGGTGGCACTCTAAACAAAAAACATATTATGATATCTGACGAAGATATAGATGCTATGGGAGATTATTTGATACTTAATTTAGACCAAAAACAAGTAGAAGATAGAATAGATTAAATATTTTTATTTTTTTTAAATTTTTAAAATTAGAATAATTACAAAGATTTTTATTCATTAAAAGAAAATCTGTTAATTATCCTATAATCTGTTCAACCATCCATTCGGGTTTAAACTCAATTATATCCGAATAAGACTGCCCTACTCCTAAAAATAATATTGGTTTTTGTATTACATATCCAATTGACAGGGCTGCGCCACCCTTGGCATCAGCATCAGCTTTTGTTAGGATTATACCATCAATTCCAACAGCCTCATTGAATTTTTGAGCTTGTTCAACTGAATCATTCCCTGTTAATGCGTCACCAACATATATAATCAGATCAGGATGTATAACACGTTTAATTTTCTTCATTTCATCCATTAAATTAATATTTGTCTGCATTCGACCAGCAGTATCAACAAGAACCAATTCTTTGCCCTTTGCCTTAGCATGTTCAACTGCATCAAATGCCACAGCAGCAGGATCTGCACCTTTCTTATGTTTAATTATTTTAACTCCTAATTTATCGGCATGATGGGTTAACTGTTCAATTGCACCCGCCCTGAAAGTATCTGAAGCTGCAATAACTGGCGTATATCCCTTTTCTAAGAAGTAAGTTGAAATTTTGGCAATTGTAGTGGTTTTTCCAGTACCATTTATTCCCACAAACATTATTTTTAATGGTTCACCAGATTTTTTAGCATTTTCTGCAAGTGAAATCACATCTTTGCTTTCAATATCTAAAATATTTGATATTGCCTTTTTTAGAGCATCTCGTGTAAAATCTGTAACATCGCTTCTACGCCGTATTTTACGGCCAATCAAATCGTCCTTAACAGAATTAATTATTTTCTCAGCAACATCCATTGCTACGTCGCCTTCTAATAGTGCTAATTCAAGTTCAAATAAAATATCATCTATATCTTTTTCAGATATGGTTTTATTTCTAACAAAAGAGAATATGCCTGATTTATCATCTGATTTTTCAGAAGTTTCTGATTCGATGAGTTCAGTTTCATCAGAAATTGGAGTTTCCAATTCTGAAGATTCTTTTACAATTGATTTCTCATCTTTAATTTCATCAGTTTCATTGGGTTTTCCACGAAGAAATCCCAACATTCCTGATTTTTTTCCGTCTTCAACTTTTGATTCTGTTTCAGACGATCTATCATCCACAGGTTTTGTATCAGGTTTCTCAACAGATTTAGGAGATTCAGATTTTTCAGTAGATTTAACAACCTCTGTTTCCTCTGATGCAGCTTCTAATTCTTCTTCTGCTGTTACTTTATCTGATATCTTTCCAATTGTACCTGTAAACTTCTTTTTAAGTGATTCAAACAAAGAGTTTTCACTCCCTTAAATTTAAATATAATTATTTAACAAAGGTAAAAGGAATAATCTAATTTAGACTTCTCCTTCAACTTTCTGCATTAGTTCCTCTGCTTCAGGACTCCTCTGCATTATGTATTCGGTTATCTTTTGAAGATCCGATGCCATTTTTTCTTTAAGCTCTTCAAGTTCTTTCTTTTGTTCGGCTATAGTTTCTTTAGCATCATCTACTGTCTTTTTAACAGCAACCCCTGCTCCAAGACCAATTATGACTTCTTCAGTATTTTTTAATTCTGTTATAAGGAAGGATCCTGCACCTATTGGTACTAGTGTTTCTTTATTATCTTCTCCTTTAACAGTTTCCAAAGTGTCCATAGCAACTTGGAGTTCGGTAATTGTTGCGTTTAAAGTATCGATTTGTTGCTGAAGTACTTCTGCCTGTCCTTGATATGTATTCAGTTCATTCACCAACGCTTCAAGTCTTTGTTTATCTTCCATCAGATCACCTGTTGGATAATGCTTTGATGATTGGATCTACAGATTCTTCAATAGAGATCTCTTTGATATCATCAATGAATATCTTGCTTCTACCTATCCTATGTTTGCTTCCAAACTCAGAATATATTTTTTCACGTATGTCGTCTTCACTTATAGCTTTTAACTCTTTTGTGAAGTGTTTAAGGCCTTGGCCCATCATAAATTTTCCCTGAACTCTAAATATCTTTGTCTTCATAAATATCCCTCAAGAAAACCAAATGCTTCCTCTATTCTTGCAAGTTCAGGACCTGTTGTGTTCAGTCCCACCATAACTCCCTTTGAGTTGGCTACTGCACAAGCACCTACAAGTTGTGTTCCGTTGTTAACGGTTCCCACATCTACAGGAGTTTTGAATAATTTTTCAATAAATTCAATTTCATCCTCGCTAGCAGCTGGATGTACTAATACTCCTTTGTTGGTTGCTCTTGCAACTGATCCTGTAATTTTAAAATTTGCTATACTTCCTCTTTGAACTTCAACGTCTAAAACATGGGATATTGTTTCAATGGCTTTATCTGAGATAAGTGGATGCACGAGTGCCCCAAAGTCATTTGCAAGGATAATATTTCCTACTGCAGTGAGTTTGTCTGGTATTCTCTCAACTTCAATTCCTTCTTCTCTGATTATTTCTAACTCATTGTCAAAGGCATACTTTGAAACAACTACACCATTTGAATTTCCGCATGTTAAGGCCCCAGTCAAGTTACTTCCACTGATAGGGGTTTTGATAACCGAAACATCTAAACATTCTGTTATCAAATCAACCATTCCATCCAATATATTTGTAGGAGTAATAGCAATTTTTTCTGTGGCTGATATTGAAACGCCAAGATTTGGGCTTCCGCCAATATTAATCCTTCTAATCATAAACTCACCTATTCTACTAAGGTGACTGATACAGAACCATCCTCTTCCTTTACTGCCTTCACTTTGATTTTTGGTGGTACCTTTTGAATTCCTCTCTCCCATATTTTCTCGTTAACAGAGGTATCTATTTTGATATCATCAGATTTCATGTGTTTTTTTAGGAATTCTCTTACCAATCTAATTGCCTTAGGAGACCTTATGGTCCTCGGTACTCTTTTAACATCCCTTAATGGGATAATGTAAACTCTTTCCATTTAAATCACCTATGCTTTGACTTTACTTCTTCTCCATTGCCTCATCTTCGGATGAGTCCGGACTTTTCTTGATGTTTTAAGCATTACCCATAGAGGTACGCGTCTGTTTTGTTTTGTGGCTTTTGAAAGTCTTAATTTCTTTGCACATGGTTTATTTCTACTCATTTTCTCTCCATCCTATTACTCTTGATTGTAAATGTTCTGGGAATATTTTAAAGGCTAGCTCTTCACCTTCAAGTTTTGAAATAAGAAATCTTATCTCTATCTCATAGTCAGAATTATTTTCCATGCTTGTTAACTCTTTTTTTACATGGAATAGAGCATTTGAAAGATGATTTATGGATTTATGACCTAATCCTCCAAGATTAATGTATTCAACACCATTTCTATCTTCAAAACTTCTAATTTGGTTTAAATCGAGTTTTGGAACCTTATCATCTCGCCTTGTTCCATCGGAAACAACTGAATAATCATTAGCTATAAGTTCAAGTGCGTATGTATGTACTTTGTTTATGCCGTTGTTGGGAAACCCATCGTTTATTATGGTTTTCACAGCATCTTTAAGTACATCAGGTTCTCCTTTCAGAATTCGGTGTTTGAACCCAAGTTTTGATGAGGATTCTGCTGCTGCTTTCCATGAGGGATAAAATCCAAAGTTAACAGTTACCAATTCAACTTGGTATCCTAAACTTTTTAGAATAACTGCAATTATTGAACTGTCTTTTCCTCCACTGTAAAGTACACCAGCCTTCATTTATCCCCTCATCTTTTTTAATAACTTCTTTTAATATTAATCTCTCTTTTCTGACCAATGAGTTTTCTAAGAAGTTCTTTGAGCTGATCATCAGTAATCTTAGATTGCACACGTCCCGCTTGAGCGAGTTGGATTAGTTGAATCTCTATCTGATCCACAAATTCTGGTTTTGTGAGTCGAATATTAGCGAGTCTTGCCCGGGCTTCTGGTGTAAGTAATTGCATTATGGCCTGTTTTTTTTGGGCATCCATCTCCCTGCGCATCTGTTCTTGTTCGGCGGCTTGTGAAGATTGCTGATTAGCTTGCTGCTGCTGAAGTTGTTGCATTCTTTTACGCCTTATTTCATCGATGTCAGTCATCAAAGACCTCCTTTAATATTTGGAAAGTTCAGGGATATCTTTTTTTAGTTTATGGGATGTTTTATCAAGGAATGATTTTCCTTCAGGAGTTACAAGTCTTCCTTCACCTACTTTGCGGACGTATCCTGCGTCCTCGAGCTGGTGTAATGCTCCTCTAATTACTGCACCACTACCCTTCTTGAATTTCTCAGGTGCTGTACCTCTGTCTTTTTTACCACCATAGTAGGTTTTAAGACTGTTTATACCCACAGGGCCATCCATGTAAACCTTTCTTAATATGGATGCACACCGCACATACCACCAATCAGGGTTGTCGGGTCTTCTCTCTTTATGAACACCTGTTTTCACAAATGTTGCCCATTCTGGGGGTGCTATTTTCTTGTTTTCGTTTAACTCCTTTGCAACTTCGCTGATGAGCGAATCTGCTGGCACATCGTAAATTGTAGTCATATTTATCCTCCTATTTACCTCTTCTTTGTTTGAATATTACAGCAACGTTACCTCTAAAATCAATAAGTTTAGAATTAGACTTTTCAATGATCTCGGTAATATAGTTTTGTTTCTCTCCAGATATACCTTTTGAAAATCTGAGCTTTATAACTTCATTTTCCTTGAGTTGTCTTTTTATCTCTTCTACAACATTGTTATTTATTCTTGATTTTCCTATGTTTATGGTGATTGTTGATAATGATCTGTTCATTAATTCCTTTTTTGGAGGTGTTATTATATTCAATTTTCCTCCTCCTTCTCTCTTTTTTTTCCTTCATATATGGAATTTTATTTATATTCCCACATTCAAGACATTTAATAACCACGCTTGAATCGGATAATCTTATCTGGCAGTTTAAACCGGGTTTCATAAAATGATAGCAACTGTGGCAGAATCTCTTGCTCCATTTAGAGGACATCTTCATATTGTACTTTTTTGCAATATTTCGAGCCATTTCAACGTAACGATTGGACCTTTCTGGATGTCTGGTTAATTCATCATCAGCCTTGTTAAAAAGAATGTCAATCCTCTCTTCAGCTATTTTTAACATCCATTTCGGTCTTCTTCCCCTTCTCAAAGTTTAACCTCTCATGGTAAACTGCAAATACCAGAATATAGAACTATTAATCTTAAAATGTTTAGCTCATATGGGTTTTGAATCCTAAAGGAGTAGATCCCTAAAATTCTAAGAACTGTACTTAAGAATAATATTATAGTTTATTCACGTTACCATTTAAAAAGCTTTGCTATCACAATTCTTATTGAAGTTCAACATCATAAAAGATCGATCTGGAAAGTTTATTTCATTAATTAAAATGATACTTCCAGATTTCAACAAAATAATTATTTATATGCCATATAGTTCCTCTAGGAAGTTGAGATTACCCGGTGGAAAATGTTTTTTATAGTTTATTATTTCAATTACAATATCTGCAACTTCCTCAACATTAATATCACTGGTATCCAATTCATTTACCTTTTTTCCATGTATTTCTACGGCTTCAAATGTACATATATCAAGAGCCTCTGCTTCAAGATTCTCGTAAACCTTAGAATCTGACCAACCTCTTTTATTCAGGCGTTTTCTTAAAATATCTGGTCTTGCCCTGAGAACTATAACCATATCCACAACATCGCTGGAAAATTCATGGGCAAGATGGCCCTCAACAATTATATGATCCTTATCAGAATTCTCAACGATAATCTTGATTTCATTTAAAAGAGTATCTAAATCAACAACTTTGTATCCCTTTTCTGCATCAATCTCATTATAGATATGTTTTTCATCAACAAGATCATTTACAGCTAACAGCGATGTTTCCAATTTTTCAGCAACAATTCTTGATACAGTTGTCTTCCCTGTTCCGGGTGTTCCGGTTATAAGTACAGCTGTCATTCTTCTAACCAAATCTAATGAAAAAGAATAATTGAATGAATTATTTCAATTTTTCTATTAACATCTGAGCAACTTTTTCACCTGAAAGGAGCATTCCACCAAATATGGGCCCCATACGTGGTGATCCGTGAACTGCGTTTGCTGCCATACCTGTAACGTAAAGACCAGGGTATACTTCGGTTGTATTATCCATTACCTGACTTTCTGCCTTATCGGCCCACATGGATTTTTCGCCCATTATCTTTCCTGTTTCAGTTAGAAGTTCTACTTCCATCTTATTTTCCAGTATCTTCACAACTTCACAAGGGTGTCCTGTAGCATCAATAACTGCCTTTGAACGAACAGTTAATGGATCTACATGCAGACCTCCCATCTCAACTGCTGTCCAGTTAAGAACAACTCCTTCAACTCCCTTATCCCTCATCATAACATCTTCAATAGCCATTAGATTGAATATTTTTAATCCTGCTTTACAAGCTTCTGAACAAATGGTTGAAACACATTCAATGGAGTCTGCAACATAGTAACCTTCTTCATATTCTTTAGTCCCAATACCAAACTCATCTAGGATATGTTTGCTTTCCTCTTGAACAACGATCTTGTTGAACATCATTCCACCACCCCACATTCCACCACCCATTGAGAGTTTTTTCTCAAACAGAGCAACTTTAAGTCCGGCTTTTGCAAGATAGTATCCTGCGGTGAGTCCTGCAGGACCTCCTCCACCAATTGCAACATCCATATCTGTATAATCCAAGAAATCCTCCATAAATCCTTCAATTATCGCCTTTGAAACAATTATATCATCTAATTTCATTTTTTCACCACTTTAATATAGTTTTTCATCATATAAAAATTCTTTCAACTTAATTGATATTCATGTGAGAATTTTAATAAATCATTCCTAAAACCCATATTTAGGTTTTATTTTCTTATTATCAACCTTAAAACGTCTTTATCATTTAAAACATGATCTAGGCCCACCTTTTGGCCGGGGAATTTAACCGAAGTACCCCAAACCTTTGCATGTCTGAAATTTTTTATAAAATCCCTATGTAGTTTGGCTGCAACATCTGCAATAGTCGATCCTTTTCGTATGATCATGGGTTCTTCTAAATCTGCTTTCCTTCCTTGTGGTTTTAAATAAAGACGTATGAGTTCAAGTCTTTCGAATATTTCATCCTTGAGTTCTTCTGTATTGATGCCTTTATCCGCTGCTATTAAAATTGCCTCTGGCATTTCTAATTTTAATTTTTCCAAGTATTCTTTATCTGCAAGGTCTATTTTATTTAAAACAACCAGCATTGGCACATAGATACAGCTTGGATCCATTGAATCTATGAAACGATCAACAGTTACATCTTCCCTTATCAACACGTCTGCGCTGTGTATTCCATATTCATTTAATATAGATCTAATGGTTTTTTCATCGATCTTGGTTAAAGGAACAGTTGATAAAATATGTAATCCTCCCATCTTAGTTTGTTTTACAGTAACATCTGGAGGTCTTTCATTTGCCCTTATTCCAATGTTTCTCAGTTCTTCCAAGATTACCTTCAAATGTTGTGGATTAAAAACATCAAGAACCATTAATATAAAGTCAGCATTTCTAGCAACAGACAGAATTTCCCTTCCTCGTCCTTTACCACGAGATGCTCCAGTTATTATCCCCGGGATATCCAGTATCTGTATTTTAGCTCCCCTATATTCCATAACTCCGGGAACTATATCTAAGGTAGTGAATTCGTACGCTCCTATTTTAGAGTCAGCATTGGTGAGCTGGTTTAAAATAGTGGATTTTCCAACCGATGGAAATCCCAAAAGCACTACTGTAGAATCTCCACTTTTTTTAACATGAAAACCCCTACCTTTACCTCCAGAACTGCTTCTTGCAAGTGCATCTTCCTTAAGCTTGGAGAGTTTGGCTTTTAACTTCCCTATATGATGGGAAGTTGCCTTGTTGTAAGGAGTTTTTTTGATCTCCTCTTCGATTTCTCTGATTCTGTCTTCAATAGCCATAAAACTCACATAAAATTAGTTTAAGATGTGTATATCAAATAAAATATATTTAAAATTCTACAATGTATCAATTAATTAATATCTAAATTTTTAAGATTAAATGATAATTGATGTATGTTGTATCTTTACTTAAGATGGTTTATTTAATCGGAATTTTTTCAGCTAATTATTCATTCTAAATCGGGATTCACTTTTCATTGATCAACAAATAGTTGTTTATTCCTTCCACTTAAAAAAAGTTTTTGATTGGAGATTTTTAAAAAAATTGAATTAATAAAAAATTATTAAGGGGTATTAGTAAGTTACACCCCAAACCATGACTCCCGGCTGACCATAGATTGACTTGAAATGGGTTAAACCAGCACCACCCATAAAGAAAAGTCTAGTGAACATGGAATCTTCAAGTTCTTTATTCATTGCAACAGAGATGTATGTGTTGTTTTGATTGATCAGTAATATTGAATACTGGCTTGAATTTGATACTACTGTCTGTGTTATGGTGTCATTGCTAATTATAGTTAGTTTGTGAGGTTGGATTACTAAACTACCATTTCCTGTTGTGAGTTCTGTTGATATTTGGTTCAATATTTGATTTGTATCGTTGGTTTTTATATTGTTGGTGTTAACTAATCCTGCAGATATGCTAGTTCCATTGGCTTGAGCAACAACTGCATTATTTCCGATGAGTAGTGTTTTATTATTTACAGTTGTGCTATTCATCTGCGCTGTTAGATACTGGTAGTTAGTACCATTATTGGATGTGAAATTCCAGCTACCAAAGTAAGACCACCAGCCTGCTTTTTGAATCATGTCTGAACTGGTAATTAAAACATCTGGCGTTGGGTTGTCCGGATGGGTGTACTGAACAACATTTTGTGCCTGTTCTGGTGTTAAACCATAAGTTGTGGTCATTATTGTTAATGCAGTTTGTTTATCAACACCAAGGATACTGCTAAGAATATCTGCACTCTTACCACTACTTTTGGTATAGTTATCTAGGATAAGTGGAGCCATATCTCCACTTGATGCAAGCATTCTAAGTATTCCTGCAGAAAGTGTTTCGTTACTTGTTAAAAGTGCTTTTCCAACCCAATATGCTCTTGGACTATTCTGGGATGAACCATCAAATGTAACAGGCCTATCTGCTACAGCAGTGAATAAATGTCCATAATCCCACCAAGAGGTAATAATTGTATTATTCGAAGTGTTATTTTTAACCCATTCAAGTGAATTAACCATTGAATCATCCGTACCCGGTACAACAGCGCTTGATATCCCATAAGCTGTTGCTACAGGCGAAAATGCAACTACAATCACAATTATTGCCATTACAACTGTTTGATATGAAGTGTTTGAAACATGGTCTTTTATATAATCATAGAGAAGTCCTACAAAAATACCTGCGCTGAGTGCTATTGGAAGAGAGAAGTTTTCTATGAATCTTACACCTTTAGTCATGGCATAAATAGTTATTAAAAGCCATATTGTGAAGAGTATGATATAGAAAATATAATTCCTTTTTTGATCTCCAATATCTGGTTTAATAATAACTTTTTCCGCTTTAGTTTCCGTATCTTCTTTTCTTCTACGATTAGGTTTTCCTCTTCTTCTTGGTTTTCTGGTTTTTTTCTCAGGTACTTCCTTCTTCTCTTTTTTGGTTCTTAAATTCAAACATAGAGCAATTACTCCGAAAAATCCGAAGAAAAATGGTAAATATCCACCAACTCCATTTATTATCTCAGATATTCCTGGTATCTGAAGTTCTGATACCGATATGTAAACGTTTGGATATGAGGTTGTTTGAACTGCTGCTTGAAGTTGGTTTACATTTATAGGTTCGGTTAATGCTCCCAAAAGGCCAGTAACTCCAAGAGATATTGCCATCAATATCATGCTTAAGATCAGAAATACGATCAAGGAGAAAACTTCAGGTTTGTCATTGAACCATGCTAGTCTGCCGTTTAATCCTTCGGTTGACTGTTTAGGTTTCAAATGGAATATATACTTGTTTACTATTAAATAAATCACTGCACTTGCAATAATTAAGTAGTAAATGTACCACCATCCCTGCCATGCCAATGTAAATATAAGCATTGAAATAGCTGCTAAGCTCGCGTAAATGGTTCTATTTCTAAAGTTATTTGCAAGAATGCTCATCACGAAGAACATTACAACAAGTAGCGGTATAAGCATGTTAAACATGTCTGTGTCAAAGAAACCTGCGAATGTGTGTGCAAAGTATGATGGTGCTAAACCCACAAGTAATCCTGCTGTTATTCCCCCATAATCATTAGTTATTTTTTTAACTAATAGATATGCAGGTATCACTGCCAGAGAAGCTATGAAAGCCCCTATCCAGAAGCTAACAGTTGCCAATGGCACTTTAGCAAATATATTGACAATTACATATCCTATTTCTGTTAGATATGCAATTAATGGAGGATATTCTGCACTTTTTCCTGCAGGGTATGACGAATGAAGATCCCATTGGGTTCCGTTTATCTTAGTATCTCCCAGATAACCATGATTAACAAGATCTTGAGTAAGTCTAAAGTTGTAGTATGAATCCATCTCACTGAAGTAGGGAAGTCCTGTTTGATCCTGATAGTATGATTTCATCTGATCAGGAACACCCCCTATATTTGCTGCTTCTGCTCTGATGGAAAACACCAATAAAAACAATAGAATAATAATAATCAATGATTTATATTTGAATAGCAGTTCTTTTGCACTCATATTTATCTCCTGTATATTACATGATCATTTTTGTTATAATTCATTGATTTGTATACTTAACAATTATATTTTTTGATTTTATAAGAATTAATAATTCCAAATGATAATCCATCACAATACAATAAGCTTTGATGATAAAAGAAAAGAATTTTTTAAGTTTGTTTGGGTTTTTTAGGTGTTCCTTTCTTTTTGGCTGTTTTTTTAGCACGTTTTCTCTTTGTTGCAGCCTTAGTTGGTTTTTTTGCACTAGTTTTTCTAGCAGATTTCTTAGTAGATTTCTTAGTAGTTTTCTTAGTAGTTTTCTTAGTAGTTTTTTTAACAGTAGTTTGACCTGTGGCTTTTTTAGCAGTTGATGTTTTTTGTTCACCCTCTTTCTCATCTAATGATTTGGTAAATCTGCACTTAGGAAATCCACTGCAACCAATAAATTCTCCATATCGCCCTGATCTTTTTATTAGATCGCTTTCACATTCTGGGCATGTACCAACTACCTCGTTGGTAGGTTCTCGATCGTCTTTACCACATTTGGGATCGAGGCACGCCCTCTGTCTTGGTTTACCAAATGAAATTAGAGGGAGTCCACATTCTTCACAAGTTGCTTTAAGAACCTTAGCACCCATTGGCATCGAATATGTAGATTTACATTCAGGATATCCGGAACACCCCACAAAAGTACTTCCTCGAGGAGAATCTATTAAAATGAGGTTTTGACCGCATTTACATTTTCCAACCACTCTGCTTTCCCTGTAAGACTTATACAGTTCTTCACCAATTACAAGTTTGTTCTTTTCAATATCATCAAGTATGGATGTAAGCTCAACCTTTGCTTTTTTTATAATCAGTTCTTTATCAACACTGCCTCCCATGATCTCTTCAAGTCTAGTTTCAAACTCTCTTGTAAGTTCTTCGCTTGTTATTTTGTTTGAGTACTCTTTCAGAGTATCTATAAGATGTTCTCCTAATTCATTGACCTTTATTTTCTTTCCTTCAACATATTTTCTATTGTATAAAATAGAAATAATATTTGCCCTTGTTGATTTGGTTCCTAAACCCCTTTTCTCAAGCTCTCTTATGAGAGATGCCTGGTTGTACCTTGCAGGCGGTTTGGTTTCCTTTTCTTCGCTTCGAACATCTTTAACAACAAGTGTTTCACCTTCCTTTATTACTGGAAAAACATCATCATCTGGTTTTCTAAATGGAGTTAGATCCATCCATCCCATTTTTGCCATTCTCTTCCTTGAGAAGTTGAAATCTTGATTTCCAATTTTAAGGTTGGTTTTCATTGATTCTAAAATTCCGTTTTCACCAAATACAGATATAAATCGATATGTTATGAGTTCGTAAAGTTTCCTATAATCGGTTGTTAACTCCTTCGGAATAACTCCTGTTGGGTGTATGGCAGGATGTGCTTCATCTGTTTTCTTTCCTTCATTTGGTTTGTAGGGTTTTTTCAGTTTAGCAACTTGATGTTTGAAAGATGCATTATAACTCAATTTTTTCAGTATTTTATCTACACCAATACTCTTTGGTAGTTTCTGTGAAGATGTACGAGGATATGAAGTATAACCTTCTGTATAAAGATTTTGTGCTATCTGTTGTGTCTTTTTAGGACTGAATCCAAAAACTGCGTATGCTTCTGATTGTAATGAACCCAAATCAAATGGAAATGGGGGTGCTTTGACAGTTTCTTTAAGATCTATTCTGTCTATCAATGCATCTTTACCTTCGCAGTCAGCAAATATCTCATCTGCAACAGATTTATCAAATATTTTACCTGCTTTATGATCTGCTGTGATTCCTTCTGCTATACCCGGCACTTCGAGATCAGCTTTGATCATCCAGTATGGTTCTGGTATGAATTTTTGAATCTCTTTTTCTCGTTCAACAAGAATAGCCAATGTAGGTGTTTGTACTCGGCCTGCAGAAAGCTGGATGTAACGTTTAGTGGCTTTCATAACCGAATCTGTTAGAGATTTGGATATATTTACTCCAAAGAGAAAATCAAGAACATGTCTTGCAATACCACTGTCAACCTGGTTGAAGTCTATATCCATTGGATTTTTATATGCGGCAGTTATATCTTCGTCTGTGAGGGTTGAAAATTTCATCCTAACAGCATTATCAAAGCTCTTTTCACCACAAGCATATTTTAAAGCATTATAACCTATGAGAGTACCTTCTATATCGTAATCACAGGCATGAACAAATTTATCTGCATTTTTGGATACCTTTTTTATGACATCGACATAATCCTTAACATACTTCTTCTGTTTATCCTTCTCATAGAGTGGAACCCACTCAACATCAAATAATCTAGCCTGTTTTTTATTTCGTGGTGCAAGTGAATATAAATGTCCTACTGCGGCCAGAACAGTGGTTTTATTACCATTCTCTTCAAACTCGTAATATGAAACCTTCTTATAACGTTTTTTAACTGAATTTTTTGAAAGAGCAGAAGCTATCTTCTCAGATGCCTTTGGCTTCTCGCATATTATGACTTCGTGCATTATATCACTCGTACAAACTGTTTAAAATAATTTTAAGATTTAATTAACGTATAATTGTGTAAATATCCTACATAGATCCTTATCAACAATTTAATATCCATATATTATTAATAATTTTAATAATGTAGACTTTGTATATTTAAAAGCATGGACATATATATAATATATCTCATTTGTGTTGTCTGACAAATATTTTTGTGTGATATAAACTTGTAGGCCAAACAATTAAATTCCAAAATAATTACATTTACAAGGTACATAAGGACAGTTGATTGAAAACTAATTCTAATATTGAAAATAACGATATTTAATACTATTAAATATTACTAAAGATAACTTAAGATTTATTTAAATCATTTAATTATTGAATCTCCTGAATTAATCAAATATTTGAAATGCTGACAATAAATAAATATAATTTTTATATCCTTAGAAAATTAGGGGAGATATACATGTTAATAGGCGTAATATCTGATACCCATATTCCTGAAAGAGCAACTAACATTCCTGAAGCAGTATTTGAAATATTTAAGGATGTAGAGCTCATTTTACATGCAGGGGATTTGGTTTCAACAACTGTACTTCATGAGCTAGAGAATTTGGCACCTACAATGTGTGTTCAAGGCAACATGGACCGGATGTATGGTTTGAAATTTCCAAAAAATGAGATTATTAAAGTCGATGATGTTAAAATTGGAATTGACCATGGAGAAGTTTATCCTAGAGGAGATACTCAACAACTTAAATACATAGGGCTTGAAATGGGTGTAGATGTACTAATAACAGGACATACTCATGTGCCATTTATTAAAGAAATTGATAAAATGATTCTCCTAAATCCTGGAAGCCCAACTGTTCCAAGAATGACAGATCCATCTGTTATGTTAGTTGAAGTTGATGAAAATGGTTTGGAAGCAGAAATCATTAAAATAGGAAATTCTACATGTAAATCACTTAATTTCAAAGGGAGGTGAATAATATGGGCAAAAAATGGAATGCAGAAAGGAAAAATGAACATTACTACAAAATGGCTAAAAAAGAACAATACCGATCTAGAGCCTCTTACAAACTTTTACAACTTAATAAACGTTTTAAAGTGATTAAATCCGGAGATAAAGTAGTCGATTTAGGAGCTGCTCCTGGTGGCTGGTCTCAAATTGCTCTTGAAGCAGTTGGAGAAGAAGGTATGGTTATTGGTGTAGATCTTGAGTGGATAAGACCATTAGATGATGAAAACTTTTATACAATCCGTGGCGACTTCACAAATGAAGAAATATTAGGACAAGTTAAGGATCTCATTTCTGGAATGGCTCAGGTTGTTATTTCCGATGCATCCCCTAAATTATCTGGAATTAAAGATATGGATAATCTAAGATCTGCTGATCTGGCAGACAATGCATTAAAAGTATGCGATCATCTTCTAATGCATAGTGGAAATTTTGTTTTGAAGGCATTTCAAGGAGCAGAATTTGAAAATATAGTGAAAAATATTAAAGAACGTTTTAAAACCGTTAAAACCACAAAACCCCCTTCATCTAAAAAGGGAAGTGTTGAAATGTACATTGTTGCCAAGGGTTTCAAAAGAATGTTCTGATGAATATAAGAAAACATATTTTAAATCGTATAAAACATTAAAAAGGGGATAACAAGTTAAACAATATTTACATCATACCCCTAACATTACTTAAACTAGTTTTAGCCACATTAAGCTGAGTTTGTGCCGCATTTATTCTTTTCTGCACTTCCTCTTTAGATTTACCCGAAGCTAATGCACTGTCAACATCATCAATTGCAGCTTTAGCCTTAACAAGTTCAAGTTGAGCATTTATGTAAGCAGTTTTTACATCAGAATTGCCTGATGCATCAACATTAGTCTTAAGGCCAGAATACTGCCCTTCTAAAGTGTTGTAATCTGATTTTAGCACTGCAAGTTGATCATAAGCTGTTCCACTACCTACATCAGAGTTAATAGTGTTCCCAATCGAATAAACACCTATGTAAACAAAGACAGCTATTGTTCCAAGAATCATTATGATTCCAAGTACTGATATGCTCATAGAAGTTGCTTTAAATAAGTTTAATCTTGATCTTTTCATTTTATCACCATTTAAATAAGAATTCAATCCATCATTTCAAAGTGAATCCCAATATTTTATTAGGATTTTAATATGAATGATCAGAATGTAATTTATAGATCATATGAATGATCATTTATTATCAGTGTATCCCATATATTAATTTGTTAAATTTAATAGTATGATTAGCCAATTTTTAAACTATATATTCTATGTGGATTATTAATTCTATTAACCTAAATTTTATGAAATACAAAGGAGCATATTATCTAAATGCCATCAATAACATCTACAGAAAAAGCTAAAGCTTCAGTTGCAAAATTTGAAGAGTTTTTCAGCACCAAATACAAAGATACAGTCTTTGAAGCTCTCGAAAAATACCCTGACGAAAGATCTGTGGTTATAGATTATTCTGAGCTAGAGATGTTTGATCCTGACCTTGCAGATCTTTTAATTGAAAAACCAGAAGAAGTTATTGACGCTTCACAGAAAGCCATTAAGAATATAGATCCACTGGGTAAAAATGCAGATTTACACATTAGATTTGAGAATGTAAGAAATAATATACAGCTCAGATTTCTACGAAGTAAATATATTGGTAAATTCGTTGCAGTAGATGGAATTGTTCGTAAAACTGATGAAATCCGCCCTAGGATAGTTAATGCATTATTTGAATGCAGAAGCTGTATGAGACTCCAGGAAGTGCCTCAGACAAGTAATATGATAAACGAACCAGCTCTGTGTCAAGAATGTGGTGGTAGATCATTCAAGTTACTTCAGGAAGAATCAGAGTTCATGGATACTCAGACAACTAAACTTCAGGAACCCCTAGAAAATCTTTCAGGTGGTGAAGAGCCCAAACAGATACTTGTTGTTATGGAAGACGATCTTGTAGACTCTTTAACTCCCGGAGATATTGTTAAGATAACAGGTGTTATGAAAACTGTTAGGGATGAAAAAACTAAACGTTTCAAAAATTATATTTATGGAAACTATATTGAACCCCTTGAACAGGAATTTGAAGAACTTAAAATAAGTGAAGAAGATGAAGAGGAAATTAAAAGACTTGCTGCAGATCCTGATGTTTATAATAAAATAATAAACTCAACAGCACCTTCAATACAGGGTTATCATGAAGTTAAAGAAGCTATTGCACTTCAACTCTTTGGAGGTTCTCCAAAGGAACTTGAAGACAAGACCAGAATAAGGGGAGACATTCATATTCTAATTGTTGGAGACCCCGGTATAGGTAAATCCCAGATGCTGAAGTATGTTTCTAAACTGGCTCCACGTGGAATTTATACAAGTGGAAAAGGTACCAGTGGTGTTGGACTCACAGCCGCGGCTGTTCGTGACGAATTTGGTGGATGGTCGCTTGAAGCAGGAGCCCTTGTTTTAGGGGACCGTGGTAATGTATGTGTTGATGAACTCGACAAAATGAGGTCAGAAGATAGATCAGCTATCCACGAAGCACTGGAACAGCAGACAATTTCCATTGCAAAAGCAGGTATAATGGCAACATTGAATGCCCGTTGTTCTGTATTAGCAGCAGCCAATCCCAAATTTGGACGTTTTGACCAGTATAAATCAATTGGAGAGCAGATAGATCTCCCATCACCAATTTTATCAAGATTCGATCTTATTTTTGTTGTTGAGGATAAACCAGACGTTGAAAGAGACACAAAACTTGCAGCCCATATACTTAGAATACATAAAGATACATCCATACCTTTCGAAATTGAACCAGAACTTCTTAGGAAATATATTGCATATGCAAGAAGAGAAGTAAGCCCTAAACTTACAGACGATGCTACAGCTGTGCTTCAAGAGTTTTACGTAGGTATGAGGGGTGGAGCTGCAGAAGAAGATTCACCTGTACCCATAACTGCTCGTCAGCTTGAGGCTCTTATCAGACTTTCTGAGGCCAGTTCAAGGATAAGGTTGGGTACTGAAGTAACTGGTGCAGATGCCCAGAGGGCAATTACAATACAACAAAAGTGTATGAAACAGGTAGGATACGATCCAGAAACTGGTAAACTTGATATTGACAAGGTTGAAGGTCGTCCAGCTAAATCAGACCGTGATAAAATCCGTTTAGTAACCGAAATAATTGGTGAACTTGGAGAAGAATATGGTGGAAGAACACCAAAAAACATACTTATAACTGAAATGTCAGACAGATACAATATGAGTGAAGATAAGGCTGAAGAAATTATAAAAATACTCAAAAGGAAAGGAATAATATTCGAACCTCAACAGGGGTACTATAAAATAGCTTAGGAACCTCAGTAGAAGTTCCTGAATTTTATATTTAATATTCAATCTATACAATCACTATTTATATAATATTAAGAATTTAAAACTCATAGAAGTTGTTATATAATAAAATAAATATTCTAAAAATCTTGAATGGATTTTTAAAAGGAGGTAATAAAATGGCTGATTATAATGAATTACTTGATAGGGCAATTGAACAGCTCCCTAAAAAGGTGGAAGAAACCAAGAGGTTTAATGTACCAAATGCTTATTCCATGATTCAGGGAAACAGGACAATGATACAGAACTTCACTGAGGTAACAGAAGCCCTCAACAGAGACCCTCAACATGTATTAAAGTTTCTTTTAAGGGAACTTGGAACTGCAGGGAATCTTGAAGGTACAAGAGCTATTCTTCAAGGTAAGTTCACACACTACCTTATTAATGATAAGATAGAAGATTATGTTAAACGTTTCATAATGTGTCATGAGTGTAACAGGCCAGATACAAAGATAATAAGAGAAGATAGGATTTTCATACTTAAATGTGAGGCCTGTGGTGCCAAAGCACCTTTAAAAACCCTTTAAAGAAGTTAAAAGCTTCTTCTTTTTTATTTTATTTATAAATTTTTATAATAAAATTCTAATTAAATTTAAAAGTGTAACAATGTTCTGTCCAAGATGTGGTAGCGAAGATGAAGATTTATACAATGGGATCTGCAAGTCTTGTTTTGTAAAAGAAGCTCAGCTCATAAACATCCCTTCTGATGTTGAAATAACTATCTGTGCACACTGCAATTCTCTCTTAAAAGGCATTAAATGGGAAGATTCTGAACTTGCAGAAGAAGATCTTGTTAAAATAGCAGTAATAGAAAACGTGGAAACACCCAACTATGTTGATAATTTAGAGTTGTTAGTTGACATATTAACTGTCAAAGGTTCTAACTATGAATGCATGGTTCATGCAAATGGAACTATTATGGGGATAAGTGTATCTGAGGATCATCGAGTAAATGTTAAAATAAAGAGGAGTATGTGCCCTGATTGCAGTAGGTATGCTTCTGGCTACTTTGAATCTGTTATTCAGATCCGTGCAGATAAAAGATTTCCTTCTTCTGATGAACTTCAAACCATTGACGACATAATAAGGACAAAAACTGGCGCATTATCTGTTAAAAATAGAATGGCATATATTTCAGACGTATCGGTTATTAAAGAAGGTGTAGATTATTATGTTGGTTCTTATAAAGCTGCAAGAAAACTTTCAAGCGCTATTAAGGATGTGATGGGTGGAGTTATGCAGGAATCACCACGTTTAGTTGGAAGGGACAAATCCCGTGGAAAAGATCTGTACAGGATATGGATATCTATAAGATTACCTAATTTCAAACAAGGCGATTTCATAAAATATGAAGGCCATATAGGGCAGGTTAAAGGTTTTGACGGGAGAAAAATTCTTCTTAAGGATCTTGAATCCTCCAATATTTGGTCGGTTATGTGGAAGGAATACAACAGGATCAAAGTTATTGCAAGAAGTTCAGATATTAAAATAACCAGTATCACATCTAAAACACCTAAATTTATACAAGTACTTCACCCTGAAACTTACCAACCAGTTGATATAGAGATTAATGATAGGATATCGGACTTAGAAATTGGAACTGAAGTTAAAGTTCTTGAAATTGAAGGAATTCTGTATATCCTTGGGAAATATAAAAATAATGCCAACTAAAAATGCTTTTATAGTCTAAACTAGATAATCAGTTTAATTCTAAATATCTATATTTTAACATTTATTTAAGATCAATCATGGTGATAATATGGACCTTGACTCTAAGATGGAAAACATTAAGAACGGCACTCTCGAAGTGGTGACAGAAGAAGAACTCAAAGAAAAACTCAATAAAGATAGACCAGTAGCCTACATTGGATACGAACCATCAGGAAATGTTCATTTAGGTCATGCAATCACTGTGAAAAAAATGATAGACCTTCAAAATGCAGGTTTTAAGGTTAAAATCCTTCTAGCTGATCTTCATGCATACTTGAATGGTAAAGGAAGTCTTGAGGAAATTGAAGAAATATCAAAGTACAATATGAAATGTTTCAGAGCCTTGGGATTGTCTGAAGATACAGAGTTCATATTTGGTTCAAGTTACCAGACTAAAGAGGATTATACCTACAAAGTATACGAACTTGCACTTTCAACAACTTTAACACGTGCAAAACGGAGTATGGCCCAGATAACAAGGGACAGTAAAGATCATAAGGTAGCAGAAGTAATATATCCACTTATGCAAGTTCTTGATATGATATTTCTGGAAGTTGATCTTGCACTGGGAGGCATGGAACAAAGGAAAATTCATATGCTTGCAAGGGAAAGTCTACCTAGAATGGGCTATGAAGCACCAGTATGTATACATACACCATTACTGCATGGAACAGATGGCTCAGATAAAATGTCGTCTAGTAAAGAAAATTATATTGCAATTGATGATAAACCAGATGTTATTAAAATGAAGCTCCAGAAGAGTTACTGTCCGCTTGGAATTGTTGAGGGAAATCCTGTAATTGAAATTGCGGACCATTTCATATTTTCAGAAGATAAAACACTTCTAATAGAAAGACCTGATAAATTTGGGGGAAACCTTGAAATTAGTTACAATGAGCTTTTGGATATGTACAGTAAGGAAGAACTTCATCCACTTGATCTGAAAAATTCTGTTTCAAAACGTTTAATAGAAATTTTGGAACCTGTAAGAGAATACCTTAAATAGAGTTAGTAATTTGATTGAAATAATATGATAATGATTATAATCTTGGAGGGAAAATAAATGGCAAAAGAGAAAGTTGAAAAATTTGAGATGAGGATTCCACCAGGTGTTACCGGGCAGATTATTGCTAATGTAATGGAAAATTATAATTTAGAGGTCAAACAGACAGATGCAGGGCCTGTTTTTCAGGGAGAAATTAAAGATCTTGAAGATGCACGTGATTATATTGTAAAAGCATTAAATGAGAGAATTCAAGAACTTGAAAAAAGATAATATAAAGAAAAATAGCTCTTTTTACTTTTATTTATTAATTTTATTCTTAGATGCACATGCCCAACTTATGGGCTATAACTCTTTTTATATCGTCGTGAACTTTGTTTAAACCGTTATTCGCGTTGACGACCATAAAATCTTCTTTATCTGCAAGTTCAAGATATCTATTCCTAATTTTTTTTAAGAAATAAACATCTTCAAATCTATCCTTGCCTTCACATCGTGAAATGGCCGTTTCAGGTTCTATATCCATTAACAAAACTATATCTGGCTTTTTTGCAAATTTATTTATCTCCTTAATCCATTCTGCTCCATTTTGATAAACAATGCTTGAGTAAAAACATCTATCGCTTAAAACTATTTTGCCTTCGTCTTCAGCTTCTTGTATTTTTTCCATTAAAATAATTCTATCAGCTGCAAAAAGGAGTGCAAGTGTTTTCTGGAAGTTTTCATTAGTTGCATTTGGATTTTGAAGCATTTTACGTATTAATCTACCTGCTTGAGAATCTGTTGGTTCAAAAACCCTTAATATTTCATGTCCACATTCATTAAGCCAATTCATAAGTAATTCTATTTGTGTTGACTTGCCTGATCCATCAATTCCTTCTAAACATATGTACATAACACAATATCTCCTAAATTATTAATTCTAAATTTAGTATTATAACCATTTATAAGCTGTTACTCTGAATCAAAACTGAAAAAAAATAAAATATTGAAACTTCATTCTCTAAAATCTAAATTTAATGTAATTGTAAGATTTTTTGACATTTTTGAAACTAACATACCCAGAATCAAATCCAAATTCTCTTATACATAAAAGAACTTCATAAATGACATGATATCGAATGACATTATTGGGCTGGTATTAGTCTACGGTTACATAGCCATATTACTGATTATATCTGAAAGATTTTTGAAAAAGTATCCAACATTTAGCAGGAAATTCCTTCATATAATGGTTGGAAATGTAATTTTCATATTACCCCTTTTCACGAGTCAATTTATAATCACTTTTCTTGCTGCCGCCCCATTCATATTTTTAACATTTTTAATGAGTCCTTATTCTCCAATTAAACTGAATGACCAGATATCTTCTTCGGGACATGGACTTGGACTTGTTTATTATTCAATATCTTGGACTATTCTAGCATTCTTCTTCTTTAATCAACCATGGATAATTGCAGTTGGAATAGTTGCAATGTCTTATGGGGATGGTATGGCAGCATTAGTTGGTGAAAATTTTGGCAAACATAAATACAAAATATTTGGTGATAGAAAAAGCTTTGAAGGTTCAATAGCAATGTTTTTAGTACTAATAGCAATGTTAGAAATAGTACTGGTATATTACAATGTTTCCATATCAACTATGGCCATTATACCCGTAGTGGCATTGGTAGCAACAATATTTGAAGGGATAACACCTAAAGGATTGGACAATATTACAGCATGTTTCTCTGCAGTTGGTACATATTTACTGTTAACATTGATTGTATTTTAATGGGTATACTCTGTTTCTGTAAAATTATCATTAAAAAATGAGGTAGATAAATGCGTTTTATAATAATAGATGGATTAGATGGTTCAGGAAAAGATACCCATGCAAATTTAATTCAAGAATACTATCTTGCAAAGGGGGAAAAAGTTATTGTACGTACACATCCATCAAAAGATAATGCCTATGGGATTAATGCTAAAAAAGCACTTTTAGGTCATGGAAAAATTAATCATATAAAAGCATCTATGTACTATACACTTGATGTTTTAAGATCTGTTCGAAAATATCATGGAAAAGCTGAAACTGTTATAATGGTACGATATTTGATGGGAGTTGCATATCTCCCTTTCCCTATTGCTAAATTGTTATACATGTTCTTTTCAACAATACTTCCAACTTCAAACTACATGTTCTTTTTAGATGTTGAACCTGATGAACTCCTTAATAGGTTGTTAAAACGAAATGAACACGAAATGTTTGAAAACTTAAATGACCTTATTAAAGTAAGGGGCAAAGCAATTGAGCTAGCAAAAAACTGGCATATCATTAATACTGGAAGAAAAATTGAACAAGCACAATTGGAGATAAATAAAATTCTTGATCGTTTAGATAATGAAATATTATCTCATAAATAAAAAAGCGGTATCCAATATTGAAATTATTACAAATGTGGGTGAGTATTCCTAAGATAAAATGTATTCTTTATTTGTTTATCTTCAACTAGTTGATCAACCCCCTAAATAGCTTTGGTTAATATCCCCAACATCAGAATATCCTCTAATTTCCCAGTAACCTTTGTATGTGGAGTTGTTGGATACTTCAATTTTTGTAACCCATTTTATCCATTTATAACCCCATTTACTCTCTGCAACAAGCATAAATGGGAATCCTCTCTCAGGAGGAATAGTTACATTATTCATTTTATAAGCCAGTAGTATCTGGTTATTGTTAAGATAACTAATTGGAAATGAAGTTGTGTAATTATCGTATGCATAAAATATGACCGTATTTCCGTTTGGTAAGGGTTTTGCTTCATTCAAAAGGTCGGATACAAGAAGTCCTTGCCATAATATTGTTACGTCCCATCCTTCAACACAGTCTAATTTTACAACCTTTTCATAGGAGGTATGGTTCAAAACTTCATCATAGGTATAATTTCTTGGATTTTGTACTAATCCAGTTACTTCTAAATGATAATTTGTTATATTAATAAATTGAGGGCCTTTTATGGAATTTTCACGAAAATCATTTACAGATGACAGTTTCTGACCTTGATAATTCTTAATCTCTACACCACTCAGTTTTACAGTTCTATCTTTTTGTAACTCGAAAGCAGCGAAAATAGCAACAGCAGCAATTAGTATTACAAGTAATATTATAATTTTCTTGTCCATACAAATAAACTCCTTAAAATCTAAATATCTTGGATTCAATGTAATTAATTCTCGTTAAATTTCAATTGTTATATTTGTTGTATATTTTACTTTAATTTTTTTAAAATATTGTATTATGATCAAATTTTATTATATTTTCAATTAAAATTATCACTAATAATATGGTTTTTATAATGAAAATTTTATGCATTAAGTGTTCTTTTTTACACTTGAAGTGTATGTCTTATCATAAATTATAATGAAAAGTTATGAGGTATATTTAGATAAAATTTAGTATAATCCAATTTTTTTCTTAAATATTACACCTATTTTTGAAATTCAATCCAAAATAAAGTAAATATAAAAATTAATAGATCCTAAAAAAAATATTTATTTAAATAAACATATTTTATTATCTTTGAAAGGTTTCTTTAATCTTAGCATCCATATCGTCGGAGTAATGGAGAGTTTTGGCTTCTGGTGTTTTAGGATCAATTGAAGACCCCCATCCGAGACTAACTGGCCCATGGTGACTCAATATCATATGCATAATTTGATTTGAAAGTTCTTTGGGTGTATCTAGTTTTTCCATTTTTTCTTTAACCATTTCACAAGAAATATATATATGATCAAGTAGTTCTCCTTCTTCCGAAATACTAATAGGCCCATTTCCATAGGTATAAGTTTTTATCTTTCCAACATCATGTAATAACACACCACAGAATAGTAAATCTTGATTAAGATCAGGGAATATTTCACATGCTGTTCTGCTTATCTTGAGAACTTCAACTGTATGATCTAAAAGGCCACCCACATAATTATGATGATGTACAATTGCTGCAGGTGATTTATAGAAGAGTTCTGTGAAATTCTTGTCGCAGAAAAAGGATTTTAAAAGATTTTTTAGGTGAGGATCCTTCATATCTTTTATAGTTCTCCTGATCTCACCAACTAAATCATCTGTATTATTTTCGGATGCCATTACAAAATCTTCAAGTTGATATTCATCATCATCTAATTCCGTTAACACATTAATAACCATGTTGAACTTTCCAGAATCACTTGGAAATTCACTAATTCTCCCCATTATTCTACAAACACTGCCCAGTTTTATTGAATCATGAACAGAGTCAACTTCTATAGGATGGGGAAACATTCGCCCATCCATCTGACCAGTTCTATCCACAATAGTTATATCAATGTATTTTCGTCCCTTCGCAGATGTTCTTATGATCTTTTCTGCTATAGCAAATTCAGATGATATATCCCTTGATAAATTTAAATTTTCTATAAAATCTTCCTCTTTTTTAGACATTATTAAACTTCCCTTGGTTTTGATTATTTATAATTATTTTTAATCTTTAGATTTATTTGTTTGCTATTTTAACTTGAAATTCTCATTATTTGGAAAATATTATGTGAAAATAATTGTAAATATAATAATATAACTCTAATTTGAAAATTTGTTATAATTGTCTACAGATCTTAAAGTTATTTACAATTTCAACTTCAAAATGTTTTGGATGTGAATTTTTGGATCAAGAATTGAATACTCAAAGAGGATGGTTAACTCTTATAATTGTAACTCTTTCAATTTTCACGATTGTTATTGATAAAACATTCATGAATGTGGCCATATCGTCCCTAATAAGAGATTTGAATACGAATATTGGGATGATCCAGATAATTATTGCTACATACTCCTTAACCATGGCAAGTTTAATGCTTATTGGTGGACGTTTACAGAATATACTTGGGAGAAAAAGAACATTTCTTACTGGGGCTACAATCTATGGTGTTGGAACCATAATAGCCGCTCTCAGTATTAATAGTTATATGCTACTGTTTGGCTGGTCAATACTCGAAGGAATTGGAGCAGCACTCATGATGCCCGCAACAACTTCCATCATCTCTGGAAGTTATGATGGTGAAAGAAGGGCATTCGCACTTGGAATTACAAGTTCAATGGCCTCTGGTGCAGGAACAGTAGGTCCAATTATTGGTGGTTTTTTAACAACATTTTACACTTGGAGATATGCATTTGGATTGGAGTTGATTGTAATAATTATTATTGTCCTATTTTCAAGGGAGATAACAAGATTTCCTCCTACAATGAAATGGGGAGAGTTAAATTTAGTTGGTGCTGTTAATTCCTCCGTGGGAATATTTCTCTTTGTTATAGGTATTTTATTACTTAACGATCCACAAACTTGGAATATTGCCCCATACCCAATTGTTATTGGAATAATTCTAATGATAATTTTTTACTTTAATCAGAAAAGTAGGATGAAACAGAATAAAGAACCTTTAGTTGATGTTTCCCTGTTTAAAGATCGTGGTTTTACTCTTGCAAATATTGCAAGGTTAATAATGAACTTCACAATAGGTGGTGTTTTATTTGTTATTCCAGTTTATTCCAGGGCGTTCTGGGCGCAGATCCTCTGACAACTGGTTTATCATTGATCCCCATGAGTGTTGCAATTTTCATAATGTCCTCTGCAGCAGGAAAACTTTCAACAAGAATACAACCCCGTTATATCCTTGCAATTGGCGCAGCATCAGCTCTTAGTGGTAGTCTTTATCTTAGTTTAATATTCAATCCTTATACCACAATATTGGACATGTTTCCAGGCATATTCCTTCTCGGAGTAGGTATGGGAATAGTCTTTCCCCACTCAGCTAACGTTATATTCTCTGTTGCCAAACGTGACCAACAACCAGATGCATCAGGAATTATGAACACAGGTATAAATCTTGGTTCATCTCTTGGAACTGCAGTATTGGGAGTAGTATTGATATTAGGAAGTTTTAGTGGCCTAGGTCTGGTTTTCAACAATCAGGCGGCAGTTTCAAGCACTGAGAAAATTACAGGCGTTCACCAATTATTTGAAAAATTAGAAATTGAAAATCCTGGTGACATTGATGAAAAACAAAAAATGCTTAAGATTCAAAAAGTCAACACCATGAAATTTGCATTTAATATTGTAAGTTTCGTATTATTTATTGGTTTGATAATATCACTTTTCATTCCCCTACAAAAAAAGAAACGAAAACATACAATAGATCCATTTAGTTCCCATATATAGAATATCAACTGGAATAAATTACAATTAAAATCTACTCTTTCATCAAATCGAATCTAATTCGTTCCAAAAAGGTTTGATATCAATAAGAGGAGATTCATCCAATGCATCTAACCATTTAACAGTTAATTTATTTTTATTGATATTTAAAAGTTCAACCAAACAAAATCCAATGGGATTTGGTCGTACAGGAGCTCTTGTTGAAAAAACTCCCCTTTTTTCTGTCTTTCCATGAGGAAAAACTTTTAATTTATCCCTTTCTGCCCTATCTTGCCAATATAAAATTATTAAATATTTATAATTCTTTAAACCTTCAAGTCCATCTATGAATTCGTTGAAAACCGTGATAATACTGGTTTCATCCGAATATCGACCTTGCCTAGGTGAATCGTTCTTTAGTTTGTAGGGAGAGTTTATTATTCCTATTGATTTTAGTTTGATATCCATAAATATCACTATTTATAGTTTTATAGGGAATTAACTGAATTTAAAATATTCAAATTTTCAATATATCATATGTATTATGTTTGGTATAATTGGTGATCCCAATGCAAATGCAATGAAAACAATTGCCATACCGATTTTAATTCTTTTTGAAACTATTCTAGTATTTTCAATTGACTGATTCTGCAATATAGAAACTGCACATGCAATGAAAAGCCCCATTGCAAATATTAGAACGATTAAATAGATTACATTAAAAATACCTATGAAATAAAGAGCAGGACTTGTTATGCTCGCCAAAATCATAAAAAATGCTGCTAAAATAGATGAAGCACGCATCCCAAATTGAATTGGGAAAGTTTTAGCCCCTTCTGCACTATCTCCTTCAACGTCTTCCATGTCTTTAACAATTTCTCTAGCCATTGTCATGAGGAAGGCAAAAAATCCTAGAAGTATTGAAATGATAACTGCATCTAAAACAAGACCTGCAAAAACAAAACATAGACCTGTTAAAAATGCAATGCTTAAATTTCCTATTAAAAGTGATTTTTTGAGACGGTATGCATATAAAAACATTAAAATGGCACTTAAAACTACGATAATTCCCGGAATAGGACCAATTATAACTGCCATAATTGTGGATATTATAAATAATGTAATAGAGTAAATTGCAGCTGTTTTTAAAGAAATTCTTCCTGAGGGTATGGGTCTTTCAGGTTTATTTATGGCATCTATGTTGTGGTCAACATAATCATTAATAACATTTCCTGCCCCAGTAAATATGAAAACAATAAAACAAGCTATGGGTACGTAAATTGTGAAATTTCCAACTATAATCGCCACTAGTAGTACTGCAATAACCCCCATAAGGGCATTAAATGGCCTGAGTATTTCTAAATATGCATTCATTTTATTACACCTGAATCTTTTAACATTTATTTTGATTTGTTGACCTAGCTTTTATCATTATCCATTAATTTTCATTAAAAAATTTTAACACTTCGGAGGTCTAATAATAATTCTGAGGAAAAATTATGGCTAAAAATTATATACCCGAACTTCTGGCACCAGCAGGGTCAATAGATGCATTAAAAGCTGCAGTTAATGCAGGGGCAGATGCTGTTTATATTTCTGGTAAAAAGTTTGGTGCTAGAAAATTCGCAACTAACTTCACAGATCCTGAAATTGAACAGGGTTTAGAATATGCAAAACTTAGGGGTGTTAAGATTTATGTGACAGTAAACACCCTTGTAAATGATTCAAAGTTACTATCTGTTGCAGAATACTTGATTTGGCTTTATAAAATAGGTGTCGACGCAGTGATAATACAAGATCTTGGCGTTGCAAGTTTAGCAAAAAAACTAGTACCTGATCTAGATCTTCATGCTTCTACCCAAATGACAATCCATAATGTTCCTGGAGTTAAATGGGCTTCAAAATTCGGTTTCAAAAGGGTTGTTTTATCCCGGGAGCTTGGAATTTTAGAGGTTGAGGAAATAATAAAAAAAACTAAATATCTAGGAATAGAAATTGAGATATTTGGCCATGGAGCACTATGTTACTCTTACTCCGGACAGTGCTTATTATCTTCATTTATAGGGGGAAGAAGTGGGAACAAAGGAATGTGCGCCCAACCTTGCCGTAAAAAATATACATTGCTTTCAGGAAAAATTGACCAATACGGCAAACCATTGGCTCTTCATACTGTAGATATTAAGGATAAATACCTTCTTTCAACACGAGACTTGGCATTGTATCAAAATTTAGATACTATATCAAAAATTAATTTAAACTCTCTGAAAATTGAAGGTAGAATGAGGTCTCCGGAGTATGTTGCATTGGTTGTAAATATTTACAGAAAAGTTCTTGACTCAATATCATCTGGTAACTGGAAGCAAAATTCTGATGATATTTCCAAATTGAAATTAGCCTTTAATCGGAAATTTACTGGAGGATATTTAACAGAAAACAGTGCAGAATTAGTTATGGCTCGTGATTCGCCAGGAAATAGGGGTCTTTATATCGGACAAGTCCAAAGATACGATGAAAAAACTCGGACAGCAATTATAAGTATTAAAAACAAATACAAACTCGAAATAGGCGATGGTATTGTTTTCAAATATTCTAATGACAATAATGAAAAAACGGTTAAAAGAACAAATAAATTTTTTAAAACATATGGAATGGCCATAGAAAAATCACCAGTGCATAAAGGAGATAAATTAATATTAAACGTAGGAATGCCAGTAAAAACTGGTTCAAAGCTGTATCTTACTCGTTCAATATCCTTAAATCATGAGGCAAATAAAATTATAAAAAATAGGACTAGTCCTTCAATTCCTATAGATATTGTAATGTGGTGGGACACTGATCTAAAAGCACATTTAGAGGGAGAATTTATAGGATTCAATGATAATAAATGTAAAATTCATTTAAAATCATCTTTTAAAATGGAAAAAGCGATTAATAAACCATTAAATCCCGAACAAATTGAAAAACAGCTTCAAAAAACTGGGAAAACACCGTTCATCCTTCGAAAAGTTTCCATCAAATATCCGGGTGATCTTTTCATATCCCTCAGTAAATTAAATAATTTCAGAAGAGAATTTCTAGAAAAATCTCAAATTGAACTTCTTTTAAGTTACAAACCCTCTCAATCTCATGTTCAAGAAGCATGTGAAAGGTTTAATAATATTAAAAAGTTATTATCCTCCTCAATGGAACAATTTGTAGGAATAGATAATGATAATACACCGATAGATCTTGCAGTTTATGCAGATAGTCTGGATACTGTTAAAGGAGCATTGGAAAGCGGGGCCAATAGAATTTACTTCGAAGTTCCCCCTAAAAATTTAAATATTTTATGTTCTGATTCCAAAAATCTCAATTCAATGTATGATGGTTCTATAGATGAAGCAGAAATAGAAAGAGTTGTTTCGGTTTTAAAACTTATTTGTGAATTGTGTAAAAAAGATAGGACAGAATTTATTTGGAAATGGCCACAAATAACCCACCAATATCAAATTAATCAATATTATACAATTTTAAAACAGTTATCAAAAGATTTCCATGGTATTATGATTGATGATATAGGCGTTGCAGAAGAAGTAAAAAAAGTTATGCCTAACTTGGTAATATATGGATCTGCAGGTCTTAATATCTGGAATAAACAAACAGTTTTACAGCTTATAAAAATATTTAATACCATTACACCCTCTGCAGAACTGTCTAAAGAAAATTTAAGAAAGATTATTAGTAGTTCGAGGTTAGATGATTTGAAAACCAATTTTGAATTGGTTGTTCAAGGAAATGTTGATACACTTGTTACAAAGGATTGCTTATTCTCTTTGGTTCCAAAAAAAGATATTAAAGATATTGAAAATGAATTTTGGGGAATTCAAGACGAAAAAAAGCAAATTTTTCCTATAAAGATTGATTTAGAAGGACGAACACATATCCTAAACTCTGTAGAACTATGTTTAATTGATCATCTCCATGAAATTTCTCAAATGGGTATTAATTCTATTGTTATAGATCTCAGGACTAAAACATATCATTATTCAAGAGATATGATAACAATTTACAAAAATGGATTGGAATATATCAATAGAAAAGAGAATTCCGGAAAAAATATGAATAGACTTAAATCTAAGATTAAAATCATTTCTACGGGGGGAATCACAACAGGAAACTTTTTAAAAGGTATTAAAGAGTAAGAATAGTTTAAAAATTCCTTAACCTACAGAGTTTATTCTTTAAAAATAAAAAAATCTATTAATTGGATCAATTTTTGATTCTAGTTAACAGTTTATTAATAAAGTTAGATTTAGATAGAGAAATTTAAACTTATATCAATACCAATATCCTCAAAAAACAAAGAAATAAAAATACACAGAATTATTTCCTTGGAGATAAATGATATTAACTAACAGAACTTATTCTGTTGTTAATAATACTTTTGACACGATGTCTTTGGCTATTTTACTATTTTTTAGATTTACTTGTCCAATATATTTTCTGTTGGGAATTCTTGGCAAACTATTTCCTTTGATTAAATGCCCGTTGAATATAATATTATCTGGTGTACCTCTGCAATTTGAGGCCCATATTTTAACCAGTGTTGAATAGCTAACTTTTTCTTTATGTTTCATTACTGCATAGGTTATTATGTTACGCCTGTTAATTCCCCATCTATCTGTAGTTTCTAAGCTTATAGCTGATGATACAGGGTTAGATGTAGAGATGTAACCATTTCTATAATATGCTGGATGATTAGGTACACTAACATATTGTCCTTCGTGCATTTTAAAGACAGTCTTTTTTACACTCCCACCATTATATATAACAAGACCTAACGTATCATCTGGTGATTTAATTACAAAGTGTCCTATTCCCATTCTCTTCAAAATATTATACGCTTTATTTACCGTATTAGATGTTATATGGCCCGAAGTTGAAGTTCTCCCTGCTAAATTTTCAAGTTCTTTATTCAAGCTTGGAATATCTGATCCTCCAGATGAGACTATCCAACCATTACGTGCTATTATTGTGTGAAAGAAATAGCCATTAGTAGTTTTATACTCTTTGATCGCATATTTCCCATACCATTTTAATTGGATAAAATGAATATCTGCAGAGTATGTAGAATCTCTTCGGAAAGAAAATACATCATAACCCTTTTTAACATGTAATAGTACTGAACAACATCCATTTTTGCTTGTTTTAACTTGCACTTTGGGTGTTATTTTTTTAGTTTTTGATGAATGAATTTTTTTTGTTATTTCTATGTTTGATTCATACTTTGAAGAATGGATCTGAGGATTTTTTGAATTGTTGCTTGCAGCTGCTGAACTGCCAATAAAAAATAGCATCAGAAAAATTGTTAATATTATTATTTTCTTTTTATGAAAGATTGTATCACCTCTATAAAAAGTATAATGTAAAAGTTTTAATATATACTTTTAACTATTGAATAAAATAGTTTTTTATGAGATTTCTAGATAAAATTATTAAATTTTGATTAATAATTAAAAAAATTGTGTTACTTATTTTGATTTTTTTTAATGAGAAATTTTTAATTAAATAGTGGAATAAATAATATATGAAAGTATAGGAATTATTATAAGGTTTATCTTGAAATTTAAGTGATTAATCCCTTATTCAAAAAAAAATGTTTAAAATATAAGAATTATGATACGAAATTTTTTATAAAATATTTCTGTTTGTGCAAAGCTATGGTGATAAAAATGCGTGTGTTCAATCTCTTAAAAAATAGGATAGATGAGATGGAAGATAAAGAAGATATTGACGGTTTAATCGATGCATTGAATGATAATGATGAGAATATACGCAAAGAAGCTCTGATGGCTCTTGAAAGAATAGGAGACCATCGTGCTACAGAACACATAATGCAATCGCTCAAAGACCCGGATAAAACCATACAAGAAGAAGCAATAACAGCACTCGGAAGGATTGGAGACAAAAAAGCAGTACCATCACTCATACAAACTCTCAACAGCCCACAACTAGGAATCAGATGGAGATCAGCAGAAGCACTAGGCAAAATAGGAGACACCCAAGCAACAGAACCCCTCATACAAACACTCCAAGACCCAGATAAAACCATACAAGAAGAAGCAATAACAGCACTCGGAAGGATTGGAGACAAAA
>NZ_JAIOUQ010000009.1:0-5898 GCF_019931065.1 Methanobacterium spitsbergense | reverse complement strand
CAAGACCCAGATAAAACCATACAAGAAGAAGCAATAACAGCACTCGGAAGGATTGTTGTGGATCCATTTATCCATGATTTGAAGGGTGAAGATCGCGACATAAAGGATAAAGCCATTATTGCACTTAACCATATAAGAGAATTGAATGTTATTGAAAAAAATATATTACCAAATGAAATTAAATCATCAATCCAGGATAATAATCAGTTAGATCAAGATTTGAAAGAAGAAATTCTCAATTTAAAAGATGATGAACAAATTATCGAGAAATTAGTTCCAACTGAAATATCTGATATGGACGCTAAAAAGGCAGAACTTACAAAAAAGGGTTACCAAGTATACATTGAAAATTTTATAAAAAATTCACGATACAATTACATTGATGGGTTTATTAGAAAATCACGTTATGATTATGAATTTACAGATATCCGGAATCTCCGGGAGTTACTTCAATACAAAGGCTTGGAATTTTCTGATGAAGAAATGCTCTCACTCATTAAAGAAGAAATAAAAAATCTGGATTACTTAGAATTTAAAAAAACAGTTATGGGCCAAAAACCAATTGAATTGACAGATTATCTAGAAATTCTAATAAAAGATTATCCAGAACCAATGGATCATATAGACCAGTTAAAAAAGCTTTTGAATAAACACAACATCCCACACAACAACAATCTAGCAGAACAAATAGAAAAAACACAAAAACAAATGGAAATCAAAGAATTTGAAAATAAAATACTGGCCAATGATACACAAAACTTTGTTGAAAATGCTTCTCCCTCAATTCTTAAAGGGTTTCGAATGAAGGAATTGAAAGAAAATAGGGATTTGATGATTGCAAATGGAAAATATATTTATATAGAAGCATTTGTAAAAAAATCACGGACCAACTATGAATTAGGTAATGTGCAGAAATTCAGAGAACTATTAACCTATAAAAAAATGGAATTTTCTTTGGATGATTTAATCTGGCTTATACAAGAGGAAATAAAAAACCAGGAATACTTGGAGTTCAGAGAAAAATTAATGATCCAAAAACCAGAAACCATTGGAGATTACTTAGAAATTCTTATAAAAATTTATCCAAAACCAAAGGATCATATAACTCATTTAAAAAAGCTTCTAAACGAACATAACATCCAATACCACACCAATATAGCAAAACAAATAGAAAAAACACAAAAACAAATGGAAATCAAAGAATTCGAAAACAAAATACTTGTTAAAACTGTTAATGAAGGAATTTTACCTGTTGAAATGGAAGATCTTGACGATGCGTATATATGTTTCAATATTGGAAATTTATACTATGACCTTGGGAAAATTGAAAATGCACTAACATATTATGATAAAGCTCTTTATATCTATCCAGATTTCATTGATGCTTGGAAACACATGGGACTTATATACTACACTATGGGAAGATTACAGAAGGCAGCAGCTTGTTACAATCAGATTTTAAATTTTGATCCAAATCAGCCCGAATTATGGTTAGATATTGGAATAATATTCTTTGAAATTGGAAAAGTTCCAGAAGCAAAGACTTGTTATGAAAAGGCAATGGAACTGAATCCATGTTATAAAAATGAAGATTTTGCTGTTGATACCAGAAGCTTCCTTAAAAATAATATCAATTCACTGAAAAAATTTGATAATTATCTGGAACTTGCTTCATCTGCAACTTGGGAATCTTCCGATCCAACACCACCACTTTCTAGAATCATGCGTCTTTTAGATTAATAAACCATAGAAAATCCATGATCTGTTATTTTTAGTTATAATGGAATACCTACCCAACTGAATATACCCATCATCTTTAAACCTATGTAGAACATAACCGCAATGTATAAATATCTTAATTCTCTTTCAGGAATCTTATGAGATGCATTTACACCAAGTTGAGCCATAGGGACTGTTATAATGCTCAGTGTAATCAACTGTATTAAATTGACATATCCAATGGAATAAGGAGGCAGTCCGCTAATATTTACACCATTTAACGTATATGCAATAATTCCCCCCAAAGATGTGAAGATTAAAACTGCTGTTGAAGTCCCAACAGCACGATGCATACTGAAGCCCATTAGTATAGATAAAATTGGAACCAATATAACCCCTCCACCTATACCTAGAAGTCCTGAAAGAATACCTGCTATAAAACCAATTATTAAATATTTTAAAATTCCCTTTTTTGGTTCAGAACCATGTTCCGGATACTTAGCTACTAACATCCATGTAGCTGCAACTAAAACTAAAACTCCAAAAATTATTTTTAAATACTCCCCCGGAATGTTAGATGCAAGGGTTCCACCGATAAATGCCGCAATTATTCCCGAAATTCCCATAAATACAGTTGGTTCTGTTAACACTGCACCTCTACGCTTGTGACCAATTGTCCCGCTAATTGCAGTAGGTAGAATCACAGCCAAGCTAGTTCCAAAAGCAACTCTGATTGCAGTAGTTGGATCTATACCCAACGATGTAAGTAGAAAGAACTGAACAGGTACCATTATGAAACCTCCACCCACACCTAGTAGTCCTGAGGTAAAACCAACTAAAACACCTGTAAAAAGCAATGCAACTATGTATAATAAAAAATCCATGTTCTCTCCTATCAATTACTATTATCAAAAATTATGTTTCCTATATCGGTAGAAATAATTGATCTTATTTAAAATTAAAAGTTTCCAATTAGAATTTAAAAATATAATTAAATAGTTTAATATAAATTCAATATATTTACGGATATTAGATAAAAAATCATTTAAAATATTAAAAAGATTCCATTAAATATACAAAAATTAATCTAACTAATACAATGAAAATAATAAATTTCATAAAGAAGAATCAAACTTCTCATATTGACTCTAAAATCATTTATACATGGGATAATAATAGTATAAATTATCAAGAGATAAAGAATTTTATAAAAACGGTGGTAGCTTGGATTTAAAGAAAATAAAAGGGATAGGCAGTCGTCAGGCAGATAAAATACTTTCAAACTTTGGCAGTGAGAAAGAATTTATTGAAGCAGTTCAAAACTACGAAGTAGACCGTATCACAAGTATAGAAGGAGTAAGTCAGAAAAAAGCAATTCAAATAATAAACACTATCCTAGGCAATCCCAGTAAAGAATTTCTGAAAACTGATCAGGCTGTTCAAGTATACGATGATATAATAGAGAGGATACTTAAGTTCGCCAATACCAAGTATTGTGAAAATAGGATACTTCTAATGAGTCCTCTTAAAAATCAAAAGAGCATCATGGAAAACATTGATTTTGTTATGAAAGCCAAGCATTTTGTGGTCAAGCTACCATTAGATGACTTAAGATCTTTACTTAAAAAAATAGATTCCCTGGAAGAACCAAAACCATTGTATGATCCATCAAATGCAATATTGGTTGAGACACGGGATGATTATCACCAACTTATAGATATGGGTCTTAACAGTTACTGCCCAATTATAACTGGAGATGAACTTGAAAATCCTGAAGACTTTGAATTCATTGTTTATGTATATAGCGAGGGATTAATGGAGTTTGAATCCCAGAACATTGCAATGGTAAATAACTCATCAGAAATGTATGAAATTGTTCCAGAAGTTGTTTTATCATATTATAAAAAAAATTATCCAATAATAAAAAACGCCCTTAAAATAAAAGGAATATTAGGGCATGATTCTATTCTGGGAGATGTTATTGAAATTATAGATTCATTGGAATCCGATGATATAGATGAAGCAATTTTTGAAGATGCAGTGGAATCATCCAAACGTAAAGCGGATTTAAAACTTAAAGAAGCGATTAAAAAAGTAGATCTCAAAGGCGATGAAATATTAGACCTTTTAAACGAGGATATGCCTAAAAAGATACAAGAAATATTCGATGAAGTTATAACCGAAGCAAGAAAAGAAGTTCGTGAAAATACTGGATGCTCTTTTGATCCTTTCATACAGAAATATCCAATTGAAATTGATAATGAAGAACTTGAAAGGATAAAAAAGCAGGAAATGTCCAAAAAATATGTAAATGCACATGAAGAAAATGTGAAAGCAGCTCAAACACTCTCAACTATGAAACCAATAGTGGAAGAAGAAATACATGAGATTTTACTCTTTGACTATGAATTTGCACTTGGCTGTTTTGCACATTACTATAATCTAAATCCACCTGAACTTGGAAATGGATTCAGCTTCCAGAATGGAATACATCTAAATCTTGCACTAGAAAATAGTATAGAAGTTCAAAAAATTGATTATACACTCGAATCCCCGAATAATGTTGTGCTCTTAACAGGAGCAAATAGTGGAGGTAAAACAACTCTTCTAGAAACAATAGCCCAAATTTGTATAATGTCACAGATGGGACTTCCTGTATGTGCAAGTAAAGCTCGTGTTAAAATAGTTGATGAAGTTTATTTTTTCTCCAAAAAACGTTCCTTAGATGCCGGCGCATTCGAATCATTTTTAAGAACTTTCATGCCCATAGTTACTCTAGATACCGACAAATTAATATTATTAGATGAATTAGAAGCCATAACCGAACTTGAAGCAGCTGTAAAAATTATATCCAGTTTCATGGATTTCATAAGTGATTCCAATTCCCTTGCCGTGATTGTAACCCATATGGCCCGAGAAATATTGAAATATACAGATGTCCGAGTGGATGGAATAGAAGCTAAAGGTTTGGATGAAAATTATAATCTCATAGTTGATAGAACACCTCGTATGGATTATTTTGCAAGGAGTACTCCGGAATTAATATTAAGAAGAATGTATGAAAAATCAGATGATAATAAGTTGAAGAATATTTACAGACAAGTTTTAGAAAAATTTTAATTTCACTTTTTTTAATTTAAATATATTATTCCCTAAGAATTGATCAAAATAAATAAATTATCCGATGGTTTATGAAAATGAGAATATTAGGTATAGACCTTGCTGGTAAAGAAGAAAATGAAACGGGTATCTGCATTTTAGATGGTGATAAATTTAGTTTATCCACCATACTGACAAAGAGATTTTAAAACTGTCAGATAAAAACTGGAACCATCACTAATTATAATAGATGCACCACTTTCCCTTCCAAAAGGTCGTTGCTGTCTTGAGAAAGAATGTAATTGTGCTGTTGGAGGGCATTTTCGACAGGCAGAACGAGATATACGTAGTTATGGTCGTGTACTTCCCCTGACATTCAAGGGTATGAAGATGTTAACCATGAGGGGAATTAGAATTTCTTCACTACTTAAACAAAAATATAATGTTATTGAATCCCATCCACGTACCAGTCAAAAGCTCTTGGGTTATGATGACCCTGTATCCAGTTTAAGCAAATTTTTTAGAATACCTGCAAATTTAACAATGCAGGAATTAGATGCAGGACTATTAGTTTTAACTGGTTTTTTATACCTAAAAAAACAGTGCTTAAACTTGGTGATCCAAATGAAGGACTTATTATAGTCCCTGATATAAAAAAATGTGCAAAATATACTGGATCATAAATAGAAATTTTAACTAAAATAATAATTGTATATCCAACAGTTCTGTTAGGATCTTGTATCAAGATAAATAAAAATAAAATTTCTTGTTAAGTATGTAATTAAAATTAATTTATAATAAGGATGGCCGGCAGCGTCAAAGGGTTCCCATAGGCGCTAACCCACAGTACAACCAAAAACGCAGGAGGACTTTACTTCTGGGATCGAAACGAGACCAGGTGTAACCCCACCGCTATGGCCGCCGCACCAATGATAATCATTTATTTAATTTCTTTAAATTGTTTTTATTTAAAAAAATCTAATAAATTTATTGGTAATGTTTATTTTCTTACAAATTTGATTAATGTGTATATGTTGTTATAATAAGGATGGCCGGCAGCGTCAAAGGGTTCCCATAGGC
>NZ_JAIOUQ010000008.1 GCF_019931065.1 Methanobacterium spitsbergense | reverse complement strand
AATGGACAACAAAACACGGAAAACATCAACAACCCCCAACAACTTGACAGCCCCAAAAAATAAAGTAATAATTATCAGTATTGAACAGTTAGCTATATCTTCCTAAAGTAACAATAATTATATAATGGATTTTGCAGTTAAAATTTGGAATTATTACAAAATGAACGTAAAAGAAGAAAATAAGAGAACTGATTGTGTAATCACTATTCTTTCTAATCACAATATTTGATAATTCATTTTTAAAATAATTCATAAAAATTCTGATTAATTCTATTATATAATTTAGAAAATTAGAATAATTATTATATAAATTTTTTTTGAAGTTAATAATATCATAAATTAATCAAACAATTTAAATAGAAATTCAGGAGGTCCCAGGGTATGGGTTCTAAATTTAATAAATTAGATATAGAGAAATTAAGGGCAAAAAAAGATATTAAAGGGCTAATTAAAGCACTTAAACATGAAGATAGCAATATTCGAATGTTTGCAGCAATTTCTTTAGGGGATATAGGTGAAGAAAAAGCCATTGCTCCTTTAATCCAATCCTTAAAAGACGAAGAAGAAAGAGTCCGAAATGAAGTCTTTAATTCTCTTGTTAAAATTGGAGACCCGGCCGTAGATACTCTTATAATGGCGTTGAAAGATGAAAAACTTGAGGAAGGAGTAAAATTTGCTCTTATTAAAATTGGGGAACACTCATCAAGGAATTTAATGTTTAAGTATAATAATCAAAATAGGGATACTAAGATTTATTATATTAATCTTATGGGGGAAATAGGAGATAAAAATTCAATTGAACATTTAATACACATTTTAAAAGATATAAAAAGCTATGAAAAATATGATCGTAAAATATTAATTTCAACTATTAAAGCACTCGGTAAGATTGGAGATGAAAGAGCTACAGATATAATACACGATTTATATTTTAGGTTTTGCCGTAGCCAAAGTGATAGATACTTAACAGAATTATTTATGGATGTTATTATTAATGTGGACAGAAATGGTTCTGATTTTTTAGTACAAGAATTATCAAGTAATGATTGTAAGGTAAGGGAGGAAGTTGCAGACGCCCTTATTAAGATGGAAAATCAAATGGCAGTAGATCCTCTTATCCGGGCTTTAACGGACAATAAAGGGGATATTTTTCGAAAGAGGGCATCAGAGATACTTTATAGGATAGGTAAACCTGCAGTTATCCCTCTTATCCAAGCTTTAAGAGATGAAGATAGATATCTTAGATGTGGAGCAGCAGATTCTCTTGGTAAAATTGGAGATGAAAGGGCAGTAAACCCCCTTATTAATGCTTTAAAGGACAAAGATAGTTATATTAGATTAGAAGCAGCAAAGGCTTTAGACAAGATTGGTTGGAAGTCTAAAGGCGGACAAGAAAATGTATATTATTTAATTGCGAAAACAAAATGGATTGAAGTATCTAAAATAGGAAACCTTGCAGTATTCCCTCTTATTCAGACTTTAAAATATGGAGAGTTGGATCTTCGATTTAATGCGGCCGAAGCACTAGGTGAAATAGGAGATGAAAGGGCCTTAGAACCTTTAAAACAAAGTTTAAAAGACGAAAATGAGGATGTTCGTAAAAAAGTATCGGAAGTTATGGTTAATATGGATTGGAATTCTAAAACTGATATAATATCCATTAATTAATAGAAAAATAAGAGGATTGTTTAATCCTATCAGTTCTTACTAAAGTTCTTAAATGGATATTACTTATATCTATTCATAGTAAGATTCTTGTTATCAATCTAGAAAACAAAAACAAGGGCATCTAAATTAAACAGTAAACTAGTGGTTTCCAATGGAATTCGGGATATAAAGTAGTAATAGTAAGTTAAAAAAATGAATCATTTGCTATTTTAACATTAATACTAAAATTTATTGTCAATTAAAGCTATAAATTAATATATCTAAGAAAGATTGTAGTGATATATGGTATTTGTAAATAAATTAGAACAAACTTAGAATTAGTTTAATATTTCAAATCTTCTTAATATGAGGTTATATTGATGTTGTATGGGGTCGTAGATATAGGTTCAAACACTGTAAAATTAAATGTTTATAATTACCGACATAATGTCATAAGTGTCGAATTTTCTGAAAAAGAAAATTTAGGTTTACTATTTTATATAAACAACGGAAAACTAACAGATAACGGTATTGAAGAGTTAGTAACTGTTCTAAAAAAAATGAAAAATGATCTGGACTATTTAAAAATAGATAATTACAGCTTCTTTTCTACAGCATCATTGAGAAATATTGAAAACATTGCTGAAGTTTTACAAATTATTAAGAATCGGGTAAATATAGAAATTGATCTATTATCTGGTGAAGAAGAGGGAGAATTAAGTTTTTATGGATCGATTCCCACCATCAAAGGGGATGATGGAATTTTAATTGATCTAGGTGGGGGTAGTGTTGAAATTGTACTTTTTAAGGATAGAAAAATATACAAAAAATACAGTATTCCCATTGGTTTTCTAAAAATGTTCAATGATTATGTTTCTGATATAATACCCAATAAAAAAGAGTGCAAACTGATTGAAGAAAGAATATACTTTGAATTGGATAAAATTGGTCTTAAAAATAATGAAAAAATTCCTTTTATGTGTGGTGTAGGGGGAAGTATTCGTGCTATTAAAAAATTACTGGTAAATTTAGATTTACAGAAAAAGAAAAATAATTTAGTTGATGTTAAACTGTTAAAACAGTTAAAAGAAGAACTGAAACTCAATGAATCAAATCATAATAACTATATCTATTATAAAATATTACATGTCAAACCCTCTAGGGTCCATACTTTAGTTCCTGCATTGTTGATAGTCGAATCAATTACTTCCTATTTTGGCTGTGAAGAAATACAGATCAGTAAATTCAGTGTTAGGGAAGGCTATTTACGTAGAAAAATGTTAAAGGAGTAAACTAAACATGTCTAAAATGGATTATAGTTTTACCCAAAACCGTGAACTGTCCTGGTTAAACTTTAATGAACGTGTTTTAGAAGAAGCAGAGGATTCTTCTGTTCCTTTATTAGAACGTTTAAAATTTGTGTCTATTTTCTCAAGTAATCTAGATGAATTTTATATGGTAAGATGTGGAAGTTTATATGATCTATCCCTTATTGATGAGGATTATAGGGACAATAAAACTGGTTTAAATGCACAAGATCAACTTGATGATATCTTTGAAAGGACTAAATTATTATACAAACGTCGAAATAATGTATATAAATCTATAAATTCTAGTTTAAAAGAGGAAGGTATCTATGATCTCGATTTTGAAGATCTGACTAAGGTTGAAAGAAAATTTATAAATAAATTTTTCTTTAACTATATTTTCCCAGTTTTATCCCCCCAAGTTATTGATGTTCACCATCCATTTCCCCATTTATTAAACAAATCCCTGAATGTCATGTTGATAATAAGGGATAAAGGCCTAACTTTGTATGGGCTTATCCCAATCCCATCTACTTTACCCAGTATAATCTATTTTCCAAAGGATGAATTGCGTTTTATATTATTGGAAAAAATAATATATGAATATGTTAATGAAATCTTTTCAAATTATGACATAGAATTTAAAACCATAGTTTCTGTTACCAGAAATGCTGATATAACCCTATCTGATTCCCAAATTGATGAAGATGAAGATTATAAGGGATATATGAAAAAAATTTTAAAGAAAAGAACTCGATTAGCACCCATACGATTAGAGATCTATAAATATTCTAACTCTAAATTAAACAAATTTCTATGTGAAAAGTTAAATATCCAACAGAGTCAAGTGCAAATCTCTAATACTCCTTTGGATATGGATTATGTATTTAAATTGTATAGTCATATAGAAAAGAAAAATGAACTTCTATTCCATAAATTATCATTTAATCCATATTATCCTAAAATACCAAAAACTGTTAGGGAAGGAAAGATTATACCCCAACTAAAAAAGAGGGATTTTCTATTATTCTATCCATATGATTCAATAGAACCATTTTTAAGATTATTAAAAGAGGCAGCTAATGATGAAAATGTTGTATCTGTTAAAATTACCATCTACAGACTGGCAAGATCTTCTTCGATTATAAAATATCTACTGGAAGCACGTGAAAATGGGATAGAGGTAACTGTTTTAATTGAACTAAGAGCTAGATTTGATGAAGCAAATAATATTCACTATGCTGGTTTATTAGAAGAAGCAGGTTGTAGGATTTTGTATGGGTTTGAAGATTACAAGGTCCATTCAAAGGTTTGTTTGATTACACGGAAAGAGAAGAATAACATCAAATATATCACACAACTGGGAACTGGTAATTACAATGAAAAAACCAGTAAATTATATACTGATTTTAGTTTTATTACACGAAACCATGCTATTGGAAGAGATGCCATGTTGTTCTTTAAAAATATGGCAATTTCTAATTTAAATGGTGAGTATGATAAGTTGTTGGTTGCACCATTTGGATTTAAAAACAAAGTAATTGAAAAGATCAACAATGAAATTGAAAATGCAAAGAATAACCGTCCGGCCAGTATTTTCATGAAAATGAATTCCCTAACAGACAGGGAATTGATTGATATGTTATCTAAGGCATCTAATGCTGGTGTGAAAATTAAATTAATAATTAGATCCATCTGTTGTTTACTTCCAGGAATACCAGGTAAAACTGAAAATATTGAGATAATCAGTATAGTTGGAAGGTTTTTGGAACATTCAAGGATCTATTGTTTTGGTATGGGAAAAGATGCCACAATATATTTATCTAGTGGTGATTTAATGACTAGAAATACTGAAAAACGTGTTGAACTTACTTTTCCCATTGAAAAACCAGTTTTAAAGAAACAGTTAATGAATATAATAGATATTATGCTTAATGATAATGTTAAAGCTCGGAAAATTAATGATAAAGGAGAGTATGAGCGGGTTATTAGGAGTATAGATCTAATTGATTCCCAAATTTATTTCATGAATAATGATTTCTCAAAATATGGTAAAGAGGAAGTGGGAAAGGAATCATTTTTCTCTAAATTGAAACATTTTTTGAAAGGATAAATTAATACATTATCAGATATTTAAGTTTAATACTCGTGATCATTCTCTAAATTTGTTTCCTAGTGGTCATATTCATCTTCTGTTAGGGTTATTATATACTGTGTGGAAATAATTTGTCTGAATTTTCCTGTAAACTTATATGTAATAATAATTTAGTCTCTAAAGATTTATGATAAACCGTTATAATAATTGTACAAGCTTCTAATTGAAGGAAATAATTCATGAATATCAAGGAAAAACATAAAATCAGAAATGATGGGAAGTTTGGTAAAAAACTTTACTCAGTTCAGGAATCTTACTGGATTTTTTATAATGGAATCCGAACAATGAAATACATGTTTAAAGCTAAAAGAAAAAAGGAATTGAGCCCAAAATTTATTGAAAGAATTATGCTTGCGGTGACTCAAGTGAATTGCTGTGCAATATGTTCTTACGCCCACTCAAAAAAGGCTCTTGAGAGTGGAATGAACAATGAAGAAATCCAAAATATGCTTTCTGGAATTATAGACGATGTCCCTAATAGTGAAGTTGCAGCAGTCATGTTTGCGCAACATTATGCAGATACGAGAGGAAATCCTACACTGGAATCGTGGCAGCGTATTGTAGAAATCTATGGAATATCCAAGGCAAACGGCATCTTTGGTTCCATCTGTACTATAATGATTGGAAATGTTTATGGTATTGCGTGGAGTTCTTTTTTTAATCGATTGAGAGGCAGACCTGATCCTAGAAGTAATTTGCTATATGAAGTCAGCATGATCTTAGGAACCGTTTTAATACCGATTTCTCTTATTCATGCATTAATATCTGATTTATTTAAAAAACCCAGGATTAAGTTTTAATACAGAACATAACAGTAGAACTAATAATGATTAATAGTCAGGATAAATATGTTGGTTTTACAATCATGGTTTAGTCTATAGGATCCTGAGCTTGAAAGACAAGCTAATGATCGTATTGCATTCCACAAAATTTTTAGGATTTTCCTGAAAAGAAAAACAAACCATATGATAAGGATATGTAATAATATTTTATAAATTATTTTTTACAAATATCAAATAGGATCATTTGAAATGTTTGGAAGTTGATATAATTAAAAAAAGAAGATGATTAAAGCTAGAGAATAATTTATCGGTGTATAATATGGATAACAACAAAAGTATAAAATATTCATCAAAATCAAAGATGGATACTGAAGTTGAATCTAACAAAAGTAAGAATCGGATCATTATTCATAGGCCTCAAGAACAGGGAAAATTAGTCCTAGCAACTTTAATCATTGTAGCTGCAGTTGCCAATCTAAATCTATCAGTAGCCAATGTAGCTTTACCTTCAATAGGGTTTGCATTTGACGCTTCTCAGGTTCAGCTTAATCTAGTTGCAGTAGGATACTCAATGGGTCTGGCGGCATCTGTATTGTGGTTCGGTGCTTTGGGCGATCATCATGGACGTAAGATGATGCTAATTGTCGGAACGTTACTTGCCATACCCGCCTCTATTATTGCAGGATTCGCACCAGATATTAATATTCTAATAGTAGCTCGTTTTATTGGAGGATTAGCAGCTGGAATGGCATATCCAACAACTTTGGCATTGATTGCTGCTATGTGGTCAGGTCCTAGAAGAACAAAATCCATAGCACTCTGGTCCGGCGTCGGTGCAGCTATCGCTGCATTAGGGCCTGTCATATCAGGTTATCTTCTTATATCGCGGCCATGGGGCTCTGTATTTTTAATAACCTTACCGCTTGCACTTGTAGCCCTTGTTATGGCTTTAAAATTTATTCCCGCCTATATCAATGAAACAACAGACCCAGTTGACAATAAAGGAGGTTTATTATCATTCATATTCCTTGGAACATTGATATTAGCCATTAATTTCGCTCCAGTACCCAACATGGGGTTGTTGATACTTGGATTAATTTTCATTGCAGTAATGGTTGGAATTTTCTTCTTATTACGTCAACGTAGAATAAAAATTCCACTTTATGACCTGAACATTGCAAGTCGAAGGATCTTCTGGGTAGCAGCTAGTGCAGGGATAATTGTTTTCGGTTCACTCATGGGTGCCATGTATATTGGACAACAATTCCTTCAAAATGTATTAAACTATTCTACCTTTAATTCTGGACTTGCAATATTACCTGGAGTTATATTCCTCGTGCTGATAGCTCCAGTTTCAGCCAGACTAGTGGAATCAAAGGGTTCAAGATTTACCTTACTGGTTGGTTACTTTTCCTGTTTACTAGGCTTTCTCACCATGTTGCTTCTATGGGGTGATGGTATACCCTACTGGAAAGTAGGTCTTGCATATGCATTTGTAGGTATTGGTGTGGGATTTGCAGGTACACCCGCATCACATTCACTTACAGGCTCAGTTCCTATTAAAAGGGAAGGTATGGCATCAGGTACTGCAGACTTACAGAGGGATTTTGGAGGGGCAATTATGACTTCAATCTTTGGTGCTTTACTAACTTTAGGATATTCAAAAGCTTTCAGCAATCAAATTGCAGGATTACCCAGTATTGACCAGCAGCAAATCTCAAATAATATCATAACAGAACTTCAAAAATCATTTAGCAGTGCAGCAGCTGTTGCACAACAATATCCACAATACTCTGCTAATATTTTAACATCAGCTAAGATTTCATTCTTAGCTGGAGATCACCTAGCATACACTGCAGGTATTATAGCAATACTACTTGGTGGAGTTATTATATACTTTAAATTCCCTAAACATGAAGAAGAAAAGCAGTTATTAAGCAGGTATAATGATCTAGATAATAATCCAGAACAATAATCCCCTTTATTTGAAAAAATTATCTTAAATTAAAATTCTTAGAATCATTAGTTTAAATTGTATTTTATTTAATTCCAAATTATTTAAAATTATTAATCTCAACTAAATATTAATTGAGTTATAATTGAAGAAATACTATATTTTTACAGAAATTTTAATTTTTTAAAAAAATAATATGATTTAGCAAAATCGTCTTCAACTTATTATTGTTTCTTTAATGCCAGCTTGATAATAGAATAATGGACTAATTTTGAAGTATTTTAATGCGGGTGTAACTATAAAGGCAAATATCAACGCAATATTATTGCTAATGAAATCATTATAAATCATAATTTGGTTTCATGAAGCTTCCTGATTAATATATTTCTCAAAATCTGTATAAACGTATTGTAATAACTACTAATATTTTACTTTTTCTACAATATGATAATACAATTTTTTATAAAAAAAATATGGATTATGGAGAGTTTTTTAAATTTTTACCATTACTTCGTTTCTCCTGAAAAATCCAGGAACTGCAGGATTATTATATTGGGCTACAATATAGTTTGATTTTGGTTTAATACCTTCCTTTTCCAGCCATCCTTTGAGTTCTTCCATTTCTTTATGGGCGAGTTTATGATTAACACGACCACGGAACCTAAGCACAACCATTTTCTGGTTTCTAATTTCTTTAAAGATTATTCTATTATCTTCTGGCTCTGGCAGAGTGTCTAAAGTGTACTTGGATGGCATGGTAAAAGAAATTCGATATGTATGCTTTCCACTGTCTTCTTCAGTTACTGGAACGACCATTTCAATCTTCTCTGGTTCATCAACAACTTCTTCACTTACAGGGGCAGTCATTTCAATTTTCTCAGAATGCATAGCTTCTTCTGTAACAGGGATTGTCATTGGTATTTTTTCTGAAACCGATATGTTTTCCCCGGAAACTGGAGCAGTCATAGGGATATTAGAACGCTTTTTATTTCCTCCAAATATATAGTTTGCCAGAATTCGGAAGCCCAATCCAATTGCTTGATCATAATCTGATTCAACATCTACTTGGGCCAGAATATAACCCGGGTATACTCTGATTTCAATATCTTCATCTTTTTTTTCAACAGAGTACTTAGGTGTTTCAGTCATCAAATCCCCCACTATTATTATAAAAATATTTAAGGGATTAGAATGGTGCAAATACTCCTACAAACACTAACCAGGCCAAAATGGTTTTTGCTATGAAACTTAGTAATATGTAGACTCTTTCGCCGTACAAGTAGTCTTTCCACTTTCCTACTCCTTTATATTGAAGTATCATGTTAATGGAGAACGTGTTGAATATTATAAAGTAGAATAGAAGAGTCAAGTAGACGAATGTTGGAGGGTTGGTGTCAGAAGATCCTAGTGCCGCTATAAAGTACGCGGCTAATACTACCCATGGAGTGAATCCTGCAAGACATCCTAACAAGTAGGCAGACCAGTCTGTTTTTTTAGTATTGAAATTAATTTTTTCCATTAATAAACCACAAATGATCATAATGGCATTTAAGACAAATATCATCACCAAAGACCATAAATCCCATACTCCAACAAAGGTTGCGATGATCACCAGCATTATAGAGCTCGTAATAGCGTATTCATACCAACGATAAGGATTCATACCCTTCTTCAGATTTTCAATATAAGTCTTGTTTTTTACAAAAGCAATCAGCAACAAGGCAATACCAGAAATCAACAGAAATGAAGACAATATTACTCCCAAGTTTGTAACAGTAAAAACAACATTTGGATCTGGTAGTACTTGAAAAGTCGGTGGAGCTAAACTAATTATTTTAAATTTAAGATAAAAAGTGTATATATCCCTATTCCATGTAAGAAGAAAACCTAAAGCAAGCATTACAATTCCCTGGGCAAAAAGGAAAATCCCAGCACCGGTATTAAGTTTTTTAAGGCTAGAAAAACTAATGGGCGATTTAGATATTACCTCTCTTCTCAAATCATTATCCATTATAAATCCCTCCAATAACTACTTAATATAATTAATATTTATCTTAATAGTATAATTATTTTTCAGTATAATTATTACCAATAATATTAATAATATCTGGAAGGAAAGTTATCTTTAGGGACACTTCGATATTTCAAACAAAGTTTGAAGTAAAAAAAATTTATGAGTAAATCTACGAAAAAAAATAATAAAAATCTGGTTCAAAAAAATAAATAAATTTAAGATACTTACCAAATTATAAGGGTGTGTTGCCTGCACACTTACCTTTTGATTCATGTAGAAATGGTAAAATTTTTGAATTTTCTAATTGAAAAGTAATACTAAAATATTTAAAATGATATAAAAAATGCAGGGTTAGGATAGGGATTGGGTTAATTCCACTTCTTTGATGAATAGACTTTTTAATTGATTTTGATCATGCATCTTATTGGTAAATCAAACTTTTATTATCTGAAAATTTCCTGAAAACTTTGTTTTCATTAATATTATTTTTCATTTGATTGTCAATAGTAACATATATTTTAGATTAATAGTAACAAATTACAATCATATCATTATAATTAAAAAAACACATTTAGTGGGGGGGGGGGGTGAAAACATTTATAGAAAGAAGAAATTCTTCTATAAATCATGAGAAATTGAAATTAAATAAAATTGTTTTATTTTTAGGATTAATTGTCTTAGGAGCTATTATTTTTTCTGGTGCAGTTTCAGCAGCCGGTCTTGCAAACACACCACAGCCTAAATTCCACCACGATAACCAAAACACAGGTCAATCACAATATCAAGGACCTCAAACTAATCATAAAAAATGGAAATGCATCACATACGGTGGTGTAAGATCTTCACCTGCTATAGGAAAATACGGGACAATATACATAGGAACCATGGGTGGTAAAATATTAGCAATAAGACCAACAGGAAAAATAATATGGAAATACACCGCAACAGTTGGTTTATATTCTAATTCTTGGTTTAGTTCTTCACCGGCTATAGGAAAAGACGGAACAATATACATAGGAAGCTCTGCTTTTAATCGTAAGCCCGGTAAAAAATGGAGTGGCTTATATGCTATAACCCCTACAGGAAAACTAAAATGGAAATATTCAACAGAAAGTAATATATTTTCTTCACCGGCTATAGGAAAAGACGGAACAATATACATAGGAAGCGATGAAGGTAACATATACGCAATAAAACCAACAGGAAAACTAAAATGGAAATACACCACAGGAGGTAGTGTAAATTCTTCACCAGCTATAGGAAAAGACGGAACAATATACATAGGAAATGCATACTACCCATACTACCCTGGCGTTACGGGTAGCTTATTCGCCATAAACCCATCAGGAAAACTAAAATGGAAATATTCAACAGAAAGTAATATATCTACATCACCGGCTATAGGAAAAGACGGAACAATATACATAGGAAGCAGTAACCTATACGCAATAAAACCAACAGGAAAACTAAAATGGAAATCCCCCATAGGTGTACATTCTTCACCGGCTATAGGAAAAGACGGAACAATATACATAGGAAGCGGTGATGGTAAAATATACGCAATAAAACCAACAGGAAAACTAAAATGGAAATATGCAATAGGAGAAGGTCCTGTAGAATCTTCACCGGCTATAGGAAAAGACGGAACAATATACATAGGAAGCTATGATGGTAAAATATACGCAATAAAACCAACAGGAAAACTAAAATGGAAATCCTTTGCAGGAGGTAGTATATTTTCTTCACCAGCTATAGGAAAAGACGGAACATTATATGTGGGAAACTTAATTGGTGGTTTGTATGAGGGAAAGTTAATTGGTGGTTTGGATGCTTATCAGGATTTAATTGCCCTAAACCCTGTACCCACAAATCCTGTAACTCCTGTACCTGTAAATACAGTAGAAGCCGCTAACATTATTAGCATGCAGGATACTGGAACACCTATAGTCCCATTGGCCATTGCTGTTATCAGCATATTAGGAGGATTAGCAGCAAACAGAAGAAAATAAGAATAGATTTTTCCAAAATCTATTTTTCTCCCCCTTTTTTTATTTAATATCCAAATAAAACTGCTTTTATCGTACAATTCATTGATTAAGCACGTGATTAGTATACTAATCAAAACATCAAAAACAAGAAGTCCTAAAACATGGTACTCAGTCACAATACCAATAGCAGCAATCAAAGACTTGTCAGGTAACAACCTACTAGCAACATATAACTTTAGATTCAAAACAGGAAAATAATATTTTCCCTACTTTTTTCTATTTTTTTAAAGATCCAAAGTTACTTACCTTGATTGATCACTTGCTGCTTTTCACTTAGATAGTAAAACATCAATAAACTAAATAAGAGAGCAAAAACGTTAACTCCATAAAACAAAAATGAAAACCATAAAGATGCAATATTTATTGATGGTAAAAAAAGCTCATTCTGTGCTTACTTTCCAAATTTTGTTCATTCGAAGACAATTTTATATGGATATTTAAAAACTATTGACTTTGAAATAGTATTTTGCCTGCATACTTACTTTCTCAATGAATCTGTATTGATTGATATTGATTTAGCATCACATACGTGACTATACTTATAAATGAATCCGTTTACTCATAGATACATGCATTTATTCGTATAGTTAGAAATTGAATATGTCTTTTACGCATTGATGCTGTTAATTTAAGATGTATGTTAATATCTGAATATTCTAATTTAATTCTATTTTAAGACTGGAGTGCAGGGGACGGGATTCGAACCCGCGAAGGCCTACACCAATAGGCCCTGAACCTATCCCCTTAGTCCACTCGGGTACCCCTGCTAGATATTTAAAAATCAAAAAAAATAAGAGAATATAATATAAATTATTCAAGTTCTTTAACAGCTAATTCAATATCAGACGCGTTTACAGTCACTCTTCCAGCGTGTTTCGCAAGTAGAAGTGCTTGTTTGGAGATATCTTCCCCACACTGTTCTAAAACTTTTCCTAAAGCTTCTTTTGAACCTTCACTGATTCTTTGTCCGCCTGCATTTTTTATTATTCTTCCAATTGGAGCTATTGGTATTATACTCATATTTATCACCTAATTATAATTATTAACCCTATTTTATTTAAATTCATCGAATTAAGTGGCAGATCATGTTCTTAATTTATTAGATGGAATATTTTTTGATAGTAAAGTTTTAGTTTAACTCAAAAACATATCTAAAAATATGGAAGGTTTTATGATAGAAAAAATCAACGAAAAAAATGAAATACATGTTTGTGAATTCAGTAATAAGAATGTCGATATTCAAGAAAATTTCAGGATATACAACTGAAAATACTGTTATATTCATTGCTTTGCCGATAATATTGGATATGAAAACTGGATGAATCCTAAAAAGAAATACAAACAAAAAAACAAGTTAAATAATAAAGATAAAAAATCAAGAACAGACATGGATGGAAACGGTATTTAAAGGATTTAACAGTTTATTGTGGAAGTCCGATAAAACATAGGGTGTTTAGGTCACATTTATTTCTAAAATATCTATTAAATTAAAATAAAGGAATTGTACATCATGAAATTCAGAAAACCCGCCGAAAACAAAAATACTATAAATGAACTCTTTAAAGAAGTAAATAAATGTAAACCAGAGGAATTGCATAACCTACTACACAAAATTGAAATAGAAATTGAAAAATCCGAAGTTAAAGATGAAGATCTTTTAAGCGCAAAAAGAATAATTACAAGTAGAATAGCCTCCATGAGAAGTAAAAATCTATAAATAATATTTTTTATTTTATTTTACAAAAATTTTATATTTTAATTTAAGTTTAAAAAAATTTCAAGGTGTTATTACATATTCCATCTCAGATAAATTCAGATATTATTAATCCATTCTTGATAGTTATTATATTCTCGTTTGGGTTATTGAACTAGCAGAGCCTTTTAGAATATTTTTTGGGTCCAAAATACAGCCTTCCAGTATTTTGGGATATTCCTCTGGTTTGGAAATAATTATTTTAAATTGTTTTCCATCTCTGCATTTTCTCTTCAATTCTTCATGAATTTTTTCATTTATAGGGTGTATAAATTCAAATTTAATAACTGGAGATGTGAAAGATGAAGTATTAGGGTCATAATAACAATTTAATTTTACTAAGATCTCAATAAAAAGGGAATTCATACCTATAATTTTAATTTCTGCTTCACCTTCCTCCTCAAAACTAATTTGTTTTCTCATATTCTTATTTTCCTATTACACAAATTCCTCATGTTTAGTAAAAACTAAAAAATATTTGATATTATCTTCCCTTTGATAATATTTGGTCACATGCTGCTTTTTCTTTTAAAAATTCTCATATTACTATAGTATTGTCTTGGTACCTAAAAAATTTTACATGATTTTTTTATTATTACAATCCGAGTAATTAGTATTTTATTTAAATTCCAAAATACAAATAAAAATCAAGATTAGCAATTCCCATTATGTTAAAAGTTCAAGAACCATAAGGTTACTAATTTCTGGTTATTTTGTAAAGGATACTAAGTGCAACTAGTTGGATCATATTGATTAAGATGAATAAAATTCGGGGTCCAAATTCGGAATTGGATATTTCAAACGGTACTAAATGTACTATTAATGGAACCACCAATGCAATTGTAACTAAAATATTTTGAATAAGGAGAAAAGATCCAAAATACAATAGACCTATGGTGAATTGTGATTTTATTTCTTTATATGTTTTCCAATATGAATTAAGGAGTCCTAATAATAAACAAACATTTGCAAGGCCCATTGCAAATGCTAAGTAAATTAATATTATCACTGTTGGCCCTATTTCTGCTACCATTTTTTTCTAATCCTCTTAAATATTAATTTTCAATTTTTTCACATTTTAATTTTTTAAGATAAAATTCAAAAAATTTCATTTAAAATGTCATAATTTTCTTCCATTTTAGTTGAAAGGAAATATAAAGCCCCATATTTGGTTTCCCCAACGACAATCATATTTTTATTTGTTAATATTCTCAGATGGTGACGTATAGTCTTATAATCAAGATCAAGTTTTTCAGCAAGTTGATGAGCGTTACAAGGTCTTTCATTTAACGTCTTAACAATCCTGACACGATTAGGTCCCCCTGCAGTACCAGCAAATACCCACCAAATCTCTTTATTCATATTTTTACTCCATTATACTTCTTAAAATATATTATTTAAGATTTAATTTTCAACTTTTACAATGGCCCACCCCATCATCATTTCTTACAATAAATTTTTTTTTGATTTCAATTAAATAAATTCAAAAAAAATAAAAGATTTTTTTTATGTTTTGTTATCTGTTAGACATTTTCCATCCAATACTGTGATAATCCTTTCAGCCATGTTTCCTACGTATGGTTCATGTGTAACCATGACCAATGTTACGTTCTCTTTTTTATGAAGATCTTTCAACAAGTCAAGGATAACTTCTCCAGTTTTAGAATCTAAAGATCCAGTAGGTTCATCGGCTAAAATAATTGATGGGTGGTTTACGAGAGCTCGGGCTATTGCAACTCTTTGCCTTTGTCCACCAGATAGTTTAGTCGGTTTTTGATCTACCTTATCTTCTAGACCAACCGATTTTAAAATATCCAATGCTCTTTTTCTCATGTCTTTGGAATTAGTATTGGTTTCATACATTGGAATTTCCACGTTCTCAACCACAGTTAAGTTTGGTATCAAGTTGTGCATTTGGAAGACAAACCCTATTTCTTTTGATCGAAATTCGTTTAGGTTTTTGGTTCTCATCATGTCAATACCAGCCACGTTTATGGTACCCTCATCTGCCATGTCTAGTCCGCCTATCATGTTAAGTAAAGATGATTTTCCTGAACCTGAAGGACCCATTATAGATATGAATTCTCCCTTTTTCACCTTCAAATTCATTCCATTTAAAGCCTTTATTTTTCCATTATCATAGCTTTTTTTCAGATCTCTAATTTCTATGATGTTTTCGTTTTTATTCATAGCGCAGAGCCTCCGTTGGGGATAATCTACTTGCTCTGTAAGCTGGATATAATCCACCTATGACACCTACAATTAATGCCACAGCAAATGCTCTGAGGAATATATCGATTGAAAGGGAGGGTGTTATAACGTTTCCTACAGATGGAACTAGAGTTAATAGAACTTCTACTCCTACCACAGCTATTACTGATCCAATAACAAATGCCATGAGTGTGAGTACAATTGATTCTCCAAGTATCATCCCTAATATTCTACTATTTTTCCATCCCACTGCTTTTAATACTCCTATTTCCCTTGTTCTTTCATAAACTGTCATTACCATGGTGTTAATAACTCCAACAGCACCGATAAATATGGCTAAAAGCGATATTGCCCAACTAGCCGTATCTATGAAACTTAATCCTTGGTTTATTCTATCAGCTGAAGAAGCAGCAGTTGTTGTGGAAAGTTCATTAGGATAAGCAGAAGTTATTGAATTGCCTACGGTTGTTACATTGGCATTATCTGTTACTTTTACCAGTATATTGCTGACTTTTCCATCATTACTTGTGAGATTTTGTAATGTTGAAAGTGGCATCAAGATTCCATTATCAGTCATGAAATTACCTGTTTCAAATATTCCAGTGATTGTGAAATTTTGGCCTAACAGATTTACTGTATCTCCCACTGTTTTGTTAAGACTTTGAGCTTCAGTTTTTCCTATTATAACTTGATCAGAACTGGTGTTTGTAAATATTGTTCCATTGACACTATCAATACCTTCCAGACTTAACTTATTTGAGTCTATACCCGTTATTGTAAGACCACCACCAAAACCGCCTCCTTGACTAGTGTTTGAGCTTGCACTTTCAGTTGAGGTATTAGTTGCCCTTAAAATTCCAGCTGTACTTTTAACACCACTCACGTTAAGTAGAGATGTAACATAACTTTCGTTTAAACTACCACTTGATCCCATTCCGTTTGATCCAGCTTGAACAACTGTCACTTCAGCTGAACCTGCCTTAAGCGTACTCTGCGTTGAGTTCTTAAGGCCTCCCGTAACCATTCCTAAAGCCACTATTACAATTATTCCAATTGCAATACCAGTAATGGCAAGGGCACTTCTAGTCTTGTTTCTGAATGGATTTTTAACCACCAGCGATAAAAATGACATAAAACTCCCTCTATTAAACATGATATAAAGCATTATACACAATTCATGCGTGATTCGTTCATAATTTACACCCAAATCATACCAAAATTGGGCAAGGGATAACTACATACTCCCTCTGAAGTTAAGCAAAGTTCGAGAAAAGAAGTTATAATCTCCTCCTAAACAAATTCCAGAGGGAGTATAATCAGTATACTATTTGGCTCTTCATTTGAAATTATACCATAACAAGTCAATGTATCTTAATTCCTTCTAATATGATTAAATAGTATTATATTCTGTTTTCAAGATTCTCTGATATAGTCTGAAATGAAAAATATTATAATTAAATATACAAATAATTATTTAAACTCTTAAACTTCTCATAACGAAGTAAAAGATAAATTTTGAATATCATAGTAAACATGATGAAACAATACTAAACTTGACGAGACACTCATAGGGGATATGATATTTATTCGCCATGCAAAATTTTTAGGAAACTTACCATAACTTGAAATATAATAAATACCTAATAAAATCGTTTAATTCCCAAAAAACTCTTTTAATTGGAATATTTAAATATTAACAATATAATCATGTTCAAATTGAAAAAAGTTCCACGTACATGACAAAAAGAAAATGCAATGCTTAATCAGATGTAAATTAATATTTAATTTTTATTTTAATGAAAAGTTAATAAACCATAATAAAGATAACATTATGTCAGAGGGTGTTGTTTTTAGATGGATTTATTTTTATATCTAATAAATTTAGGGATTATTATATGCTTCAACCAGAGACCAGGATAAATGATTTTTTTGAGGGGATAATTGATGCAATTTGATTATAGTGTAATTTTAATATTAATGAGTTTGTCGACATTAATAATTATTATCTTGCTTAAATTAATTTATAGGCATAATCCGCATTATAATAAGTTGTATGGGAATGAAATAGTTCTTTTTCACAGTTCGGAAAGATATAAAAGAAGAGTGTGGAGATTTAATCTGATTGAAGGATTGAAAAATCTTAAAATTAAAGGAAAAATTGTTGATGAGTTGGAACTTAAAGTAATTGTGGGAGAATTCAGTGAAGGTGTACAAGAGATAATTAAACACGCAGCAAATCATAAATTTGAGTCAATAACGATTATAGGTGGTCCTCAAGTATTTTGTGAGGATAGGATGGAAATTTACACTCTTCTTGACAAATATAAGGGTGTTGAATATTTAGTCTTGCCAAAAAGGCCTACAAAACATTTCATGATTTTTAATAAAAGCCATTTATACATTGAAAAGCCAGATAGACACAATGAAAGTCGTGGATCAGTAGGAATAAAAAAGGCACAACCAGAATTAATAAAAATATATGATCAAGCTTTTAGTAAAATGATAAAATATGCCCGCCCCTTAACGAAAGAGGAAGTATTGAAACAAGAATGTTATTAAAAATTTAAAAGGTGCTAAAAAAAATGGATATTATTGCTTTAATACCGGAATTTCTAGTTTTAAGTTTAGCAGGATCTTCCTTGTCCATAGCAGCTTATTCATCATTTAAGGATAGAAGTGATGACCAAAAATTATTATTAATCATAGCCAGTTGTTTTATCTTCGCATTTTTAGTAGTTTTCATTTTATCAGCTACTACATTAGATAATTTAACAATTTATCAATACTTATTAGTTTTAATTTTCTATATCCTGATTTTTATGGCAATTTTATCTATTATAGGATTCATTATCCATCGTTTAATAGTTGATCAGAAATATAAGGATGATGAATTAAAGTCAGCAATAGACATCATAGAATCAAGTAAAGACGGTTTAGATAGTTCAATAAGTTTATTTGAATCAGAAAAAAGATAAAACATAATTGAATTGGGTGTAATAAGTTTGATGCTACTTATCCCATAATGTAAGTTTTAGGAGAGGATTTACAGCATCTAGTAGTACTTGAAGATGCCACATATATATTTTGATTTCATATTAGGACACAATCATGACCTCAGATGATTGATATTAATTTTTTGTGAAAACAGTCACTAAAACCGGTTTTTTTTATTTAAACTTTCCTATTTAGTTTTTTTAACAACACATAATAATATGATGTTTAATAAAACTTATTGTCCTTATAATAAAACTAAAACTCTTTCAATCAATTTTTTTGACCAAACCATTTTAATCTAATTTAAAAGGTTTGAACACTTTTTTCATTGATAAAAACCAGGGCAAAAATAATAAGAAAATATGATTTATCAATTGTAAAAGGAGGTGAAAAAAAGTTGATCACAAAAATACTCAAGTTCAAACAATTTCTATTCATTCTCGTAGTAGTTACACTGGTTATTATTTCATTTTCTCCAACTATGGCTGCATCACCCAATACTTTGGCAGACAACCAGTACCCTAAAGCGATGCACGACAACCAGAACACAGGACAGTCACAATACACGGGACCTCAACATAACAACACTAAATGGAATTACACAACTGGAAATATAGACAGCCGAATAACATACGCTCCATCTATAGGACCAGATGGCACAATATACATGCCAACACGGTTCAATAATGGTACAAATTATATGGCTAACTTGTATGCCTTGAACAAAGACGGAACAAAAAAATGGAACTACACCATTAACGACGGAATATACAATGAAAATTGTTACAACCAATTCGTTGGATCTCCAACTATAACAGCCGACGGAACCATCTACATCATCAATGAATTCCATGACAGCACCAGGACTTATGGTCTTTTATATGCCTTAAATCCTGAAGGAACTATGAAATGGAAATACATCCTTAACGAAGGAGCATCTGTTTATATATCGGGATCTCCGGCTGTAGCAACTGATGGAACCATCTACTTCTCAAGCGAATTTTTAGCATCAGACTATTCTAGTTGGAACGGTAATTTCTATGCTTTGAAACCAGATGGAACCAAAAAATGGAACTATACCATCGGAAATTATGCAGATTCGTCTCCGGCTATAGGATCTGATGGAACCATATACTTCCGAAGCGATGATAACAATTTATTTGCAATAAACCCTGACGGCACAAAAAAATGGAACTATCTCCTCCCATATGGCGATATACGAGGATCTCCGGCTGTAGCAACCGACGGAACAATATACTTATCGAGTAACTTCAACAATGACGGTATTTTATTTGCTTTAAACCCGAATGGAACACTTAAATGGAACTATACCATTAAAGAAGTGACAGAGGTTTTTTTAGAATCTTCACCTTCAATAGCGAAAGATGGCACAATATACGTTGGAGGTTACTTCCGAAATGGTAGAAGTGTAACTGGTAACTTATATGCCTTTAATCCCAATGGAACATTTAAATGGAACTTTAAAACACCATTATTTATTAGCAGAGAAGCAGTTATAGGTGCAGATGGAACCATATACTTCGGAGATGGTGGGGCTGTTGGTACATTCTATGCTTTAAACCCGAATGGAACAAAGAAATGGTCTTTAGATGTAGAACCAACTACTGCAGGAGCCATAGATAGTGACGGAACTCTTTACTTCGGAATAAAAAATGGAACAACTGATACTCTCTACGCTATCCAAGACCCAAAAGCTGATCTTTACATTAACAGCTGGGCCAGTAAAGCCAATTCCACAGTAGGGGAGACCATTAAACTCACCTTCAAGGTAGGTAACAATGGACCAAACACTGCCCAAAACGTAGTATTTACCCTACCCATACCAGAAGGCATGGAATTTGTCAGTGCCAACACAGATCTGGGAACTTTCACATATAATCCCACAACTAGAATCATCACTTGGAATCTGGGAGATGTTGTAGTTGGAGACCCCTACCTCTGGGCTAATGTAAGAGCCCTCAATGCTGGAACATACATATTTTTCCCACGACTCACAACCAACACCTACGACCCAACACTCAACCAAAACACACAATCCATAACATTCAACGCCCTAAACCCCGTACCTATAAATCCTATAAACCCTGTACCGGTAAACCCAGTAAATCCTGTAAATCCTGTACCTGTAAACACTGCAGAAGCCGCTAACATTATTAGCATGCAGGATACTGGAACACCTATAGTCCCATTGGCCATAGCTGTTATCAGCATATTAGGAGGATTAGCAGCAAACAGAAGAAAATAAAAAATAGATTTATTCCAAAATCTATTTTTATCCCTCTTTTTTTATTTAATATCCAAATAAAACGGTTTTTATCGGGCAATTCATAGATTAAGCATGTGATTTAGCATACTCATCAAAAAACGGGAAAATCATAATGTTGAATGAATAATGGAATTAATAGTTGATATTAGCCAGAAGAAATGGAAATATTAAATAGTTCGTTTTAAATCACAAAATCTAGTATTAAAATTAATGACTTATTTCTAAAGGGATTAAACGTAAGTTAAAAAAAATAAGTACAACAGTAACGTTACAAAACTTGACCAGACACCCATCAAGGATATGATATTTATCCGCCATGCAATTGATATTGGACTAGGAGAAATGCCCACCCAACTAATTTATAACAATGTTCCAGAAAATTTAAAAGAACGCTTAAAAGAATACATTTAAAAAAAAACACTAAATTTATAGTATATTATATAAATTAAATAAAATTAGAAAAATCTTGAATCATAAATATTTTATTTTATTAACTTTTACTTTTTATTAAACCCCCTATTATTCCACCTATAGCACCAATGATTCCTCCAATAATTATCGCAATGATTAGTACTGTAACTACTGCTACTAATCCTGACACAACTGCAACGTCAGTAAACAGGGCACTTAATCCAATTAAACTAAGTATAAGCACAATTACAGCTGCAACAGCACCAACGATCGCTCCGTGGATAGCTCCATTCATATAATCTCCATTTACTGAGTAACCAACATATATTGTTGCAATTAAGTATCCTAATATGTCACCCCATGATGTTAAAATTCCAAGGATTAAACCAAGTATTATTGCTATCACTAAACCATTTATTATATGCGTCCATTTTACTACCACCATTATTTTCAACTCCTCTAATATATTTCATTTAAATATTAAATATTCTTTGGTTTATATAGAATAATTAGTGTAATGAAGTATTTTTGTTTATCGAAGACTTAAAAAGATTCAAAATCGTAATTTAGTTGACCAGTGGGTTAAGAAATTTCTCTTATAACGAAGTAAATCTACTTTACCATAGTTTCCTTAACTAAAAAAATCAGCATAACACATAAAAAAAATTTCTTTGAAATAATAAAGATTCAATTATCTGGGGAATTAAGGGTTTTAATATGATATTTTTACCATGCTGAAGTTATTATTATGGCATTTATTACTATATAGATTGTAAGTAGTGTGATAAATGAAATTATGTCTAGTTTTCTTGATAATTTTTTTTCACCTTTGACATCATAGATATATAATGAAATAGTAGATTCAATAATTGTTATAAGAATCAGAAGCAGTCCTATGTCATTCACCATGTCTGCCAAGGTTAGAGTACCGGTTTTTGGTATTAAACCCGATGTTATGATGTTGTTTGCTATTGCTACAAATAAAGCACCTGCTCCAAGTCCAAAACGTGGCTCAGCTTGGGTTGGTTTGATAAATAATGCTACTAAAGCCGCTGCAACTGCTATGAACAATCCTATGAATATTCTGAAGTAAAATCCCAGATCTGGCCGGAATATATCTATACCAGCTCTTAGTTGTGAATATGATGTTCGTCCCTGTTCTAGGCGTGGGTCTCCGAAATTTGAATTGTATATGTGTGGTTTTTCTATAACCAAAATGTTACCAGTACTATATCCATGAACCTGTACTTTAGGGTTTATATCAGAAGTTCCATTTTCTGGGACATAGATTAGGTTTTGTCTTTCAGTTTTTTTATCCTCAATTTCTATGTTGAGAATGTGATTATCGACAGGAAACCTTGTGATATCAAAAAATTTGGTAATTTTTGCTGTGACATAGTAAATTTCATAATGTATAGTTCCATTGGTATAATTATCTACCAATTCTTTGTTTTGTATGTCGCCATCGATAACCTGGAAGTTTTCACCAGGATTTACATCACTACTATTCCATTTGAACCATAAATAAAAATCAACATCCCATGTACTGTCTGATAATGAGACGTCTTTGATACGATCCACATAAATTCCTGATAGAACTTTAGTAGGTGTAATATTTGAGGGGAGATTAAAGTCTTCTACAATAAGCCCGGATTCTGTAATATTAGGACTCATCTGCTCCATATATTTTATTATGGATGATTGTTTATTTTCATATAGAATTCCTGCTGTATAACTACCTACTAATAAGAAAATAAGTATAATCCCTATTATCCACCATTTAAGAAATCTATTTCCTTTAGACTTAATTTCATCATCCTTTGATCCTTCCTCATTATTTTTATCAGACAAAAATTAACCACCATTATTAAATGATACTTAAAAGGACAATATTTTATTATTTAATATAAATGTATATAACATTTTATTACTATATTTTTCTATTTTGTTAATAAAAAATTAATTAATAATTAAAATAGCTTTAAGAAGCAATTTCAATAAAGAATAAATTGTTTTGGATAATTATATTCTTGGTTCGGGCATGTGATAATATTCATTACGCATCTTAATTATTAGATTCATCATTTTAGAATTTATATCCAGTAATCCATCAAATAGTTCATCATACTTAGGATGTGAATAAATATATTTTTTTTAACCCTCATTTAAAAGTCATTATATTTCATTATAAAATTCAGTTATTACTATCCTAATTAGATTAGATTTAATTAACATTTCCATTGAATTTTAGAGCATTCAAAAGGTTATCATATGATTTATTCAATATAGGATTTTGTTAATCATTCTTCGTTTGAATATTCCTGATAGTGGTAACTATGAATGAGTCTAAGATTTAAAAACCTGTTCTTTCCGCTTTTATAAATTATTTCTAATAATTGATCAGTCCCTTTGTGTAATAGCAAATTGTCTATTATGGTTTCATCAGGGTCATCATCTGAAAAAAATCCACTATATGAATCATGGAATTCTTTATCCTCCTGCCCAACGACAAATAATATATCCCTACTATTCCTCAAATCTATCTCACCAAATCTTCTAAAACTTTTTAGCCTTATCCCCATTTAACACCCTCCATAGTTACTTTAGTCTAACAAGTCTATATATTTCATAACATATTCAGTTATTGCAATCCTAATCAGATTGGATTTACTAACATTGCCCGTTGCGTTGGATAGATATTCGAGTTGATCGAACTGTTTTTCTGTTAGTTTAAGGTTCAATTGTTTTATCTTCATTTTCATCTACCCAAATAACAGTTTTTATTGGAATTAATTACTTATTTGAGCTATAGAGATCTCGTTCTTAAAAATAAACTTTAATTTTTCGATACTTAAAGTAGATATAAATCAATATTGCTCCCAAAATGATTATTATATATCCCATCTTATTATCAAATTGAATCATGTAAATTCCTTGGAGTAATAATAATACTCCAAATATAACGCCCATTCTAATATAAAGTTGTTTTTTCTGTTCTTTCATTTTCAAAGCATTGGTCATCTCTCTAAAATTACTTTTTAAAATAGCAACTGTCAAAAATAGGAGAATTGCTATTGCCAAAATAATAGTTAAGATCCATGAATTTACATCATAAACTATCATAAGTCGAGCTAATAAAAAGAAAGATAATAAGAAAATACCGTGACAAGCCAATCCTTGCCAACGTATTGGTTTTGATACTCCCCCAATTCCTTCAAACTTAAACCACTCTTGTTTAGTATTTTTTTCCATAATCTTATATCCTATTTTCAATTAAGCAATAACTGATTATGAATATATAAAAATAGATTTTTAACTCTATTCCAACAGATTCTTATATTTCATTAAAATATTCCGATATTAAAAATTTTAGTTTGATAAATTTAATTTTTAAGATTTTTCTTCTTTTGTCTCAGGACTATCCAGATAATTATCAACAAAATAATAATTAAACCAATAAAAAATTCTAATAGTTGAGTTGTTGTAACTATGGTGGTTGTTGTGGTTACCGTTGATATCATAGGTTTACCTATTGCTAAATACTTGTTTTTATTAAGTAAAAAAAAGGTTTACGGTGATTTAACGAAATTTGATCATATTCTTGTTTTTATATATCCGCCTATCCATCCGCAGATAGCCCCATTAATAGCTCCTAATAAGGTTAATGGTATTAAATAGAGAAATGAGCCTGTAAAGAGGCTTCCTAAAAAGAAGGAAATTACTCCGGTGACAATAGCATTTTTAGTTCCAATCATTTGGTCTTTAAATAAGTAACCAACAGCTGCTAACAATATAAAAATTAATAGAGTAAGAATACCTTGTGTAATTGTTAATATTATAGTTATTGCCATTGATACAGGTATTACCAAAGTCCATCGGATATTATGGAAATTAAGCTCATTTTTTATAGAATTGATAAAGCTTGTTTCTGTCCCATAATGAGTTTTATGAATTCTATCCCAATTTTGAGCATTATAGATTCGTTTTCCGAATTTATTCTGAAAAAATTGAACTAAATGGTTTTTTAGATCAATTTTTCTGACAGAAAACGCGGATTGCATCTTGTTTCTTAGAATTTCTCTTCTTGTACTTTTTTTCCTTATTGAGACTTGTTTCCAATTGGGATCAACAAAATCTAAATTTTCAACATATCTTAATTCACTTCCACAATCACAGTCATCAACAAAATTTTTTGCAGATTCATCCGATTGCAGTTTATAGTAACTCATGCATTTACCGCAAATTAAATAACCCATTTAAACACCTGTAGTCCAATATTTCTTAGTTCATGTTGTTATTTTTTAGTTCTTGTTGTTATTTCTCTCTAAATATTCTGCTATGGCTTGTCTGATATGCATACTCATAGGATTGTAACTCATATTTGATAATTTTCTTAATCCTTCTAACATCTTGGGAGGTAACTTGATAGTAATTTGTTCCATCTTTTCTTTAGTTTTGGGTTTGCTTCTAGTTTTATTTTCTGGCATGATTTCACCTATAGTCATCTGAGCTATCTCAGCAAAATCATGGCCATCTAAACAATTAATAGCGTAATATAATTTAAATATCAAAATTGTTCCAGAAAAATCTGTGTAAATAACATATATTCAGTTATATCTTTTAGATTATAATTTATCTTCAATAAAATTCCATCTTAATTGATTATTAATAAAAAAATGTCTCAGAGGATAATATTATCTATATTTCTGAGTTCTAAATCAACATTAATAGGATTATAAATATTATTATGGCACATATAATGAAAAAGATACTACCTGCACCCATAAAACCAGTATATGCTACCTTTTCTGCCGTACCCATTTGATTAAAAGGCTTAGCAGTTGGATTACGTTCACCACAATGAGGACATTTGCTAGTGCTAGTACTTATCATTTTCCCACAAGTTTTGCATGGTTTAAGACCTATTTTAACCCCTCCCCTTATAAAAACAATATCATTCTTATTATTAATACTTTTTTTTATCAAATTTTTTCTTATTAATTATTATAATTTAGATTTTTTTTAAAAATTAATATATGCTATTTTGAACAATATATGGTCAATGGTCAATTTTCCAATATGTCATAGATTGCCTAGTAGAACTTTTAGAATTGGAAAATGGTATTTTCCAGTATGTTCGAGGTGTACTGGTGTTTATTTAGGTATATTTTTATGTTATTTAATAACCAATTTTTTACATGTTAATTATACAGTTTATTTAGTATGTATTGCTACAGTTGTAACTGCTCCAACATTTATTGATGCTATAAGTCAATTATTTGGTTTTCGTGAAAGTAATAATGTACTAAGATTTTCAACAGGACTACTTGCTGGTTTTGGTCTTGTAATAATCGCAAAAAGTATTAAATTATATTTAGGTATCCATTGGTCTTTAATAAGCTAATTTTACTACTTTTGTACCGTTATTTAATATTATAAAAATGAAATTATTGGTGATTTCCATATAAGATGTGTTTATATGATTTATCTAACGAAAAAAAATTATAGACTTGAAAATTATTTAATTTTTATATTAAGTATTTTATTATTTAATTTTAATGAATTAATTTTTTCAAATTTATACAATCCTAAATTACACTATTTTTTCAATAGTTATTTTAACGATTTATTAGCTCCTTTTTTACTGTTTTCTTATATTAATCTGTTATTATCCATAATTGATAAAGAATTGTATTCATTTAAATATTTATTTTTAATTATTATATTGTGTTCATTTCTTTGGGAATATTTGGTTCTTTTTTTAAAACCAACAGCTATCTCAGACCCTTTAGACATATTATTTTATTTTTCTGGAACTTTTATTTATTGGATAATTCATAAATTTTGGATACAAAAACACGTACAATTTGATCATTTCTGAATAATCTTTCTTAATTTTGACAATATTCCATTAGGACAAAAATAAATGAACTACAAATTACACTAATTATATTAGTAATTTTTTAATATATTTTTAAATTATTCATGTAAATATAAAATAATTTGTTATAAGATAATCTCAAGCTATTCAGTTTTGTTTAAATCGCAAGGTATATAGCGACCATCAAACAGTTTACAGTAAGTGATGGACTATATTACAATACTAGTTGCAACCCACCTATGAAGAACATTCATTAAGATATTACCTAATAAAATATGCAGTAATAACTATTCCCTAGGAATTATTAATATAATTGAAAAAATGAATTGTTTCATCAAGACCAGCGTCCAGCATGGTTTTGGGTTGCCAGTTCAAAATATCTTTCGCAATTCTAATATCCGGACATCTTTGCATTGGATCATCTATCGGCAGGGATTTAAAGATAATATCAGAATTTGATCCTGTTTTTTTAATAATTAACCTAGCAAGATCGATTATACTGTACTCTTCTGGATTTCCTAGGTTAATTACCTGGCCAGAAAGGTCATCAATCAACGACATCTTAAAAATTCCTTCCACAAGATCATCTATATAACAAAGACTTCTTGTCTGACTTCCATCTCCATAAACTGAGAGTGGTTCACCTCTAAGTGCTTGAATAATAAAGTTCGGTACGACCCGGCCATCATCAATCCTCATATTAGGGCCGTAAGTATTGAATATTCTTGGTATTCTAACGTCTAATCCATTTTTCTTCTGATATGCAATTGAAAGTGCTTCAGAAAATCTTTTTACTTCATTATACACAGAACGCGGACCAATAGGATTCACATTTCCCCAGTAACCCTCATTTTGAGGATTTACAAGAGGATCCCCATAAACTTCTGATGTTGAGGCAAAAACATATCTGGCATCATTCAAATGGGCCAGTTCGAGGGTTTTTAATGTTCCCAAAGAATTAGCCTTCATGGTTTCAATTGAAAATTTCAAAAAATCATCAGGGCTGGCAGGACATGCAAAATGTAGTATTAAATCAAAATTTGGTTCAAGATACAAATCTTCTGTAAACATCACTTTTTATAAAATAGAAATCATTAGATTCCATTAGTTTATCCAAATTCCCAATTTCTCCGGTTATAAGATTGTCAATTCCATAAACCTCAAATCCTTCACTTATAAACTTTGACACAAATGACTACCAATAAAACCCATTGCTCCGGTTATAAGAACATTATCTACTTTAATTCACTCCTTTGTTGTTGAAAACCCATTTTGAATAGTCCATTATATAATTATGATTCTTAGAAAAACTTGTATATTCCCTAATGACAAATGATTTAATGGTTTTGAAATATAAAATTTATATTTAATAATAGGTATTTAAGTGTTAAAAAAGTTTTTCATGTAAATAAACCATACTTTTGTTTTGATGGAGAATTTAGAATGGTAAAAGTTTCGGTAATAGTGCCCGTTTACAATGTAGAGAAATATCTTCGACAATGTTTGGAGAGTATTTTAAATCAAACATTAATAGAAATTGAAATTATATGTGTGAACGATGGTTCAACAGATAAATCTTCACAAATTTTAGAGGAATATGCAGAAAAATATAAACAAATAACAGTTATAAACCAGGAAAATAAAGGGATTGGCTTAAGTAGAAATGCTGGTATGGAATGTGCAACTGGTGAATACATTGGTTTTGTTGATTCAGACGATTGGATAGATGAAAAAATGTATGAAACTATGTACATAAATGCCAAATCCCATAATAGTGATATAGTAATGTGTTTAACTCATCTATTTGACGATGCCATACAGGAATATAAACCATCTGATCCCTATTTTGCTTTGAATCTTTTCAATGAAAGTTTTGATAATACAGTTTTTGATCATAAATTAATAAAAGGGTTCTTTGGAGTGAATGTTACTTGTTGGAACAAAATTTATAGATCAAAATTTCTAAATGTAATTGAAGCAAAATTTCCTAAAATCGATTTTGAAGATAATATTTTTTTCTACAAGACCTACTTAAATGCTAAGAAAATCTCCTTGGTGAGGAAATTTCTGTATAATTACAGAATCAACAGGCAAGGATCATTTATAGATGCAAAAAATGAAAGATTTTTTGATATTATCAAAATGCACAGCCTATTAGAGGGGATATTGATTGAAACAAGTAATTTGGGTAGATATAAGCAAAAATTTTTAAACTATCAAGTACAATCCATTTTAAATCGTTATAATCAAGTAGATGAACAATATAAAAAAGAATTTTTTGATATTATTAAACAACATTTTCTAACAAAGGATTTTTCACCCTCAGATATTGATATGTTAAATAATAATTACCGGATCAAATATCAAAATATTCTAAATTCTGAAACTTATAGAGAATATGAACAACTTGAGAAAAATCAAAAACCAAATGATGCGAACAGAACCAAATGGAAAATAACAAATTATATAATGAAATTATTATTTAAATAGATTCCTTATCCTTTTTAATTCACTAATCTTAGAAGAAGCTTCAATGCAATCACAATCTACTTTAAGAGATATATCCATCAAGATAAGATCTTACTTTATTTCTAAAACTTTTGCTACAGCTTCTTCTGCACTGGACGCTACTATAGGATCTCATAACCAGAAAATTCTAATGTACTTTTAGATCCATGGTGTCTAAACTATCATCCTCTACCAATAGAATTTTTTTATTTACAATTCTAAAATAATCAACTATGAAATACTATTTTTATGCATCATGTACCAATCAATAGTATCTCTAAACCCTTCTTCGAATTTTACCTCTGCTATGAACCCAAATTTAGATTCCGCCTTACTTACAACTAAACATCGTCTAGGCTGTCCATCAGGCTTTGAATCATCCCATATTACTTTTCCAGTATAACCGGTTATTTTAGATATTAATTCAACTAAATCACTTATTTTTATTTCAAATCCTGCTCCTAAATTAATAGGATCGGATTTGTTATATTTTTCAGTCGCAAGTAGAATTCCCTCCGCAGCATCTTCAACGTGTAAAAATTCTCTTGATGCAACTCCCGTTCCCCAAACTTCTACTTCTTTATCACCGATCTCTACAGCATCTACAAATTTTTTTATAAGAGCAGGAATAACATGAGAACTTTCTTCATTAAAGTTATCGCCAATACCATATAAGTTAACGGGTAATAGAAAGATAGAGTTAAATCCATATTGTTTTCTGTAAGCTTGAGATTGTACTAATAACATTTTTTTTGCCAAGCCATAAGGGGCGTTAGTATCTTCAGGGTATCCATTCCATAAATCTTCTTCAGTAAATGGAACCGGAGTAAATTTAGGATAAGAACAGACTGTGCCCACTGCCACAAACTTATCTACACCCACTTGTCTAGCAGCTTCCATTAATTGAATACCCATAATAGCATTATCGTAAAAAAGTGTTCCAGGATATGTTCTATTAAAACCGATACCTCCAACTTTAGCAGCTAAATGGATTACCACATCTACATTTTCACAAACTTTATAACAATTATCCATTATCCGTAAATCCATTTGTTTACTTCGTGGCACTATAATCTTCTTATCATTTACTCCTCGATCCTTTAATTTTTCTACAACATAAGAACCTAAAAAACCAGCGCCGCCAGTTATTAAAAATTTCTTATTTTCCCAAAATGACGTTTGAATAACCCCCTATATTAACTGAATAATAGGTATATATTCAATTTTTTTTATTAACTTAAATGATGATTTATAATTATCATAATATTCTAAACTTGAGATTATTTTTTTTTAAGCAAAAATGGCATAATTATTATTCAATATATCAAAAATGGATTTCAATCCATTTAACATACATTTTTAATCATTAACTTGATTATGGGTTATTCTTTCTTCATTGATGCCATATAAACTGTAGTGTACCAGTGGGTTTAAATTCAAGGTTTTTACATCACTATGAATTTCTAGATAATAGTCACCATCAAATGTAGGATTAGGTTTTCGCCCTTCCTTATAACCATGATAGATATAGTGAATTATAGGATCCTTACCAGATATTCTTACATCACTATTATTTTTTAAATAATAACCGATATTTAATAGATGTTCTTTTTTTATGGACTGATACCCTTTCATGTTTATTAAAGCATTTTTAATGCCGCTTTTTCTCATTCTGAGAAGTATATATAAACTGGGGAACCATGAAATTATACGCTGAATAATTGGTCTACCATTATTGTTCAAGTATTGAGTTTCATAAAAATGGGCCTTAAGACTATCATATTTAAATAAAATCTTTTTTTCAGTTTTTTCCATTTTCATGAAAGATTCATGATATGCTTTCAATTGTTTTTGTGTTTGATTAAGTTGCTTATCGGTTTGTTCAAGTTTGTATTCTGTTTTTTTTAGTTTATTATCTATTTCAGTCAAATGTTTTTCTGTACTTATTACTTTTGAGATGGTGTTCGATATGTTGTTTGAAAAAAGGGAAGAATAATTTTTAGAATTATGAATTTCACGAATTTCTAATGATTTTATGGTAATGTTAGACCCTTTATTTGTAGCTGGTTCTATCATCAAGTTGGTTAACAAAACTTCTTTTGATAAATATACGTAAATATCAATATCCTCGTTTTCATAATAATAGGAATGGAAGCTATTATTAAAATTATAGGTGGAAGAGTTTTCGGTGGTATAATTCAATCGTATAAGATCAGAGGATTTTGTTTTTAGGGATATTTTCATTATAACTTCATTATTATCATTCAATTTGTGAATTTCTTTTAAATATAATTTAGAATTATTTCCTAATGTGTGGATATTTAACATATTATTATCAACTTTTAAATCCACATTTTTAATTGAAGGAATATCTATGGAATATTTAGATGGGTTTAAACTAAATAAAATTAGACTAGAATCGTTGAAAACTTCACTATAATCATTCTTAATAGGATAAAAATGTTTACCCTTATCTATGTATCTAGTACCGGGTAGGCGAGAAATAAACCAGGGGTTTGGTATTGTTACTATTTTATCATTATTTCTAGATAACCAAGCACCCCACCAACTAAATGAACTATTGGCTATTATAAAATGTTTGCATAATGACATCAAACGAAGGTCTTCATACCCCTTTTCAACATCGTTATGTGTGATATGATATGTGGGGTGTGGAATATGGATATTTTTCTTAACCCATTGATGATCATTAGAAAAAATATAAAATTTAGGATTTTCAACTTGTTTCTCAATAAAAGAGACTGATTTATTGTAGTAATCAGTATCACACATCCCAAAATGAGGTTGATTATGATAATCTCCTCTACGAATATGCATAGCAACTGAGTTATGATCTAAGATATCTTCAGCAATTATTTTATTTTTTCCATTAAGAGGAATCTTAAATTCTAACTCATTTCTAATTATGTTTTCATTGTGTATGAAATATTTTTCAGATTGCCAATATCCATCAAAATATGCTGGAAGTTGTATGTTATTGAAATTATTTAAAGACGGAAAACCAGTTATTTCATTGAAAGAAGCTTCTTGATAATATTTATGTTTTGATGATTCTTCATCTATCTCATTTGAAAAGTTAATCGTTTCAATGTTTTCTTTAATATTGAAAAGTTTTAGACCATAAATGGAATGCCTCAAAGATTTAGAATATTCTGTATCAAAATAGGATAAATCAAATGATAGTTCAGTATTTAAATCATAGGATAATGAACGACCAAAAGCATATTGGAATAATTGATTTCCAAGACCTCCTTTTATTTTAACTGTTATCATGATAAAATTTCTCGTGATTTAATTTTTTTTAATTTCCATAAAACAATATGGCATTAATTCTATATTAATAATATACAAATTTCAATCAATCTTATAGTTAACCAATAATATTTCAGGTTATTTCGTATACAATACCCATTATTTTATTTTTAAACAGATCAATATGGCTTAAAATAGATTTCATTTATAATTATTCATATTCCCCAAGGAAAAAACATTTACCCTTTAAACTTCCTATTATACAAACTAATCAAAATAGTGAAAAGTAAGTTTCAAATTCAATTCCAATCTCACATTTGAGTCTTTTTCTACTAATTTTATTGGTAAACTGATACATCCTCTAAAGTTTCACCAAGCTTCGGTGAAACGAAGGCATAGTCTATTCTGAACCCAATTCCGGTATTATGATACCAAGTATATCTATCTGAGTCCTCATTTGAATTATACTTCCATAGGTCAATATTCCTAATTCTTCTAGTTTGATTAAATCGTTAGGATTGTATGGTAATTTTGGATTTTAAATTTGAATAAAAATTCCAAAATAAATAACTAGAATTATAACTTCTTTAAACTTCTTTATTGTTAGCCCAATGGTCTAAATATTACAAATCTAAATTTCCTGAGAATACTAATGAAGTATGCAGGCAACATACGTTCTTCTATTCTAAGATTCATTAATTATTTGCTCGCTTGAACGCTTTTATACCATTAAAAATGGAAAGGAAGCAATCGTAGAGATACTTTGACCATTGTCAACTATTGTAAAAATATAGTGTTTGATTTTCTGAAGTTTTTTAATACTTTAAATTATAAAAGTAATATTATTTATTTTATTCAGCGAAGTTTCTCCTTCATAAAATGAAAAGTGGATTGAATGGATTTCTTATTTATTCTGTCTTGCAGAGTTTTATTTCAATGGCTGAAACATTACTGTTTGATCCTTCTCTGCTGGTCATTTCTTCTGTGCTGATATCTATGGAACCTACTTCTAAATCGGTCATAAATCTGTTCCTTACAATCTCTGCAACATCAACTGCTCTGCTGATTGCTCTTCCTCTTGCTTTCAACATTACTTCGGGGACTCCGGTATTCATCTGAGTTACTACAGCTAATACATAGTTCATTACTGGTTTATTTCCAATGTATACGATATTTTCATCTGACATCACTTAAACCTCCAAAGAAATCCATTACACATAACATTATTTTTATAGTGTTATATCCAATTATCCAATTTGAATATATCGCAAATGATTTCATTATCTCATGATGAATTATTTTGATGGTTCATCTCATAGAATAGTGTCTTTGAAGTTATATCTGCAGGTGCTTTTTTTATTAGTTAATGAATTGATTATAGTATCCACATCATATTTATAAGAAGGATTTACTAGGATTCTGTGTATATCAATTATTGTATTATATTTTCTAATATTAATGATGAATAATTAAGAAATATCAAAGTGAAAAACTAATATTATTTTACAACTTCGTGATACTTCTCCGAAGTAAAACTTCAGTATTAATATAGATCGTTATATTTTTTGAAACGAGTATTCTACCGTAACTATTTCGAATTATATAATATTTAGGACTAATTATTGGATTAATAGATTATTCTTTTAAGAAGATGAATCCTCTAAGATGTGAAGATGAATTGTGAAAGAAGGAATAGTGCATTGTCCAATTCCGAACTGTGATTTCCATTTTTGTTTATTGACTTGTTACACTGCATCAGACTCTTGTGAATATAATTGAAAACTTATAAAAAATAATAATAGATTAACATTAACCGAATACACTCCAAAGAGTTACTAACAAAATAGTCAATAAGAATGAAAAATAACCAAATCTTAACTCTTTGATGTTAATTTTTTTATTATGGTATATTTTTTCCGTTAGTCGTTTCCATAATTTATTATCGTCTAATTTAAACTTGTTATGAATGATTGAACCAATTAGACCACCTATTCCACCAAGAAGTGAGTATGCTAATATCATTAATATTAACAATACAATTGATAAACTGCCTATCATTAAACTAATTATTGGATTAGGAGAAGCAATGTATTGTAATAAAGTATTCATTTCAGAGTAAAATGAAACCACACCAAATATTACTGAAGGCATTAAAACTAGTGCTCCATGTAACGCATTTTTTTTATAGTTTCCTTTTACTAAAAGACCAGCACATATACCAATAAAGATAATAAGTATTAGATAAATGCCCTTTGGAAGATTATTATCCGGTTGATTATTATCAATAAATAAAATAGAGTTGTTCCCAAGATCACCGAAGATAATTGAGCTTAAAATGAATATAATCACTGCTAAAATCGAAATAATGAAAAGTGCAGGAAAATCTAAAAAATCTAAAAGATTTTCCCGGCCTTTGATAGGCTTCATATATTCCCCACAAGATAAACAGTATTTAGAATCTTCGGGATTATTATTTCCACAAGAAGGACATTTTATCATTAAAACTGACGATTTTGTTAATCCTTCAATTTCTTCAATAAAAGTAAATTTTCCACCACATTCACAAATATCAAAATCATCTATTGATTCGCCTTTTTTGAGCTCATAATAGCCGCCACATTTATTACAAATTAAATACCCCATTTAATCCCCCCACTGAATTTGAGTTATAGTATAATATTTTTATTCTCTTAATTTTTTAAATAAACTTTCGGCTTCTTTCCTGATATCTTTTCCCCTTTCCTTTATAGAATCAATTGTTTCATCACTTACAAATTCATTAAGAGATTTATTATCAAATCCAATTTTCGTTCCACACTCTTTACAGAACTTACTATTGGCGGGAAGTTTTTTAGAACATTTGGGACATATTATTTCTTGATCTAAAACTATCTGTTGATCAATTTTTGTACCGCAGTCTGTGCAAAATTTAGTATTAGCCGGTAATTCTATAGAACATTTAGGACAATTTATTACTTGTTTAGACTCAATAAGTTCTGATATTTGTTCTATCTTTGTTCCACATTCAGTACAAAAAATTTTGTTTTTCTCACTTTCGTGTCCGCAGTTTGAACATTTTATTTTCATGTTACCCCAATATTTTATTATTAATAAATATTACTATAAACTTTGTTACCACAATCAGGACAAAATTTATCCTTTTTATTTAATTTATAATTACATTCAGAACAGTAATTATTTGATAAACTTTCCATATTGCTCTTATTATCTAAATTTAAATTTTTTTGATATCCTGATTTACTCTTAGCTACAACTTTCCCCTTTTCATATTTTTTTGTTTCTGAAATTACGCCAATTGCAAATATTGCATTGATTATAGCTAATATAAACAACCACGGAAACATAAAACCTGCGAAGAATTGAGGTATTGCTAAAATTAACCATAACCAACCAAATGCATTCATTATCATAGGGCTTTTTGTTATATAGATTGCGACAGCAAAAATCAATATTAAAACTCCATATGGAAAAGCTAAAATTAGATTAATTACGCCCCAAATTCCTAACCAACTAGCTAACTTATCTGGATATTCACTCATCTTATTACCACACATAATTGAATAATATAGTTTTTTTCGATTTTTTTTAATATTATGTTAGAATAATTTGTGAATGTGTCTGGAAATTCGTTTGATTTCATGAAGTTCGTCAATATCCTTCTATCTTTTAACGAGCCCATAATTCATTTCCACATACCCCACAGAATTTTTCTTTTCCTTTTATTTTAGATCCACATTCAGTACATGTTCGATGATGTTTTGATCCACATATTCCACAAAAGGTTTGATCGCAATTAAATTCAGCCCCACATTTTAGACAGATTTTGTCTAAATCTTCAATATTCTTTTTGCAATGAATATCAAGTAGTTGTTGGTATTTTCCTTTTTCTACCCATTTCATAAGCTCAAATGCCCTCATAACGGACCAAGGATGGTCTAAATCCAAATTAAACAATGTTTTATACGTTTTGTATGAAAGATCTGAATCTAGGCTCATGAATTCTTTGGCTTGATTTATAAATTCATCGGTGTCCATTTTATCATAGAGTTTTGGTGGAACACCGCTTAATTTCATTTCAACATGTATGGCAACTTCAATATCTTGACAAGCTAGTAATCCTGCTCTGTCTGCTGTAAATTCAGACATTTGACTCCAATAGTTTAAAGCCTTCTGTAAAGATTCTTGCAATAGTCCACCAAAACCAAGTGTAATATCAGTAATTATCGAACTCCAATAAGAAAATGTATTAACCATATTTTTGTATGTTGTATGACCGCTTTTGATATGGCCTGCTTCATGCCCTATTACACATAAAAGTTCTTCTGGAGTTAAATATTCAACCGCTCCTGAGTTGAGCATTATTATTGGTTCTTTTGAGCCGATAGTACTTGCATTGATATCCCAACCGCTATTTATGTACATATCTGGAATTTTTTTAAGGTAAATATTATTACAGGCTTCTTGTAATATTTCATGAATTTCAGAAAAATGATTGTGTGTGACTTTAATTGAGCTACCAGTATGAATTAATCTTACTTGTTTTTCCACATCTTTCATTTGATTTATGCCGAATTTCTTTAATCCTGGAGTTTTTTCTAATGTTTCAAGAGCTTTTCTATCCAGTTTATGTTCATACTCATTAGGATTTAGCATTAAAAGTTGTTCACTGGCCATATTTTATCAACTCATTAGATAAATTAAAAACCAAAGACTTTGTCATGTTTTTGACAAATTTTTGAGATATGTTATTTTACCTCCACATTCGCAATGGACACTGAAATCATCTCTACTTTCAAATGATTTAAGTTTATAAACACCACCACATTGATCACATAGTAAATACCCGGGATTTGGGTTATCGATTCCTTTTATTCGCACGGGCTTAAACTGCTCAATTTTAACGTTTGGAGGTACTCGAGATTTTTTTATATTATTATCTATAAGATTGTCTACATTTTTTAGTAAACTCTGACTTGATTTATTAATAGTTACTAAAGATTTATCAAGCCAGTTAGACTTGTCTCTCTTTAAAGTTCCTTTAGAATGTCTAATTTTTTTCCCACATTCCGTGCAGAATTTAAGTCCTACTTCAACATCAGCATCACAATAAGTGCATGTATTTAGTGGGCTAGGAGCATTAGTTTGAATTTTAGTTCCACATTCTGGGCAGAATTTAAGTCTTGCTTCAACATCCTCGTTGCAATTAGGACAATTAATAATATCCTCTGAGGATTCTGTAACAATATCATTTACTGTCCCGATGGCCACCCCACATTCTACACAAAATTTACTTCCTTCAGGAACTTCTGCATCACATTTATTGCACGTTATAAGATTATTTGATTTATTTTCATCCATAAGAAACCCCGCCTAAACTTATATTTGCGAACTATCATCATTTCAACCCCGGATTGAAGTGGACTTTTTCCATTAATCAAAACCCTTCTAGAACATGAATATATTCAAACATAAGAGTATAAACAATTAGTGATATGATTGTGGATAAATACATTACTATTAATTAAGAGATATTGTTTAAATACCATCCATTTTTGGTTATTGTAGAAAACTAAAGCTTTCATGTCCTCGAATGAAATAAGGAGGGGAATAAATAGTGTGTATAAATGATAGATGTTGTTGTTATGTACTAATATTCTAAGAGTTAATTTTTCAGTCTAAAAAGTTAATTTTAAATATATTGAGTATTAATATTCTATATTAATTAATTTGGGGGTTAATGTATGGAAAAAAATCCGTGGATCGCTGTACTATTATCATTTCTAATTGTGGGACTAGGTCAAGTTTATAATGGACAAATATTGAAAGGACTAATTCTGTTTATATGTGCAATTGTTACTGGATTATTGACATTCATATTAATAGGGTGGATTTTACTACCAATACTTTGGGTCATTAATTTATATGATGCTTATATCACTGCTCAAGATATTAATGCAGGAAGACTTTAATTTTCTAATGTTTATAGAGGTGTTTGAATGGTAAATAAGCGTTTAGATAGATCAATAAGCCAAGATGAAGATATTTCCTGTCCTCGGTGTTCTGTGCTTAATAATCCTAATTCTAAGTTTTGCAGAGAATGTGGAAAACCATTAGTAGAGAGTTCTCCTACTACAAACGATGTTGATATTTCCTGTCCTCGGTGTTCTGTGCTTAATAATCCTAATTCTAAGTTTTGTACGGAATGTGGAAAACCATTAGTAGAGAGTTCTCCCATTAAAGAAGATAAACTGAATGAAAGGATAAAAGGAGACGAAGATCCTATAGGATCTCTAATTCAATCATGGGAAAGATTAGTTGGGAAAAGACGTGTGAGCATGAAATCTAAATGCCCAGAATGTTCTGCTCCAATACATCAAGACTCAAAATTCTGCAGAAAATGTGGAGCAACCATACCATCAACCTCCTTATCTGAAAAATGACCAGAACAATAAAATATTTAATATATAAATTTGATCTATTAGTATATTCCAGAAACTTTCCAGAATTAAATGATAATGATTAATACTGAAGAAGAATTTGAAAAGGAACAATAATAGATTTAGAAGTTGTTGGCCAATTTCATAGAATTTTATACATTTTCAGTAAAAAAATATTGAAGATTTATATTTTAATTCAGATAACTACCAGTGGTGAATGGTCTGATATTTTAGATTCCCTGATTTGAGAATCTGAATAAACAGATACATCCTCTAATGTTTCAGCAAGCTTTGATGAAACGAATGCATAGTCTAATCTGAAGCCAGTTCCAGAGTAGTGAAACCAAGTATATCCGCTAGACTCTTCTTTTGCATTGTACTTCCACAAGTCTATTATCCTAATTCTTCTAGTTTCATCAAATCCTTGGCATTGTATTCTGTTTTATTTGAAGAATCTGCTTTTGTGCAACTGTTAAAGTCACCTGTTATCAGTACTTTATTATCAACTTGCTTCTCAGCGTAATCTAATATTTTCTTCCAAAATAAATTCTTTTGAGATCCTGACTTGTCTGGAACATATACTCCAAGCACATATAAATCCATGATGGGAATATAAACTTCAACCCATATATCCTCAACATTCTTGGTTATAAATTCCTCTTTACTTGCAATAAATGAACCGAACTCACCATTTTCATTAGATGGTTGAGTTTTATACCCTTTCTCAACTAATTTAGCTATAATTTCTTTACCGTTATCATTTTTAATAAATTCTGTGAGTACAATCATATCAAAATCATTGTTCAAAAAGTAATCCACAATTTTATATGTTCGTTTCTCCCCACCGAATCGAATGTTGAAATTTAAAATTCTCATTTAGCTCTCCCCTAATCTTGAAAATAATAGTTAAAAACAATTATATAAGCATATTATTCGATTATTCTTTAGTAGCAAATAATATTGATATGTTTCGCATCAGATTAAATGTGATGTATTTTATTTTGATAGAAAGATTTTACTTTAGTCTCAAATCTTTCAAAATAAAATATAAAGTATTGAAAATGGATATTAAAGTTGTTAATCCTCTGAATCAACGTGATATCCATATGATTAAATTGAAACTAAAATAGTAAATGTTAAGTGATAGTTTAATTGATTTAGTTTTGGGTGAGTCTATTGAATTTGGTTATATTGGATAGGATGAAGAATTATAAAATAGGTTTGTTTGTAGAGGGGATTATTTTAGTATTGATGCTTTCTGATATTTTTTTGTTAACTTCTTTATTGTTCTTTTCAGTAAGCCCTGAAGTCTATACAATGATTGTATATTTTGATCTATGTGTTGTATTGATATTAATTCCTGAATTTTTATACCGTTTTTCGAAAGCGGATGATAAAAAACAGTTTATGCGTAGTAATTGGACGGATATTCTTGGTATGGTCCCTGAGATATTAGTTGGTCCTATAAGTACTGGTTTCCGTTATTTTAGATTAATACGCATTATTAAGATTCTTGCATTATTTAAGAAAGAAATACGACATTTATTGGATTTGTTACATAAAACCAAAATTGACTATGGTATTTTCATTGTTTTATTGATTTTATTAAGTAGTGCTACGGTACTTTATTTAGTGGAATATGGCGTAAATGGAGATATAAACAGCTTTGATGATGCATTTTGGTATTTATTAGTAACTGTAACAACTGTAGGGTATGGAGATATTTATCCTAAAACCGATGTTGGAAGGGTAATAGGAGCAATTATAATGTTCACAGGAATTGGATTTATGAGCTTTTTAACAGCTACTATCACATCAGCAATAGTAAAAAGCAATAATGATAACAAATCCGATGAACTCCACAATAAAATAGACAAACTTCATTCAGAAATAAAAGAACTTAAAGAAGTCATCAAATCGAATAAATAATTTTTTATAAATTAGATTATCAAAAACAGAATCAAACTGTGAATAGTTGGATAATTCTAATATCCATGATTGACGATTCTTAGGTTCTTCTACTCCTACAATATTAAATGTAAAAATTTAAAATTCGTATTTTTTAACCCCTTATTTAAATATAATATGAAATAAATATTTCTTTTATTATATAGTAATTAATGTAATCGTTTAATAAATAATCATTAAGTTTTAGGTGGAATTAGGAGGTTTTATTTTGGCAGGAAAGATTTTTCTACTTCAGGAGGGGAATGAGCTGGTTGAGATGGAAGAGAAAGAGTATGTTTCAGAAGATATTTTACAAGATCTAGTAGCGAAGTATCCTAACTTATTAGCAGGGGATGAAATGAATGTGGATATACCGAGAAGATGGCTATTAGTTCAAAGAGAACTTGATATATATTCTGTTGATGAAATGGGATCAGAAAAATTATCAATTGATCATCTATTTTTAGACCAGGACGCTATTCCCACAATCGTTGAGACAAAAAGAAGCTCTGACGGTAGATTAAGAAGAGAAGTGGTGGGACAGATGATGGATTATGCTTCTAATTTACTTGTTTACATCCCTGTTGAAAAAATCATATCCAGCTTAACTTTTACATACCCTACAATGGATCAAAATGAATTACTTAAAGAGGAGCTGGGATTGGAAATAAGTCCAGATGAATTCTGGGAACAAGTAAAAACCAACTTACAGGCGGGTAAAATAAGATTAGTATTTGTTGCAGATATTATACCTACGAAACTCAGAACCATTGTTGAATTTCTTAACATACAGATGGATCCTACAGAAGTCTATGCAGTCGAACTCAAACAATACGTAGGTGAAGGATTAAAAACACTCATACCACGACTTGTGGGGAAAACTGCTGAATATCAGGCTATGAAACCTACTCAAAGTGAAATATTAAATGAAACAACTTTCTTTGAACAGTTAGATGAAAAAACAGCAGTTTTTTACCGAAAACTCTTAGACTATGCTAAAGAAAAACAATTATTAGTTCTCTGGACACCCAAAGGATTTTCATTAAATATTGTTAAAGATGAAAATAATATCAATATAATTAGAGGATACAGCAATTTGAGTGCATATGGGCAGGCACTTTTTGTCACAGTCGACAGCATAAGAAATAAAATTTCTAATGGAGAGTCAATCGTAGAAGAATACAAAGATCTAAAAGATTTTGCAACTGAAATAAACGATGGCTACTGGTTTGATATAACAAAAATGAACGACGAACAAACAAATAGATTTTTTGAGGTTGTAACACATATAATTAAAAGAATAAATAAATCATGATAAATTAATTATTTAAATTTTCCCCGTAAATACTAATTCTTTCAATAGAATTGAATAGTAATTTTTTATAATTTTTAAACTTCTAATCCTAATTTTCTAAAATCCATTTGAGAAACATGGGGATTTTTATCAATCAAATTTTTAAAGGTTTTATCATACCCTAAGCTTAGTACAATACCCTTAACATTTTTTTCAGGTTCTATTGTTTTTATAGCATCCATGTATCCTGTAATTTGTTTATATGTTTTACTGGTAGCAGGAACAACTTTAAGTTCGAATATTATAAAATCACCAGTTATAATACTTTTATATAGTAAATCAATCCTTTTCCTGTCTTTTAGAGCGTATTCTTTTTCTTTAAACTTTATATCTTTACCTAATACTTTTTCTATTCGCCATGGTTCTTTTATAAGTTTAGTTTGTAGATCTTTTTCACGTATTATCTTTTTCACATTTAGATCGCTTAACTTCTCTTCCCATTCACTTGCCAAATTAAGATTTTCAGTTTTTTTAGCAGCTTTTGATCCATAGAATAATGCATAAGCATTAGCATCTGCATTGTCAGGGTCAATGTTTAAAGACTTTTTTGCAGCTTCGATAACTTTTTCATATTGATTCTCAGTATAGTAAAGCCATGCCATATTAGCCCATGCCAATGCATTTTTTTCATCAATTTCAATGATTCGCTTGCATATCTTCATTGCAGTTTGAGGAGACCCTTGCTTCCTATAAATAATAAGTTTTAAAATTAAGGAAAAAATATCATCCGGTTCCAAATACAGTAAATGATTAATAATCTCCAATGCACGATCTGGATCACCAAGTTCATAATACATTAAATCTTTAGAATATAAACCAACCACAGATTTTTTGCTCATTTTTAATGCTTCATCAATATTTTAATGCTTCAGCGTAATCGCCTATCCTAGAATACATCCAACCCCTATCAAACATAATTAATAGTTTTGTTACGTATATTCCTTCATCTAAATCACATTTAGAATTTTCAATACTTTCTATTGATTTATTATAAAAATTTGAAGCTTTTTTATAATCTAACTCATTTAGACAAGCTTTTGCTTTTTGATAATATAAAAAAGGAGTATCATCACATAATTCAAAAGCTTTTTGAAAACAATTTTTTACTTCAGAATTATTTTCATGAGTTAATGATAATAAACGACCTTTTATCGCCCATAAATAACCATTATTAGAATTTTGTAGACTATCATCAATTATACTTAAAGCATCTATTGTTTTATTTAAACATGAAAGTGATAAAGATTTTCCAATTAAAGCCTTAAGGTGGTTAGCGTTAATATCAAGAATCTTGTTATAATAGAGTAGTGATTCTTCATATTTCTCAATGAATGTAAAAGTTCTACCGAGTGCATATAAACAGTCCAAACTTTCAGGGTTCTTATCTTGTGCTGTTTTGAATTTAATTAAAGCTTTATTAAACTCTCCATTTTTATAAAGATCTTTCCCTTCATTATAATCATCCACATTAACCACCTCTTAAATATGTTATATCCTGATTAAAATAATCTCTTCCTGATTTCATCCCTTAATATGGCTTTTCTTCTTTCAAAGAATTTTAAAAAATCCTGGAATTCTAAACTTGTGTTAATAGGGATATAATTATCCGATAAAAATTTGTCAATATCTGGAACATTTGGAATTTCATCAGCATTTTCACCCTTTAACCAATCTTTAAATGGTGTTTTATTTTTACTTTCGTTTTCAGAACCTTCCATTATTTGTAGATTAGGTAGCTGGTCTTTCAATAATTGCCAATGTTTCCATTCTTCTTCGAGTATTCCATATTTATTGAGTTTTGCATTTGTGAAAGAACTTGCAGGGTGGATATGATCCTGGTGTAACCTTACAAGCCCAAATTTGATGTTTGGATATAAAAGTGAAAGTATCATGAATGTATATGGTCCCTTTTTATTTTCCAATAAGTCTTCAACATCGTCTTCACCAATTTTAAAGCGTTTATTACCTGTTAGTTCGAGATTCTGAATGAAATTGCCAAGATCAAAATTTTTATATCTAAGGATATAATCTTCTTGGCTTTTTATTCTTAAAGCATCTCTCATGTTTGTTAAAACACTATCTCCCTGACCACCATAGATCTTTTGAATTAAGCTTTGTATCAGATAAATTTTAAGATCATGTTTAGTTTTCTTAGTTATTTGGCCGCCTTTCATTAAATAATAGGCTAATGGGATAGTTGCATTTAAAGAAGTGAGATTTTTATCGTTAAATCCAAAATCAACTAACAAATCAACCATATTCTCAATTGATAATTTGATATCTTCCCAATTTCCCATTATCTTATAAATATTGTCTTTTTTGAAGCTTTTAACTGTGAAAACTATGGGAGCATCAGTTAACACAAGGCAGGCTCTCATTATGAAATCATTGTCAAACTCGAATCCTTCCCCTTTTTGATTAATATTTTTCAATAAAAAATCTATTTCATCTCTAGCTTTTTCCCATCTTGCTACAATAGTTGAAAAGAGAAGATCTGATTTTGATAATTGTGTTCCTCCGCTATTAACTCGAACAAAAATATCTAAAATTTCGTCTAAATTTTGTTCATCTAACTCATAGAAATTAATTAACTCTTCATTAGTGAGTCTTGTATGGAGAATTCTCAATATTTTTTTGATTCTAGCTTTGTTTTCTTTGATTAAATTAATAAATTCATTTGTCAGGTGTTGAGTCTCTATTAATTCGTCGTAATATTTGTCAATATCTGGATCTTTTTCCCATTTTAAAATTTCTTTAACTTTGAACCATAACTGATCATCTCTGATTTTGAACCAAAGTAGATCTTTATCAAATTCTTCGTAATCTTCTTTTGATAAAAATTTAAATTCGTAAATTATACTTTCATCAAGTTTTTTAGTTGGAAACAGGTTTAAATACATCTCCCTCTTTGGGAAAGCTCCCTTACTTTCAATTCGATAATGCTTTTTTTTATATGCATAAGTACCTTGAAGAGCAATATACATTGAACTTAATCTTTGCTGACCGTCTAGAACTCCGATTATTTTATTTTTTAGCTCGGGTTTAGGGGCCACTTCGTTAAAAAAATTATCTCGTCCATGGTATTCTTGAATAAACTTGTAAAAAGTATAATCATCTTTGGTATCACCTACGACTGACCAAAAAAGAAAAGTACCTATTGGATAACCCCTCATGATAGAATCAAAAAGCATTTCAATCTGATCATATTTCCATACAAATTTTCTTTGAATTGCAGGTAAATAAACTTCATTTTGAGATATCTGAGACATCATATTTCCAATAGAATCTGTATTATACTTTTTCATAGTAGATCCAACTCAAATTTAAATAATTAATCTAATCAACCAACAATAATAATTTCATGCCCCTCATAAAAACTATAAATCTTATTCTGACTATAAAATTGTTCGAATTGTATATTATTGATAATAATCTTCGGTACATAAATAAATGAGAGATTTAGTGACTTGTAATATTTACTTATTAGATTCTTCAAAAAGCTCTTTTGGCATCTAAAATCCTTGAAAATTTAGCTCTATCATTATCGATTATCTTAATCTAATTTATGCGACAAATTTATTAGTAAAAAACTAGAATATCCTCTATGGGGGAGGGTGAAATGTTTGGTGATGATTTTAAACTGATTTTAGATAATTATCTTAACGAAAAAGTTAAAAATTTTAAAGATAATAAATTTGCAGAGAGAATGAGGTCGGATTTTACTAATAATCTTAAAAATAACGTTGATAAGTTTATAGATGTTGATAACTATGAAATTAAGATATCTCATGGACAAGGTAGATGGGCTACTATTCCTTGGGAGGGTATAAGGAATTTCGAATGTTCAATTACCTTTCAAGATGGTCTTTATGTTGTTTATTTATTTAGAAAGGATATGAGTGGAATATATCTATCTCTTAATCAAGGAGTAACAAATATTAGAGGAGATAAATTTGAAATACTACAATCTAGAGCCTCAAACTTAAAAACTAACTTAAAAACGATTCCTAAAGGTTTCAATGAAAACCCTATTGATCTAAAAGATAGAAGTTCTAAAACAAGATTATATGAAGCTGGAAATATTATTTCTCGGTTTTACTCATTTGATGATTTATCAAATGATTCAGATATAAAAAAGGACATTGGTGCTATTTTAGAAACATATGAGTCTATTATACCCTACTATAAAAGTCTTGCTAATTGGGAAGCTTATAAATTATTTGTAGAATCTATAAAAAGTGTTAAAGAATCTTATAATAAAGCAGAAGATAAAAAAGTATTTGAAAAATATGGACATATTTTTCATCCAGATAATCTTGACAAGCTCAGTAAAGAAGATTTTGTGTCGTTTCTTTCATTTAAGAATAACAAACATTGGCATGGGATTCAAAGATTAAGCACCACTATTACTCAGGACATGGATAAACTAAAAGAAGGTTTAAAGATTCTTTTAGATGAGTCTAAACCTATTAATGAACGTTTTAATGAACTTATGCCATTAAAAGGTAATAATTATGTTAAAGGATTAGGTAGGGCGATATTGACTCCAATTTTATCAGTTGTATATCCTACTGAATATGGTGTGTATAATAGTAAAGCAGAGTTAGCAATGGATAAAACAGATTTTAAACCTAAATTTGATAAAAATATTAGTTTTGGTGAGGAATATAGTCGAATAAATGAAATTTTAGTTAAATTAGCTAAAGAAAATGATTTAACTCTTTTACAACTTGATGAAGTCTGGGATATAATTGTCGGTCATTTTGATCATGAGCCTAAAATATATTGGGTAACTATTGGTAAGGATTTACAGTCTAATTATGGAATATGTATGGATAATAATGTTTGGGGTATAAAAGAGGAAAACAGAACCAAAGCAACGAAGTTAAAACTGGGAGATTATCTTTTAATATATTCCTCAAAGTTTGGCTTTACTCTTTGTAAAATAGAATCTGATACATTTGAAGGTAATTCTGTATTATGGTCCGATGATCCTTATCCCATTAGAGTAGATATTTCTGATCCGATTTATCATGAAGATAATAAACCTGATGAAATCCATAAATGTCTATTAGATGCTAACAATGTTCCTTATAAAAATGGAAGTGCATGGGGTAGAGCAATTGGTGGTGCTGGCGGAATTTTAAGAGAGATTAAATCCAATGAAATAGAATGTTTATTTGATAAATTAGGATGGAATTACCCCATAGTTTCAGTTGAACAAATGGAACCTCTATTTTTAAATCCTCTTGATATTGATACAAAGGATATCAAATTAAAAGAGGGAATATTAGAAAATATTTGTGCTCTTCTTAATTCAGGTAAACATATTTTACTTACAGGCCCTCCAGGTACTGGTAAAACTGATCTAGCTAAACACATTGCCAATGGAATAGTCGAAAAAAAGTTTTCAGAAGGATATATATTAACTACAGCTACTTCTGATTGGAGTACATTTGATACCATTGGAGGTTATATGCCTGAGGAAAATGATGATTCTCTTAGTTTTTATGAAGGAAAATTTTTACAAGCAATAAAAGAAAATAAAACACTTATAATAGATGAAATTAATCGTTCGGATATAGATAAAGCATTTGGACAACTATTCACAGTTCTATCCGGTCAAGGAGTAGAATTACCATTTATTTCAGATAAAGAACATGTAAAAATTATTCCAAATGACGGGGAAATAAAATCTTGTCTACAAGTCGCAGAATATTCTGTTGGTAATAATTGGAGAATTATCGCTACAATGAATATTTTTGATAAAAATTCCTTATTTGAAATGTCCTATGCTTTTATGCGACGTTTTGCATTTGTATACATTGATTTACCCGAAGATATTGATTACAAAAATTTAATAAAAGAATGGACTAGCGATATCGATAACGGATATACAGATTTAATTGATAATCTTCTTAAAATCAATGACTTCCGTCCAATGGGACCTGCTATCCTAAAAGACATATGTGAATTTGTTAAAGCAAGAGTACAATTATCAGATTCTAAGAACAACATAAACACTGAAATATTAGTTCAAGCTTTCATTTCATTCATTGTTCCACAATTAGAAGGATTATTACTCACAGAAATAAAAGAAATATGGAAATCCTTAGATGAATACCTAAAACAAGACCCTGAAATTATTAAACGCTTTAAAGAAACCGGATTCAACATGGGAACATAAAAATAATAGGAAAAAAGTTTTTATGAAATCAAATGTTAAATGGGATAAAAAAGAGGTTTATGAATATATAAAACCTAGACTTTGGCTATACCTATTTAGAGAATCTTCCCCAAAGCTAAAAATCAATCCAGAGAATCTTGAAATCGGAGAATCACATATAGATATCCTCAAAAGAGTACATTTTCTTTTAAGCGCAGAAGTTAAAGACTTAGTAAATATTCTACCTCAACTTATGCGTAATCTATCTCATTCTACCCAAAAAGAGGTTATAAGATCACAAGGAATCATAAAAGGCAGAATAGATTGGAACCTAACATATAAAGAAAGATATGGCTCAGGATATAATGATAAAAGCATTTTCATGTGCAAACCCGCTTCAAGAATGTATGACCTTCCCGAAAACCAAATTCTAAAATATATATTAACTAACATAGCAGAAATCGCAGAAACATTTCAATTTATCAAACCTGAAGAAAATATTGAAATAGAATATCTCAAAGATAACTGGCAAGACGACATAATAGGAAGTAATCATACAATAAAAAAAGCGCTAAACAATATTTACATCCAAAACCTAACCAAAACCAAAAGGATCAAACCAAGAGATCTGCAAAGACTCAGAACACATCGAAACAGAATATATAGAAACGAAATCCTCAAATGCTACGAACTATACGATAAAATATTCCACAATAACCAACTAGAAACAATCAAATCCCTCATAGGAAACCAATTACTCAAACCAACCAAAGAAGAAGATCTATACGAAATATATGCACTATTCCACATAATCGACCAATTAGGAACAAAACAAAAAAATACCCCCAATTCAACACTAGATATAAACCTAATAATGGCCCACCAGAAAAAGCCATACACAGCACAATACCAAGACCCAGAAACCACTATCAAAATATACTACCAACAAATACCTTGCCCTTTAGCCCAAAACAGCCAATACAAAGACATACTAAAAAAATACTCCTTAAACGTCCGAAGCAGACTACCCGACATAATACTAGAAATCGAACAAAAGAACAAAATACAATATAAAATAATCGAAATAAAACTAACCGAACGCCGAGAATACATAGTAGACAGCATGTACAAACTACTAGGATACCTCAAAGACTTCGAAAAATGCATAAACAACTCAAACAATCCAAAAGGAATCCTAATCATATGGAATGGAATAAAAACAGAAACAATAGAAACATATGAAGAAGAAGAAATTCTAATACTAAATAATAAAAACTTAAACAATTATAAATTTTAAGATTTGTAAATTAGACCAAAATTTTTGAGGCAGTCAAGTTAATGGGTGTTGGGGTTTGTGAAAAAAAATTTCGATTAACCTATAATT